>JAUNSR010000010.1:62539-111364 GCA_030539115.1 Bacteroidales bacterium
ATGAGGCGAAGCTTATCTTATCCAAAGATAATGCAAGCCTATAGTAAAAACAACGTTTCCAAATAAATTTAGGAAACATTTTTTTATTTCTTTAAACATTATATTATACTTATTTAAACTTCTATTTTTCTTAAAACAATATCTTTAAAGATATGTAAAGTTCAATTTAATATTTTATGAAAAAAAATAGAAAAAAAATTCCTTTTTATCTATCAGAAACTGCGCCACTTAACCTTTCAGCCCATTTATAGCTTGTATTTTTTCCATAAAAACATTTGCAGTTTTAATAAAAACATCTACCTTTGCATCGTTATCAAAGACAAACGACTTTGTAGCTCAGTTGGTAGAGCAAATGACTCTTAATCATTGGGTCGAGGGTTCGAGTCCCTCCAGGGTCACTTAAAGGAATGCTTTTCAAGCATTCCTTTTTTGTTTTAAACCGACAATTTCCTATTTACCAGCAGTTTAAACACTTTTTATTTAGAGTAATTATATTCACACAAAAGACTTAAATTCAATAGATAAGCCAATAAAATGTGCAAATATTCTACCAATTGTCTACCTTTTATTCTACCTTCTGTTCTACCATTATTCCAAAATCCCCGTTTAAAGTCTAAAACGTATTTATCTGTATAAATCTTTATTTATTATGAAAGAAGATGATTCTTAAAGATTCAACGATATAGCGATAGTTTATATTTTTATAGCTTTGAATTAATAAGATCATTTTCCACAAATGATTATCAATCTATTAATTCATCATATTGATCTAAGATGAGACATAAAGACTATTATAATTTTAAATATGTATAGATATAAAAGCATTAAGATATTTATATAGATTAATTGAATCTCTTTCATTTTTATTCACTCCTCCAATCAGTGTCATCCATTATTTTCAAAAAAGCAACGTCAATTTTTTAGTATCAATTATCAAAAATCAAAATTTTCATCAGTCATTTGCATATTTTATTTAGATTTTTAGTAAAAATGACTGATTAAAATTGCCAAATCGATGATGAAAATTAGTTTAATGGTAATTAAATTCAATTTTTCTCAGTAGAAAATTTTTAAAATCAAGATTTAAATTATTTTATTATTTATACTATACTGATTTCCAAGTCATTAACCTCGAAAAATAAAGTTAGGCAATTTTGAATGTCAAATATGACAAATACCCATAAAAAACACCTTTACAAAAGGCTTAAAACCATTAATATTCATTTATATATTTATTATAATTTCAAATCAGAAAATAATAATTTATTATAATCAGAAAATAGGTCTATATCCAATAAATTATTTTAATTTCCAAACAGATTCCACCAACTTAAAACGGCCAAAAAAAATCCAAAAAAACATTTCAGAAAATATATTTAATAAAACAAGACAATTTATACAGTCTAATTAAAATATAAATTTTAATTTTAGAGGTAGTAAATTGATAGATAAAGAATTAATTTTTTTTTGCAGGAATTGGCTCTTTAATTTCATACCTTAGAATCGATACGGACAATAGTTCCAATACCGGATAAACATTTACACATAAAAGTGCAGATTTAAATAATAATATTCACAGCGAAGATAAATCCAACGAAAAACAATTTTTTCTTAAACTAATATATATGTTAATATCTTATAAAACTATTCTCGACAATGCCTTTAAAGATGGGTATGCCGTAGGTGCCTTTAATTGTTTAAGCCTTGAAAACGTAATTGGTGTAATAAAGGCTGCTGAAAAGCTTAATTCTCCTGTTATTCTACAACTTGCAGAGGTTCAATTTCCATATTCTCCCATGGAGCTTATGGCTCCGATTTTTCTTGAAGCAGCAAAACGCAGCAAAGTTCCTGTAGCTGTTCATTTAGATCATGGACAAAGTTTTGAGACATGCGCCAGGGCAATAAGCCTTGGCTTCAACAGTGTGATGTTTGACGGAGCATCTCTTCCTTATGAAGATAACATTGCTATAACATCTCAAGTTGTAAAGATGGCAAAAGCTGCCGATGTTGATGTAGAAGCTGAGCTTGGAAAAGTTGGCGACACAACTGAAGTATTGACAAACAAGCCAAATGAAATGAATGATGACATTTTCACCAATGTTGAGCAGTCGGCAGATTTCATTGAAAAAACAGGCATCGATGCCCTTGCTATAGCTATAGGCAATTTACATGGCAATTACATTGCCACACCAAAGCTAAACATAAAAAGATTGGCTGAGATAAGGGAGAAAAACAATCTTCCATTGGTGCTTCATGGAGGTTCCGGCACAAGCGAAGAGGATTTTAAATCATGCGTACACAACGGCATAGCAAAAATCAATGTTGCAACTGCAATGCAAATGGCTGTAGCAAAGAAGATAAAAGATTATGTCAACAATAATGAGAAAAACAATTATATAGATATGAAATGGCTTATGATTGAGGCCTCTGAAGAGACAGCAGAATATCATATAAGGCTTTTTGAGAGCCAAGGAAAAGCCTAAACACATGTCCACATTAATATCTTAAAAAATAATACCATGAGAAAGGGAATTGTTTCGGCAGGCAATTGGCTTGTCGATTCAGTAAAAATGATAGAGAAATACCCCTCTCCGGGCAATCTTATCACTATCGAGTCTATTGAAGTCGGAGCCGGTGGGTGCTCTCACAATGTTTTGGTCGATTTGGCTAAGATGAAAGCTGATATTCCTTTATATGCCGGAGGATGTATAGGAAATGATGCCAACGGCAAATACATTATCGAGCAGATAAAAAGCAATAATATTGATGGTCAGTTTATGACTGTCATTCCTGGAGAACTTACCTCCTACACCGATGTAATGGCTGAAAAGGGTGGTAAATCACGAACATATTTTCATTATCGGGGAGCAAATGCTTGGCTTGATATAAAACATCTTGAGAATATTGACACTAATGCCAAAATCTTTCATCTTGGATACCTGCTGCTGCTTGACAAATTAGATTCTTACGACAACGAATATAAAGTAAGGGCAGCAAGAGCGCTAAAAATGCTTCAAGAAAAGGGTTACAAAACCTCTGTAGATGTTGTTTCAGAAGAGAGCGACCGTTTTGCAAAAATTATCGTTCCTTGCCTTCCATACATAAATTATTTAATAATAAATGAGATTGAGGCTGCCCAGTGCTGTGGTATAAGAATTAGAGAGGATGACGATTCTTATAGTCTTGACAATTTAAAAAGAGCAGCTAAATTTTTGCTTGACAACGGAGTTAACGAGCAGGTGACTATCCATTTTCCTGAAGGTGGCTATACGATTACAAAAGCCGGCAAAGAGGCATTTATTGAGTCCTATAAATTACCTTCAAAAGATATTGTATCAACTGTTGGTGCAGGCGATGCATTTTGTGCGGGTATGCTCTATTCAATACATGAAAACTATTCAATAGAAAAGGCACTTCAATTTGCAAGTGCATCAGCCAGATTTAATCTTCTAAATGCCACTTGCACAGGAGGTGCTCCGGATATTAATCATATAAACAGCTTTATTCAACATATTTAAATCTTTATACACATGAAAAGGTCAGTAATTAATAAAACAATCAATGAAGCCATCGACTTCATGAACACAAATAATTTTAAACTTCCTGCTTGGGCAAAAGCCACTCCCGAAGATTGGGCAAAATTTGCCAAAATGGACAACTACAGCGAAATAATAGACCATCAGTTGGGCTGGGATATAACAGATTTCGGAAAAAATAAATTCGATGAGGAGGGATTGACCCTTTTCACAATAAGAAATGGATCATTAAAAGACGGAAGCACCGGCAAAACTTATTGCGAAAAAATAATGATTGCACAGGTTAACCAAAAGACACCGACCCATTTTCATTGGAATAAGATGGAGGACATTATAAACAGAGGTGGAGGCAAATTGGCTATTCAGCTATGGAAAGCTACAGCTGATGAGAAAAAAAGCGATGAAAGTTTAAATGTAAGAATTGACGGTGTTTCTCACACCATTAAGGCAGGAGAGATCGTTCACCTCGAAAACGGAGAAAGCATAACACTTGAGCCTTATGTATATCATTGCTTTTGGGCAGAAGATAAACCATGCCTTATAGGGGAGGTTTCAAAAGTTAATGATGATAATGCCGACAACAGATTTTATGAGTCTTTAGGCCGCTTCCCTGAAATTGAGGAGGATGAACCCAAACAGTATGTTCTATGCAATGAATACCCAAAGTGATAATCAAGCATTATATTTTATGAAATACTTAATATTAAGCCTGAGTATAATCAGTTCAGGCTTTCTTTCTTCCTGCAATGGTGAAATCCAAAAGAAAGAACCGGTTGATTATGTCAACAATCGAATTGGAAACATCAGTCATCTTCTTGTACCGACTTTTCCCACTTGCCAACTGCCAAACAGCATGTTAAGAATGATTCCGGAGCATAATGAGTTTGTAACAGACAGAATGAATGGCCTTCCTTTAAATGTTCCCTCCCATAGACAGGGCTCAGTGCTTTTATTGATGCCCTATTGCGGCAATGAAAAGGATATTCCATCAAATATCTCATACAGGTATGATCAGGAAAAGACCTATCCATATTATTATTCTGTTCTTTTAGATGATTATGGAATATTTACTGAATTCGCTCCTGCAAAACAGTCTGCAATATATTCATGCACCTTTGAAGAGCCCGGAGAAAGAATTATTCAGTTAAAAACTACAGGTAAGGGAGAAATCAGTGCAAATGGCAATGTGCTGTCAGGCTATGACGTATATCATAACATTAAGCATTATTTCTATATGGAGTTTAATGAAACACCTATATCTGTTGCCAATAAAGAGAATGGAAGAGCATACTTGAAATTTGACGACAAAATCAATAACGTTAAACTTCGCTATGGAATCTCTTTTATAGATGCAGATCAGGCAAAAAAGAATTTAGAGAAGGAGATAAAAGACTATGATTTGCAGAGTGTTTCAAAAAACGCTCGCAATGAATGGAATAAAGCTCTTGGTAAAATAGATATCGAGGGTGGCACAGAAGATGAAAAGACAGTCTTTTATACCGCTTTGTATCGATCTCATGAAAGAATGATAAATATTTCTGAAGATGGACGTTATTTCAGTGGTTTTGACAACCAGGTTCATCAGGATGATGGAGTTCCTTTTTGGACTGACGACTGGATTTGGGACACCTATCATGCTCTGCACCCTTTACAAACAATTCTTAATCCTGCTCAAGAGGAGGAAAAGCTTGTTTCATATTTGAGAATGTATGATCATTCCGGCTGGATGCCAACTTTCCCTTGCGTTTTTGGAGATGCACATTGCATGAATGGCAATCACTCAACAGCAATATTTGCAGATGCTTTGGCGAAAGATCTGAAATTTGATATTAGAAAAGCCTATGAAGCTCTTAACAATACCGTCTTAAATGAAACTATGATTCCTTGGTGCAGGGCGCCAAAGACTGAGCTTGATGATTTTTATCATCAGAACGGTTGGTTTCCGGCTCTTCATCCTGATGAAAAGGAGACAGTAGAGGGTGTAAGCGAATTTGAACAAAGAGAAGCTGTGGCTGTCACTCAGGCTGCCTCTTATGATGATTGGTGCATCTCTCGTTTGGCAAAAGAGCTTGGCGATAAGGATGGATACAATTTTCATATTAAAAGGGCTTATAACTACAGGAACCTTTTCAATAAGGAAACAGGCTTTTTCCATCCTAAAGATAAGGACGGTAATTTTATCGAACCATTTGATTACATATTTTCAGGAGGTATAGGTGCAAGAGCCTATTATGATGAAAATAATGCCTGGACATATATTTGGAATGTTCATCATAACATGGCCGATCTGATAGACCTTTTTGATGGGAAAGAGAAATTCATAAACAAACTTGACCAGCTTTTTAATGAAGGTATGCACCGTTCCAAATGGACATACTATGCTGTTCATCCCGATGCAACAGGAAATGTTGGACAGTTTGTTATGGGTAACGAACCGAGTTTCCATATTCCGTATCTTTATAATTATGTTTCACAACCGTGGAAGACACAAAAGAGAATAAGAATGTTAATGGAGAGTTGGTTTAGAAATGATTTAATGGGTATTTGCGGTGATGAAGATGGTGGTGGAATGTCTGCATTTTATGTTTTCTCTGCTATGGGATTCTATCCTGCAACTACAGGTTTACCCTATTATGTAATAGGAAGTCCTTTATTTGACAAGTCAACCATCAATCTTGACAATGGAAAGAAATTTACTGTTATTGCAAGAAACAATTCTCATGACAACAAGTATATCCAATCGGCAACCTTAAACGGAGAAAAGCTCGACAGGACATATTTCTCACATAAAGATATTATGGAGGGAGGAACTTTGATACTTGAAATGGGTAATCGACCAAATAAAAAATGGGCTGTTTCTCAAGATGCTGTTCCTCCATCTGAGGGGATAGAAATTAAGTTAATGAATTAAAGAAGAATTATTTTAAATGTTTTAAGCAATATTTTTTAAATTGCACTCAATAATAAGTTGACATCTATTATAAATGGATGTCAATTTATTTATATAGACAATCAGAAAATTAATATACCAATCTCAACAAGTAGATATTTACTATTATTGAGAATATACATTTATCTTAAAAATTCAAATACCACATTTATGAGGACTTTAAATTACAATAAGATTTCAACCATAAAATATGCAGCGTGCATATTTATTTTAAGCTTTTGGTTTTCGGCTTCTGCCTTTGGCGAAGACCTGAAATTTATTCTTTTGACAGACCTTCATATTACTCCGGGAAACAATCAGGATAAGATTTTTCCTGATATAATAAAAGCTGTTGAGGATATGAATCCCGAATTTATAATTATTGCAGGCGATTTAACCAATCAAGGGAATAATATAGAGCTTGAGAATGTTGCAAAGAGACTTTCAGGATTTAAAAAGAAAATTTATGTTCTTCCGGGCAATCATGAGACAACTTGGTCTGAAAGTGCAGGAAAGACCTATAAACAGCTTCTTGGAGATGATAGATTTGTTGTTGAGACTAAAGACTATACTCTTTGCGGAATAAATACGGGGCCGTTTATGAGGATGAGTGACGGTCATGTTAAGGCTGAAGACATCATTTGGCTGAAAAGTTTAAAAAGCGAAAAGCCTGTCATATTTATCTCTCACTATCCACTTAATGATGGATTGGGAAATTTCACATCCCTTACTCCTATTTTAAAGAATCTAAATACAAAAGTTGCTTTTTGCGGGCATGAACACAGGTTTTATCTTTATAATACAGACTCAATCCCTCAGATAGTTTGCAATGCGTTGTTGTCAGGCGAAAATGAATGGGGCTTTTCTTTAATTACAATAAATGAAAATGAGGCAAAATGCAAATATTTCACATTAAACAAAGAAGATAATTTAAATGGGAAGGATATTTATAAGAGCGTAGCCAAAGATTCTATGGTTATTGATTTTGAAACAAAAAATTGGGCCAAAAACACCGGCTTGACTCCTTATCCAGAACAAAATGGAGGAGCTCTTCCTGAGAATTGGAGTCATGAAATGGTGATAAAAGAGGAGGCTTCGCTCTTTACCGGTATTTGCATTGATGACAATAAAATGATGTATGGTACTTCTGACGGGAGAATGATTTGCAGAAACATTGATAATGGCAATCTTATTTGGAGTTATCCAACAGGACATCCTCTATACTCTACCCCTGTAGTTTGGAAAAATATTGTAATGTTTGGAAGCTGCCGGAATGAAGTTGTGGCACTTGATATTAATTCAGGTAAAAAAGTTTGGAGCGTACCAACAAAAGCTCCTGTTACCTCAGATCCTGCAATTGCAAACAATAAACTTTTTATTGGAGCAGGAACAGGCAGGTTTATGAAGATTAATCCAAAAAACGGAAAAGTCGAATGGAGTTTTGATGGAATAAGAGAAAATGGAAGGCTTCAGGGAGCTCCAGCAATTAAGGATGGTCATGTAGTGTTTGGTGCATGGGATACTTATCTTTATTGCCTTAACGAAAAGACAGGTGAATTGATATGGAAATGGAATAATGGTAAAACTGTCGATTTGTATTCTCCCGGCAATGTGGTGCCTGTGGTAACTGACAATAGGGTTCTTCTTGTAGCCCCCGACAGATATTTTACTATTCTTGATTTAAAAACAGGAAATCAACTTTCAAGAACTAAAAAATATACAATCAGAGAGTCTTTGGCTTATGATGAGAAAACAAAGCATGCTTTTGGAAAGACAATGGATGGAGAATTGGTGTGCGTTCCTTTTCCTTCCGACTCAGTCTATAATGAAAGCGTGGTTGACATGAAGATGGGTTATGAACACAATCCTTGCATGGCATTTATATCTGATGGAATTGTATATTCAGGCTCAAGAAAAGGTGAAATTGTATTGACAACAAGCAAAGACAACCAATTTGTAGGAATAGTAAAATGCGGGAATTCTTCAGTCCTTAATTTTGCAAGGAGAAAGAACGGTGAGGTTTTTGCTCTTCTTACAGAGGGGACTATATGGAAGTTTAGTAAAAAGAAATAAGATTAATAAGAAATATTTTATTACTTAAATATTTAGAAGCTTTAGACTTGTTATTTCCGTTTGGACAGCGGATAATGATTTTAAAATATTATTTATATAAAAAGACCTGCAGTAAAAAATTAACTTGCAGGTCTTTTATCTATTATTTAGTAAAAATGATATCCTATTTATTAGAATTTATATCCAACAGATATTGTAAATACTGAATTTTTGCTGTCAACTCCGTTATTTTTAAAAGTATTTGTCAAGCTTGGAGTCCAACGTGCATCAACAAGAAAACCACATTTGGCATCGTATCCTAATCCTAAGGCAATACCGAAATCAAAAGGTTCAACTTCATCTTTAACATCAATGTTTAAACCTGAGATTTTACCGCTTGCATTAACATTAAATGCAAATTGAGGGCCGGCAAAGATATTAAATCCTTGACCCATCATAGGATATACTTTAGCAAGCACCGGAATAGAAAGATAATCATTTTTTAATGTGGAGGTTACCCCTTTTACATCATGTTTATTTCCCTGCATGGAGTACAAAACCTCACCTTGTACGGCGAACATGTCTGTAATAAAATATTCTCCCAAAACACCTACGCTTAAACCGATTCTTGGATCAGCACCTTCTGAATTTGTCATAGAGGCAATGTTCATACCAACTTTAGCACCTAAGAATGCTTCATCTTTCTGTGCGTTTGCACTCATTACTCCTCCTAAAACCAAGGCGGAAGCTAAAACGAAATTTTTAATTTTCATAATTTTTCTTTTTTAAATGAATTGCTGTTTAATTATAAAAACCTACCTGTCAAATTGATAAATAAAACTATTATTAATACTTAAATAATAATATAGTTTTTGCACCTTATTAATAACAATAAAAAACGATTTTACATGCAAGTTCTTAGTTGCGTAAACAACCACATTATTAAAAAAAACGCAATTATCACTAACTGCTTTTTAAATCTATGCAAATTTATAAATATATTTTAGTAAAATAGTGTTCTTAATATCCTTAATAGTTGGCTGATAGAGGAATAAATTAAATAATATTGAATTATCAATTATTTAATTAACCGACATAAAGATGTTAATGTTCAGGCTCTTATATAATACCGGAGCAAAATAAAAAATTAAAAGTAAATTGATTAGAATTATTGATTTAATAAAGATGTAAATCAATTGGATAAAAAAATAAATGTCGACAATAATAAAATTGCCGACATTTATAATGCTAATATATAACGTAATAATTAGTAACCTAAAGCACTAAATTCCATAAAGCTTATATATGGGCTTCCAGGTAGAGAATTAGGGAAAACAAGTGCAACATATCTTCCTGTTATAGCCTCAGGGAAATTAATAGTAAATTCTGAACTGCCATCATAAGTAACTGACGCTGCAGGTTCGCCCCAAGAAGCATCAGGATCGGATGCAGGATAAGGTTTATCACCGACATATACTTGAATATCCACCCAATAACGCCAATTAGTTTGAGAAGGAGGAACAATAACACATGATGTCATTATTTGCGATTGTTTCATATCAATAGAAAAAACTTGAGGGAAAGAGGAACCCACTTTTGAGTGCCATCCGGAAGTTTTGTCTCCATCAAATACCAAGTAAGGGAAACCGCCTTTACCATCACCCCAATCATGATTTCCATTTTTAGCTTCAGCTGTCCAATCATCACGGGAGAACTGATACATAAATGGAGTATCATAAGTTGTCCAATCAAGAGAAATTGTATCCAATCCTGATGAAGGAACAAAAGATGAGCGAAATTCAAAAGGAACAGCAGGCTTTGCATCCAAACACTCAATAGTATTTTGATTTGCCGGCATTCTGACTACTTTTTTCTCGCCGCTGTTTGAAACATATCTAATTTCAGTGTAAGCTAAATCGGAAGTAACTGCACCCCACTTGATAGTTCCGGTATAATTACGGTCTCTTGTTGCATTTTCGACCAATCTTTCTGTTAAAGTGATTTTATAATATTCACCATATGATGTACCTGTTGCTTCAGTTAATATTGAAGAATTGCCATCTTTATCGAAAGTCCTTACATTAAATGTATAAGTTCCCTCACCTAAATCAGGAATACTGACATTAACCCAATCATCTGTTACATTAGTCAAATCTACATCAAGAGAATCAGTGTAATTGTTCCAATAAACCCTGGCTTTGACAACAGATGGGTCCATAGGTTTCATCCATTTTAAAATCAAACGGTTATATCCGGAAACAGCTCTTAAAGAATCAGCCTTTTGAGGATATGTAATACCGTTTAACACAACAAATTCTTTATAAACTTCATCCTGATCTTTACAAGAAAAAATACCTAAAGTAATTAATGTAACAGACAGGAAATATAATATTTTCTTCATATTAGTTAAATTTAAAATTAACTTATTTATCATCATGCATCTGTCCCCAGAATGTCAATTCACCAATAATTACTTGTCCCATTGTAGCCTCAGTTCCGTAAGTTGCAAAGTTGGAAAGAACTTTAATCCTTATATAAGAGACAGGTTGATAAGGATCAGGAGCCTCTTCAGTAGGAACTAATTCAAATTCAGTATTGTAATACCAATAAGTTTTGTCCTCTTCGGTAATTGTGCCGACCTCTCTTCCTTCACCATAGCCTGAAGGTTTGAACTGTTCAAATGTACCAAGCAAATGCCAGCTCTCATCAAAACTTCCGTTAGGATTAGGATTTGTAGAACCCCAGACTTCGAAGACACGAGGGGCTGTACTTGAATAAAGCTCATAGTCGTTACGAGGCCATTTCTGGATTCTGCTTATTGATGCAGTATATCCCAAACTAATTGTAAACCAAGAAGGCATCGGGCTTGAGTGAGCTGAAGCATAGAATGTTCCTCTCAAATCTCCATCCCATATTTTTGGTAATCCATATCCACTTTCATTTCCTTCTGCTACTACAAACCAGTCTGTTGGAAGATTGGCATTTGTATAAGTATTCTTCTTTAATTCTATTTCTTCAATAGGAGTTAAAACTTTGTAAATAGTATCAGAGAAATTGTCCCATCTGTCTCTTAAGAAAGCACCGTAGATACGTTGTTTTGGAGAAAGATTTCTTCTTGAAAGATTTATTGCCTCAGAAGAGGTATGGAATGTGGTTACATCAGCCCATTTAATCTGAGAAGCATCCAAATCAATATCGGTAAGAATAGTATCCACCAATAAACCGATGGCCAAATCAGCATTAGAGACGTTGTTGTCAATCTTTACAACCACTCCACCGAAAGTCTCAGCAATGTCAAACTTTACAGACTGAACCGGAGGCAAAAGAGGATTGATTGTTACAATAACAGGTTCGGAAAGCTTTTCATTAACGCCAAGGCTGCTTACTTTAATATCTCTTGGTTCTGTATTTCCGAAGCCCTCAACAACAAGACTGTCAACATATTTTGAAATTTTGGCAATACATTTTTTACCATTTCTTTCATATTCTGCAACAGCACCCATAAGGTTTTTGTCATCAGGGATTTTAACTCTAATAACAGCGCCTCCGGGAGTATTCTTTACCTCGGTAACGGATAAAGCTTTGGGAGCCGCAGCATCTTCATCTATTTGATCAATTCTTTCCAACTCGCTACAGGAAAAATAGATAGCCGGAGAGAACATAAGTAACAGACTATATAATATTTTCTTCATATTCATTAAAAATTATATGATTTAATTACCAACCTAAATTTTGCACCAAATTTGGATTCTGTTCAATATAGCTTGTTGGAATAGGCCAGAAATAATCCTTAAGGCTGAAAGTCTGATCGGCAATCTTCAACAATTGATAATAATCAGCTGCTTTGCTTGCAGTAACCTTATATCCATAAATTCCTTTGGAATATTCAGCAGGAGCCTCTTTCCATCTTCTTAAATCCCAGTAACGATGTCCTTCAAAAGAAAGTTCGATTAATCTTTCACGGTGAATAATCTCTCTCATGCCGGCAGCTGTTTTATACTTGCCGGGAGCATTACTGAAATTATCCCAAGCAGTTTTTACATCAGGGATATTTGCTCTTTCACGTACCAAGTTAATATATTTAAACATCTCTTCACTGTTCGCTCCTGTAGGACCTTCAGCTTCATTGATGGCTTCAGCATACATTAGATACAAGTCAGATAGTCTAATCATCGGCCATGGATAATAAACTGTTGAATATTCTGTGGCTGAAGTCTGACGGTTTTGATAATGGATAAATTTCTTTAGATAGTAACCTGTAATGGGACCCCAATCATATCCTTTCTTTTGTTGATTGCCACCTACACGACATGCAACCCAGAAAAGATCACTCGGATTCAAGTCATTTAAAGAAGCTTTTTGACCAAACCATTGTCCACCGTCAAAACCTAACCAAGCATAAAACCTCGGTTCACGATTGAAATTAAATTCATCAGTGACATAATCCTGACGGATATACCAACGGTTAGCATAATCACCGGTTCTTAACGTCATAGGATCCACGCCTGCCCATTTTTTATCATTTTCAATAGGAAGACCATTGTTGGTGTAGTATTGCTGAGCAATTTTATACGGAGCCTGAATATTATTCCAAAGAGATGGAATATCAGGATAGTCTATCCATTGAAGATTTGGAGAGGAACAAAACTGAATATTAGAATTAGCAGTTCCCGAAGTATGAGTGTTACCCCATATAATCTCAGTATTCCATTTCTCATTAAATGCATTTCTTAAATTTAACTCTGTCTTAAGAGTGTCATTTAAACGAAGATTTCCATCATAATAATAGATTTCCATATTTGCCTCATGACAGATGTCAATAGCCTCTTTACAAGCTTTAACAGCGGCAGTCCAACGTTCGTTTACCTGTTCATCGGTTTTGTCTGTTGCAAAAAGGTGAGTGCCTCTTTTATCGACAATTGTAGCCTGGTCTTTATTGTTGTTAAACAATGGACTTGCTGCAAATACTGATACCTTAGCCTTTAATGAAGCCGCAATCGGTCTTGTTATTCTACCCCATTCATCACGGCTTTGGTTAACCAATGGAAGATCTGCCATTGACTCATCCAAAAGTTGAAGAACATAATTAAAGCATGAATCAATCGGATCACGATAAACACGAACCTGATCAACAGGAGCATCGATTGGAAGATTATCTTTAATCAATGGAATAGGTCCCCATTTGCGAATCAAATGAAAATGATAGTAAGCTTTCAATACCTTAGCCTCTGAAATCCATTGGGCAGCCTCCCAGGCAGGAAGATCAGGAACTGTATTTGCTTTTTCAATCAATATATTGCAACAACGTATTGCTTCATAAATACCATTCCAGTCATTTCCGTAAGTTGAGGTAGCTCCCTGAAAACCACGGGCAATATTAAAAAGATTTCCACTGAAATAACCATCGCTTTCCCTTCTATCATAGACAGTCCAGATTTCGTCTCCCGACAGAAGACCGTGGTCTCCATCCAAATCACCGTCCGAAGTAAGAAAGCCATAGCAAGTGTAAAGATAACGGATAGCTGTTGTACGTAAATTGAATGCTGTCTCTAATGTTGCAATACCATCATCCGGAACAATGTCCAAATAATTATTGCAAGAGGAGAAAGATAATAATAGTCCCAACCCTCCAATTAGACATTTATTTTTAAATTTTGTTATTCTAAACATAGTTACAATCAATTAAATGTTAAGTTAATACCTAAATTAAACACTCTTTGAATAGGATAACCTAAACCATCGCCTGCCATTTCAGGATCCCAAAGTTTAAATCGGCTCCAACTCAAAAGATTAGTTCCACTTACATAAAACCTTAAATTATCGACATGATATTTCTTTAGTAATTTTTGTGGAACGGTATAACCAATTTCTGCTTGTTTTAGACGAAGGAAAGAACCATCACGCATAAACCAAGTACTTGTCTGAACATTATTTTTATTAACCGACGGACTTAAACGAGGCCACAAAGCATATAAATCCTGATTGTCTTCTGACCAGTGGCTGTCGGCATAAGCTTTTAGCAGTTGAGTTTGATTCTGGAAAGGAGAAGTATTGCTGGCATCAATCCAAAAAGACTCGTTTGCCAAGCCTTGGAAGAAAACAGAAGCATCAAATCCTTTATATCCTAAAGAGACTCCAAATCCATAAATGATTTCAGGAGAAGTCGGATTACCAATTGGGACTTGATCGGCAGAGGTAATGATACCATCGCCATTTACATCTGTATATTTTATATCGCCACCGCCGTATTCGCTGCCAAAATCTTGTTTTGGAGAGTTGGCAGCCTCTTCATCATCCAAGAATAAACGTTCAGCTATATAGCCCCAATTTTGTGCTAAAGACTGTCCGACATGAGAACGCCACCATTCTTTATAAGCAGGTTCCTCATAGATTTTATATTCACTTGTTGAATAAGTTAAGTTAGCGCGGGCTGAAGTCCAGAAATCCTTGTTCCAAACCTGCTGATAGTCAGATTGTATATCAATACCATGAGCTTTAGCCTCACCGATATTTGATTTAACGGAAGCCTGCAATCCCATAGTTCCCGGAATAGCCGAACGAGTCATAAGAATGTTTTCACGATGTTCTGTAAAGTATTCTGCTATGATGTTTACTTTATTATAAAGTCCAAGTTCAACTGCATAGTTTGATTTGGCAGATTTTTCCCAAGTGATATTATCATTTGCATAACGATTGATGCGGATACCTGCACCGCCAACATTAGCATTTTCTCCAAAATAAGCGCCACGTCCACCATCTTCCATATTTACTTCTGAAAGATAGAAGAAACGGTCTGAGCCACTTCCGATTTGATCGTTACCAACCAAACCATAAGAATAACGAAGTTTTAATTTACTTAAGACCGATGAAAACGGTTCAAAGAACTTCTCATTTGACACCATCCAAGCAGTACCTAAAGATGGGAAGAAGCCCCAACGATGGTTTGCAGAGAATCTTTCAGAACCATTGTATCCAAAGTTGAATTCAGTAAAATATCTTGAATCATAAGAATATGTAAAACGTCCTGCCAATCCGACATTTCTTGAAGGCAAAGAAAGCTGAAGGCTTCCTTGATTGGCAGCAAGATATTCTCTTGTTGTAAATACCAACAATCCGCTCAAATTATTCTTTTTGAAATCTCTGTTATAATTTAATCGTGATTCTGTATATAAAGTTGAAGTCAAAGTTTTATCACTTTCAGAATATCCCAAATATTCAGTACCATTATCATTTATTCTTTCAAGATGATATTCTCCTGTATAGCTGTCATAATCTGTCAATCCATACCAGAAAGGTTTATAAGAACGGGCAACGCTGTAATTTGACAAACGGGAAATATTTACCATTGTCATAAAAGACAATCCTTTGGTTACAAAATCAAGATTTTGATTCACCTCTATTGCAGCCAACATCTGAGAACGGTTGCTGTCTGAATATCCTCTTACCATTTCTGCATAAGGATTGCGATAGTCTCCTGTACCATAATTACCAAACATAATGTGTTGAGTATATTTAAAGTCCTCGTCTTTCGGATAATATGCAGGGAATAAAACCGGATTTGAATGAACGACCATATTATAAACTGCTGCTCCACCTTGAAGCGGACCGGTATAGTCATCAAAGTTACCTGTTAATCTTACAGCAAGTTTTGTTGTCTTTGTTACATTAATATCAACATTGGCACGAAGAGTATAATTCTTTGAACTAATATTATTATTAAAGGTGTTACGCTTGTCAACATTTAAAATACCATTATCAATAGTGTAAGCTGCGGCAACATAATATTGAGCTACTTTACCACCACCGGTTACGCTTAAGTTACCACGATAACTGTTTGAATGATCTTTAAACAACATCTTATACCAATCGTTTGCAGGATAGATATATGGGCTTGAACCCGGTTTCAATGTGTTTTCAATCTTATCTTGCGAATAAGGTAGTTCACCAAGTGGATTACGAGTCAAAACAGCCTCATTCTGAAGTTTCATATAGGTAACTGGATCTGCCAATTCAACATTGTCAGTTGGCTGTGAAAGTGAAGACTCAACACGTATAAAAACTTTTGCAGGACCCTCAGCACCACGCTTTGTTGTAACCAGAATTACACCATTGGCACCACGGGCTCCATAAAGAGCTGTTGCAGTTGCATCCTTCATAATTGAGAAACTTGCTATATCATCAGGTTGTAGACGAGCCAAATCTGTTGAAGTAAGTTCTATATTATCAATCAAAATAAGCGGGCTTGTATTTGCTCCGAAAGTTGTAATACCACGAACAAAGAAATCTGCATTATCCTTGCCCGGTTCACCGCTTCTTTGGTACGCAATCACACCTGCTACGTTTCCAGCCAAAGCTGTTGTCAAGTTACTTGAAGGGACCTTCAAGTCTTTTGGCGTTACGGTTGTGATGGCACTGGTAATACTCTCTTTCTTTTGTTTACCGAATGCTACAATCGTAACCTCATCCAGTTCGTTTGCTGTTGGTGCCAATTGAATGTCAATTATACTCTTGTTTCCAACTGGAACAGTCTGTGAAGCCATACCAATAAAAGAGAATGTCAGTTTATCGGTAGGTGCCACTTTAATTTCATAAGAACCATCAATATCAGTTGTAACACCTCTGGTTGATTTTTCAACTGTAATTGCCACACCCGGCAATGGCTCACCGGTTTCCTTTTCCAATACTCTTCCTTTAATTGTTTTCTGCTGCGCCATTAAAGAGAACGGAAGCATACATAAAACAGTGAGTAGCAAAAAGACAATTCTTCCTTTTTCTTTCATATTAAAATAAATTAGCTTTAAAGGATTGTTAATAGAAATTGTTTTTCATTTTTTTGATATTTAAAATATCTTCTCTTTTCATGCAATCTCATTTATCTTCTATATTGAGCCTAATTATTTTTCTTTTTCATGGATAATTATTTTTTCTACCTCAGGCTCAATCAAATCATTTAGAAATCTTAATAAATTTTCAACATAGAGATCGTTAAACTAATTATTATCAGTGCATTTCTATTTTTAAATTAAATATATGCCTCAGTTTAACCATTATATTAAAGAGAAATAGTGTTATCTCTTTTCAGAATTCCAATAACAGCAACATGATATCTTTAAAATTACCGTTCAAATAGAATTAGGCCAATAAAGAATACGTATTTTTAATTTATTGATAGTTTTTCAGGTCTTTGTAAAAGATATTCTTCAACTCATCGATCACATTTTTAAAGTTTATACTTTTAAATGTTTATCGAGTTCGTTTTGCAATATCTTTCGGAAATAATAAAGCAGATAAAAATTCAATTAATAGTCCGCATATATTTCTCTCAACTTAAATTTTGTGATTTTCAAATTAGATTATTAAAATGTGTATTCTCTGCCTTTAATTATTTAAGGTTATTTTAATAATAAATTAAATCTGTATGTTTATAAGGTAGGCAAATCCTTATAAACTAATATTTAAATAATTATATCTATTTAATATTTAGGGATCATCTTATATCGGCAATTTTGCCATATCATAAGCTTCTCAACAATCATTATTTCCTCCTATATCAATGATAATCGATTAAAAACTTACATTCAATCATCCTCCTATGTAGAGAATTATTACCTACAGGTAAATAATATTCATTTGCTCTAAATCAAAATTATACACTTTTCAACTTGCATTTTTTATAATTATGACATAAATGGTATCATTTTTGACATTTTTATATTTATAATAGAGTACCATGTTAAAAACATCAACTTTTTCAAAGGTAAACTACCACTTGGAAACTCTGCATTTGTAAATATTCAGATCATTATCCACTATCTTAAATTCATCGTTGTGGATGTATATATTATGTGTCCACCAGCTTATTTCAGCTTTAGTGTAAACTACAGCTCCTGTTTTTTTATTATAATTTACCGATTTAATATTCTCACTTTCTTTAAATGGTTCAAATGGAGAAAATTTATTGCTGTTTATGTCAAATATATAAACACCCTTATGAGCTGTAATCAAAATTTCATTATCATTAACCTTCATCAAATCATGTCCACCAACTAAAGGTATTGTAAACCTATTCTCCAAAGTCAAAGATTTATTGCCACCTTTTCGATTATTTAAAGAATACTCCCTAAGTTCGTCATAACCCAAAGCATACAGCCTTTTTTGCTTTTTCATCCAAACCACGCCGTGTCCTGAATACAAAGAGTCTCTGAATATTGTCTCATTTGGTTTATTAATATCAAAAAGCTCCACGCTGTTTCCCTTTGGATGAGTTGACAGGGCAACTGCAATTATCCCTTTTGGAAGCAATTCAGCAGAATGAGCCATTGGAACATAGGCATAAAACAAACACTTCTTACTTTTTCTATCTATTAAAGCCACACCGTTGGAAGATGATGTTAAAAGAATTTGTTTATTGCCATTAACCGATTTACATTCATCAAGTGTTGAAAAATATTTGTGAAAACTTTCCGGAATATGATCCTTTGCATCATCAATGCTCCACTGCCAAACCAAATCCGTCTTCCCATTTTTAAGATCTTCCACATTAACTATTTTAACTTTATTGTCACCGCAATAAATAACCTCTTTTTGAGCTTTTAAACTTAAAGAAGATATACTCATCAAAACTAAAAAGGTGTAAATCAAATATTTTTTCATAATATTAAATAATTAACAACTGTTTTTCACTTTTCCAATTGATAATCAAAAAAGAGATTCTTGACCAAGATAGTCTTTCATCAGATTTTATTGAGCCAACTCATTGAATAAACTCTTTCGATTGTGAACATCAGTATCATAAAATTAGTTGATTCTCATCACGAGCCTAAATTAAGGATAAAAATTAACTTAATTAATTTTTTGTACGCTATAACTTTAAAACGACATTATAGAATTTTGCTTGTATTTATTTTGGGTAAAAAGTAATATTATTATATATGTATTTCTAATTTAAATGGATAATCATTTCACAAATATTCATGATTTAATATTCAAATCATCATTGATATATAAATCATTAAAAACAATAATCATTTTTTATAAACTTCTAAATTTTGACACAAATCAATAAAATTGCGACAATAAAAATTTCAAATCCCTATTTTTCAGACAATTAGTCAAATTTTTAAATTTTAAATTGTCCTCAATTAAATTTTCTTTGTCAAAAAATCGATTTTAATTGGCAATAACATTTTTTTAATCAGTCTTTTTAAAATTTTCCACAGTGAAAAGCACAAAAAAACCAAATAAAATCATGAAAAGACTGATTAAAATTCAAGTTTTCAGAATTGACATAAGAAAATTGATGGTATTTCTTTCAAAATAATTGATGACATAAGAATTTCATATCTATTTTAGTAAGCATTCAACAATATAAAACCATAAAAATTGACAAATAATACATAAACGGCTATTAATCTATACCAAAGGTTCAAACATTAATCATATCACTATTTTAAAGATTGAATTTTGAATAAAAATAGGCAATAACAATCAGGCAAATAATTAAATCACAAAGTCTAAGCTTGAATATCCACAAAAAATTTTTATTAAAGCACAGAGAATGAGTATTTTCTCTATAAAAAGATTAACAATGCAATAAAAAACATCAGAACTCTATAGAACAAAAAAACTCCTGCCATCAAAATGATAACAGGAGTTTTTGAATTATTTCTAAAAAATTATTTAGACAAAGCCTGAGCTACATTTACAGCTACAGCAACTGTAGCGCCAACCATAGGGTTGTTACCCATACCAAGGAATCCCATCATTTCTACGTGAGCAGGAACTGATGAAGAACCGGCAAATTGAGCATCTCCGTGCATACGTCCCATAGTATCTGTCATTCCGTAAGAAGCAGGACCTGCTGCCATATTATCAGGATGAAGAGTACGACCAGTACCACCACCGGAAGCTACAGAGAAATATTTATGTCCGTTTTCCATACATTCTTTTTTGTAAGTACCTGCAACAGGATGTTGGAAACGAGTTGGGTTTGTAGAGTTACCAGTGATAGAAACATCAACGCCTTCAGCACGCATGATAGCAACACCTTCACGAACGTCGTCAGCGCCATAACATTTAACTTTAGAGCGTAGGCCATCGGAATATGATTTTTCCATAACTACGTTTAAAGCACCGGTATAATAGTCAAACTGAGTTTGAACATAAGTAAAGCCATTGATACGAGAGATGATCTGAGCAGCATCTTTACCAAGACCGTTCAAAATAACGCGCAAAGGTTCTTTACGAACTTTGTTTGCCATTTCAGCGATTTTGATAGCTCCCTCAGCAGCAGCGAAAGATTCGTGACCTGCAAGGAAAGCGAAACATTTAGTTTCTTCACGAAGCAAACGAGCAGCAAGATTGCCATGTCCGATACCTACCTTACGGTCATCAGCAACAGATCCGGGGATACAGAAAGCCTGAAGACCTTCACCGATAGCCTCAGCAGCATCAGCAGCGTGAGAAGCACCTTTTTTGATAGCGATAGCAGCTCCAACAACATACGCCCATTTAGCATTCTCAAAGCATATAGGCTGAGTTTCTTCACATGTTTTGTACGGATTGATACCTTTAGCGTCGCAAATAGCTTTTGCTTCGTCGATATCTTTGATGCCGTAAGAATTCAACACTGCGTTGATTTGGTTTATACGGCGATCGTAACTTTCAAATAAAGCCATATTATTTTTTTTATTTTGTTCTTAATGAATAATGATGGAGAATAAAATATAAATACCCTCCTTTTTGGAATTACCCGATAGAAAATCCTTTTTATTAGATATGAAAAGAGATATACCCCTATTTCATATTTTTTTTAATAAGAAAGATCGAAACGATAAGGTTAAAAACAATCATTGCTCCCCCCATTGCGCACAATACACTTTTCATAGGCATAGCAAGATGCCAGAAATATGCTGTAAAACCAAGGCTTACAACCGTAGTTACAACACATAAAATGCGAAGGATAAGCAAGATTAGTTTTTTATTCATGACGTGGGTTGATATATTTTACTGCATCTTTAAAACGTCCGTATGTACCTTTTGCTTTTTCCAAAGCTTCAGCAGCGGGAGTGCCTTTTGTTACAGCTTCCATAAATTTACCAAGGTGAATGAACTCGTAACCGATAACTTCGTTGTCAGCATCAAGAGCCATACGAGTACAATATCCTTCAGCCATTTCCAAATAACGAGTACCTTTAACTTTTGTACCATACATTGTTCCAACTTGAGAACGAAGACCTTTGCCTAAATCTTCAAGACCGGCACCGATAGCAAGACCACCCTCAGAAAAAGCAGACTGAGTACGTCCGTATGCAATTTGAAGGAAAAGTTCGCGCATTGCCGTATTGATAGCATCGCAAACAAGGTCAGTATTAAGAGCTTCCAAAAGAGTTTTTCCAGGAAGGATTTCTGAAGCCATAGCTGCAGAGTGAGTCATACCAGAACAACCGATTGTTTCAACCAAAGCCTCTTCAATGATACCGTCTTTAACGTTCAAAGTAAGCTTACAAGCACCTTGCTGAGGAGCACACCAGCCAATACCGTGAGTTAATCCTGAAATGTCAGTGATTTGTTTTGATCTTACCCATTTTCCTTCTTCAGGAATCGGAGCGCATTGGTGATTGGCGCCTTTTTTTACAACACACATGTGTTCTACTTCGTGTGAATAAATCATAATTCGCTGTTTTGTTTATAAGTGATGAATAGTCTTAAAAGTCTATTTTTTTGTTCAGCAAAGTTAAACGTTTTCTCTTATTATACCAAAGATTTTCTTTTCTTGTATAAAGCTCTTAAATTATGTTTTACCAAGAATTTAAATAAATTAACTTTATAACACTTTAAAGCTAAAATATTGGTAGTTTTTAATTATGGCTGTATTTGAATTATGAAATAAAAATATCAACTTTGCACAGCAATTAGCAGGTTATTAATTAAAAATACAGATAATCCTAATAGATTTATGAAAAAAAGTGCTTTACAGACTGCACGTGCAGCCTATCAACCAAAATTGCCTAAAGCTTTAAAAGGTTCGGTTAAAGTAAACGAAGGAGCTCCTACTCAATCGGTTGCCGATCAGGAAGCTATCGCAAAACTTTTCCCTAACACCTATGCAATGCCTTCAATAACATTTGTTGAAAGCAATGATTCTGACAATGCTATCGCTATCAATGCCGGTGTTATTCTTTCTGGTGGTCAGGCTCCGGGCGGACACAATGTAATTGCCGGTCTTTATGACGGATTGAAGAAAATGAACCCTTCTAACAAGCTTTATGGTTTTCTTCTTGGTCCCGGTGGTCTTGTTGATCATAATTATATTGAATTGACAGACGAAATTATCGATGAATACCGTAATACCGGAGGTTTCGATATTATTGGTTCAGGTCGTACAAAACTTGAAACTAAAGAGCAGTTTGACAAAGGTCTTGAAATCCTTAAAGAACTAAAAATCGGTGCTTTAGTTATTATCGGAGGTGACGATTCAAATACTAATGCTTGTGTTTTAGCTGAGTACTATGCTCAGATTAAAGCAGGCGTTCAGGTTATTGGTTGCCCTAAAACTATTGACGGAGACTTGAAAAACTCTGAGATAGCGACATCTTTCGGTTTCGATACTGCTTGTAAAGTTTACTCAGAAGTTATCGGTAATATCGAACGCGACTGTAACTCAGCTAAAAAATACTGGCACTTTATCAAACTTATGGGTCGCTCTGCTTCTCATATCGCTTTGGAATGCGCTTTGCAAACTCAGCCAAACATGTGTATCATCTCTGAAGAGGTAGAGGCAAAAAACATGACTTTGGATGAAGTTATCGAACAAATCGCTCAAGTTGTTGCTATGCGTGCCGCTAATGGCGACAATTATGGAACAGTTCTTATCCCTGAAGGTTTGATAGAGTTTATTCCTGCAATGAAAAATCTTATTGCAGAGCTTAATGACTTCCTTGCTCATAACGCTTCTGAATTCTCTATGATAAAGAAATCTGCTCAGCGTGAATATATCATCAACCACCTTTCTGAAGCTAATGCTGCTGTTTATGCAAGTCTTCCTGAGGGTGTTGCCCGTCAGCTTTCTCTTGACCGTGACCCTCATGGAAACGTTCAGGTTTCTTTGATTGAGACTGAAAAGCTTCTTGGTGAAATGGTTGGACGTCGTCTTGCTGAAATGAAGAAAGATGGAAAATATAATGGCAAGTTTGCAACTCAATATCACTTTTTCGGTTATGAAGGACGTTGTGCCGCGCCTTCTAACTTTGATGCCGACTATTGCTATGCCTTAGGTTTCAACGCGGCAATGCTGATTGGTGCAGGAAAAACAGGGTATATGTCTGCAATTGAAAACTTGACTGCTCCAGCAGAACAGTGGATAGCAGGTGGTATTCCTATTACAATGATGATGAACATGGAACGTCGTCACGGAGAAATGAAACCTGTTATACAAAAAGCGTTGGTAAAACTTGATGGAGCTCCATTTAAAGCTTTTGCTTCAATGCGTGACGAATGGGCTAAATCTACATCTTACGTTTATCCTGGTCCTATCCAATATTTTGGACCGACAGAAGTTTGTGATCAGCCAACTATTACGTTGACTTTGGAAAAAGCTTAATCAAACTCTTTATTTGAGATTGAAATATTAAAAAAATCGAGGTTCTCTCCTATTTATATTATTCAGTTTATGACTAATAGAAAAGAGAGAGCCTCTTTTTTTTATTTTTAGGATTGTTTATTTACATAAATACCTATATTTATATAAAATAGATACGTCACATTCTATAATTATTTTAAAAAATGAAACCGCCATAACTCACCTAAAGATGAGATACCCAACAGAAGGTATATAAATGGCGCATTTGTACCTTAGAGGTAACGGTTAGAAAAATAAAATTATATACAAATGAAAAAGCTCCTCTCCTTCATTATATTAATCTCTCTATGTTTTAGCTGTATCAATAAAAATCAAAGTGATGAACAGATTGTTTTAATTAAAACCGATTTAGGCAACATTAAAGTTAAACTTTATAATGAAACACCTTTACATAGGGATAATTTCATAAAACTGGTAAAAAGCGGTTTTTATAATGATTTGCTTTTTCATAGAGTAATCAATGATTTTATGATTCAAGGCGGTGATCCTAATTCTAAAGATGCTCAACCGGAAACTCTTCTTGGTGATGGAGGAACCGGCGAAAGCATAAAGCCTGAATTTAGATTCCCTGAAATTTTTCATAAGAAAGGTGTTCTTGCCGCTGCAAGAGAGGGCAATGATGTCAATCCGGAAAAACTTTCAAGCGGCTGTCAATTCTATATCGTTACAGGTAAACAATTTTCCGATTACGATTTAAACGAGATTGAGAGAAAAAGAAAGGAGACTGTTATAAAATTTGAGGTTAACAAACTTTATAATGATAACATTGAACGCTCTCATCAAATTGAGAATTCCAATGACATGAATGTTCTTCAATTTTATATGGATTCTCTCGAAAACATAGCAAAAGAGATTTACCTTAAAGATTATGCACCTTTCAAATTTACTGAAGAGCAAAGAAGTATATATAAAACAGAGGGTGGCACACCTTGGCTCGATGGTGAATATACTGTTTTTGGCGAGATTATTGAAGGATATGATGTTGTAGACAAGATACAGAAGGCAAAAACTGACAGTAATGACAGACCTTTGAGCGATATTAAAATGAAAATGAAATTATTATAAAATGATAGAGGTAAACAAATATACTTTACAAAACGGACTCAAGCTTCTTCATCATGAGGATAAGAGCACCGAAATGGTTGCAGTAAACATATTATATAATGTAGGGTCGAGAAATGAAAACCCAAACCAAACAGGCTTCGCTCATCTTTTTGAACATTTAATGTTTGGAGGTTCAAAAAACATTCCGGACTTTGACACCCCTTTACAGGAGGCAGGTGGTGAAAATAATGCCTGGACAAGCGAAGATATTACAAACTATTACGAAGTTGTTCCAAAAGAAAACATTGAAATAGCTCTTTGGCTTGAATCAGACAGGATGCTGAGCTTAAACTTTGACAAGAAAAGTCTTGATGTTCAGAAACAAGTAGTAATTGAAGAGTTTAAACAGCGAAATTTAAACCAGCCCTATGGAGATATTCCTCTAATATTAAGACCTGTTGCCTATACTGTTCATCCTTATATGTGGCCTACAATAGGAAAAGAGATTTCTCATATTGAAAATGCCCGACTTTCTGATGTTGAGGAGTTCTTTTTCAGTCACTATGCTCCAAACAATGCAATTTTGGCTGTTGCAGGCAATATTTCTTTTGAAGAAACGAAAAAAATTGTTGAAAAGTGGTTTGGAGATATCCCTTATCGCCAGTTAAAGCAAAGAGAAATACCTGTTGAACCAATCCAAACCGAGGAAAGATTCATAGAAGTTTACAAAAATGTTCCTATTGATGCAATAACCAAGGCATATCATATCGGAGGAAGGCTCGATAGTGAATATCATTGCTATGACATTCTTTCAGACATTCTTTCAAATGGCAGGTCCGCCAGATTAAATCAGCATCTTATTATGGAAAAGAAGCTTTTCTCTGAGGTGAACGCATATATTAGCGGGAGCATTGATCCGGGCCTTTTCTATCTTACCGGAAAACCCGCTCCAGGCATATCTTTGGAGCAGGCAGATAAAGCTCTTCAAGAGGAGGTTGAAATCTTGAAAAACGAGCTTGTTTCAGAATATGAGCTTCGCAAGCTTGTAAATAAGTTTGAATCAAATGATGTTTTTTCAAATATCAATTACCTTAACAAGGCTACAAATCTGGCTTATTTTGAACTCTTAAGCAAAGCTGAAGACATAAATACAGAGGTAGAAAAATACTATGCTCTTACTCCGGAAAAGCTGAGAGATACGGCAAAAAAAATATTTAGAAAAGAAAATTGCACCACTCTTTATTATAGAGCGGCAAAGAAATAAGATGATATGTATTTTTATAATGGAGGTAGTCTTTATTAATAATTTTTAGATTATTAACATCGACCTCTTCAACAAATGGAATGTTATAAAAATGAATAGCTATTTTATAACCATACCATTTATTATGAAAAAATATTTTTGGCTTATTATTTTCTTGTCAGTATTTTTCGGCGGATGCAAAAGCACGCAATTTAATGAAGAAGTTAAGGATAAGAACAACGGATATAATGAAAGGCTTTATGCAGAGGCTTTAAATGCAATTGAAAACAACAGTTTTGTTATGGAAATTGATAAAGCCACTTTTCGTTCCGGCAGTACTGCCTATCTTTTCTCACATCTCAATTTTATTGAGGTTGATGGCAAGCATGGAGTGATTCAGGTAGCTTTCGACACCTATCGTCCAACACCAAATGGGTTAGGCGGAATTACTGTTGATGGCAACATTTATGGAGTAAAGTTTTCCAAGAACGAAAAAGGAAAGGTCTCTTATGCCTACAGTGTACAAGGAATTTCTGTTTCAGCCCAGGTTTTGATAACATTGTATGCAGGAGGCAATTATGCCGCCGCCACAGTTTCTCCAAACTTCAATTCAAATAAGATTTATTTTTCCGGAAGAATTGTTTCTATTAATGAATCCAACATCTTCAAGGGACGAAGCAATTGAAATCAAGCTCTTACAGATGAGTTTGCCTTAGGCCATAGAAATATTTTTTTTCACTCTTTTTTTCTATTAAAGAGGGCTGCAGTCATGTCATTTTTATAATAGAAAAGAAAGAGTTTTAATAATACAGCCTCTAAACTTTTTTCTTATTAAATTGGAGGTTAAGGCAAAGGGAAAATAAGAATTTTAACTCATTAAATAATATGTTAATGATTTAATAAAAAAGAGTACATTTGTCTCAGATTAATCAATGCCTAAGTCTTTCAAAACAACAAAAAAGGTCAAGATTACAGAAATATAATTACTCACTAATAAATTAACACTAAACTAAATATTTAAGAGGGTAAATATTTTATTATTCTAAACCAATTTTATATATTGTCCGAAAGTAGGGGGTAAATTTTTTATGCTTATTTTAGTTTGTATAATTCTAACAATTGCAAATATGAAACTTCTATCTGGTCATAAATCAACTATTTTTATTTTATCGTTAGGCTTGCTGATGGCTTGTACAGGAAAAGAAAAAATCAAAGAGAATCAAATAAAATTTGAGACTGTCAAACTCGATACAATGGTCAATCTTTTTAATGATTCAACTAAACCGAAATGTGATTTTTCCTTGGAAATGGTTTATCCTTCAGCCGGTGAATCACAAGAGAAGCTGACAAAACTTCAAGAACTTTTTGTGGCAGATTATTTCGGCGATAAATATATTGGTCAGATTCCGACAATTGCCGCTAATTCCTACATGAAAGATTATGTTGAAAACTATCTTCTTCTTGAGGAGGATTATAAAAAATTCAAGAGCGAGGATAATGACAACATGGTTGGTGCTTGGATGAATTATGTTGAAAAATCAAGTTCTTCGATATATTTTAATGCAGGAAACATAATAAGTTATACAATAAATTTTTACACTTATACAGGTGGAGCCCACGGAATGCAGGCAAATACTAATTTTGTTATCGATGCTAAAAACAACACTCCGATTACACTTGTAGATATCTTCTCTGAATCCAACTTTGAAGAGGTTGCCAAGATTATAATCTCGACGATTGCTGCAGACAGAGGATATACCGACCCTAAACAATTGAATGAGGAGGGATTTTTCAGTCTTGAAGAGGTTTCTCCAACAGACAACTTCCTTGTAAATGAAAAAGGCATGAAATGGACTTACAATCCATACGAGATAGCTGTTTATGCGGCAGGTACCATTGAGGTATTTGTTGAGTGGGACAAGCTTATTCCTTATATTATTGAGGAAAGTCCGGTACTTCCAATCATTAACAGCCAGCCAATTGCTAATTAAAACAAAACCTTTTTATGGAATTAATAGAGAAATATTTTCCAAAACTAACTCAAGAACAAAAAAATCAATTTGATGCTCTTTATGACCTTTACTTTGATTGGAATTCAAAAATCAATGTTATATCCCGTAAGGATATCGAGAATCTTTATCTGCATCATGTTCTTCATTCTTTGGCAATAGCAAAAATTATTAATTTCAAACCAGGGACAACAATAATGGATGTTGGAACAGGTGGAGGCTTTCCCGGAATTCCTCTTGCTATTATGTTTCCGGATACCAAATTTCATTTGGTTGACAGAATTGGGAAAAAAATTAAAGTTGCTCAAGAGGTTGCAACCGCAATAGGACTTAAAAATGTCACTTTCAGACACTGTGGTGTGGAGGAGGAAAAAACAAAATTCGACTTTGTTGTGAGCCGAGCAGTTATGCCTCTTTCCGATCTTGTTAAACTTATCAGAAAAAACATCAAGAAGGAACAAATAAATGGTTTGCCTAACGGGCTTATATGCCTTAAAGGAGGAGAGCTTCAAAATGAAGTAAAACCATTTAAAAACACCTCTATAATTTTCGACCTCGAGGATTATTTTTCAGAAGACTTCTTTTCAACAAAAAAGGGTGTCTATGTGCAAATAAACTAATAAAATAGAGCTCTGTTATAATTGATTGTTGCTTTAACGGGCATTGTTTTAAAACAGATAATAAATTATGAAAGTTAAAAAGTTTCAGGTCAACCCTTTTCCGGTAAATACGTATGTTATTTATGATGAAAACAGCAAAGAATGTGCTATTATTGATCCGGGATGCTATTGGGATGAAGAAAGGAAAGATATGGAAAAGTTTATAGAAGATAATGATTTAAAAGTTAAACACCTTCTTCATACTCATCTTCATCTTGATCATATTCTTTCAACTCCTTACTTTTCAAAAAAGTATAATATTCCTTTTGCAGCCAACAAAAAAGATGAATTTCTTCTAATTGATGGTCCTAAGCAAGCATCTCAGTGGGGACTTAAACTTGAATTTCAACCGATTGCAATTGAAAAGGAACTGAATGAGAATGATATTTTTAATATAGGTGATAGTAAATTTATTGTAAAAGAGGTTCCAGGCCATTCTCCGGGCAGTGTTGTGTTTTATGATGAAAAGGATGGCATTATTTTTACCGGAGATGTTTTATTTAATTCAAGTATTGGAAGAACAGATTTAAAAGGTGGCAATCATCAGGATCTTATTGACAATATAAGAAATAAAATTTTAGTACTCCCTGAAGAAACTGTAGTTTATAGTGGACATGGTCAGGAGACAACTATTGGATATGAAAAGAAATTTAATCCTTATCTAAGATAGACTTCCGCTGAAAACACATTTGCCTTTAATTTTGGCAAATGTGTTTTCAGCGGATTATGTTTTAATACCGATTTCTAATATATATTTTATGAATACACATTATTTGGCTCCGAGACATATTGGCATCTCGGAAAAAGACCTACCTGTTATGCTTAAAGCAGTTGGAGTGGCTTCTCTTGATGAATTAATCAAAGAGACAATTCCTGCCGATATTCTAAAGAAAAGACCTTTAAACCTTCCTAAACCGATGACCGAGAGAGAATATGCAGAGCATATCGATGAATTGGCATCAAAAAACATTGTTTTTACAAGTTATATCGGTCAGGGATGGTATGACACTGTTACTCCTGCAGTTGTTTTAAGGAATGTTTTTGAAAATCCTGTTTGGTATACCTCTTACACCCCTTATCAAGCTGAAATATCTCAGGGTAGATTGGAAGCTTTGCTTAATTTTCAGACTGTAATCAGTGATATGACAGCATTGCCTTTGGCAAATTGCTCTTTGCTTGATGAAGCAACCGCAGGTGCCGAGGCTGCAACAATGATGTATAATCTAAGAAGCAAAGATCAGGTTAAGAAAAATGCAAACAAGCTTTTTGTTGATAATAAGATTTTTGCCCATACAAAGGCTGTCATTCATACACGAATGATTCCCCAAGGCATTGATATTGTTATCGGTGATTATAACACAGTAGTTTTTACTGATGAATTTTTCGGAGCAATAATTCAATATCCCGATGCAACAGGTTCGGTAAACAATTATTCAAATTTTGTTGAATCAGCACATAGGAACAATCTTAAGGTAGCAGTAGCTGCAGATATTCTTAGTTTGGCATTATTGACCCCTCCGGGAGAATGGGGCGCCGATATTTGTTTTGGAAGCACCCAAAGATTTGGTATTCCGATGTTTTATGGTGGTCCATCTGCCGGATTCTTTGCAACAAAAGAGGAATATAAAAGAAGTATGCCGGGAAGAATTATCGGATATTCAAAAGACGCTTACGGAAAGACTGCTCTAAGGATGGCTTTGCAAACCAGAGAACAACATATTAAAAGAGAAAAAGCCACCTCTAACATTTGCACTGCGCAGGCTCTTCTTGCAACAATGGCATCTTTCTATGCAGTTTACAATGGACCTGAAGGAATTAAATCCATTGCTCAGACAGTTCATAAATTTGCAGGTTTTCTTGCTCATGAACTTACTCAATTGGGATATATTGTAAGCAATCATTCATTTTTCGATACTCTAACCATAATTATTCCGGACAATGTCTCCAGATATGTTATTGAAAAAGTTGCAACTGACAATAAAGTCAATCTTTATTATGCTCAAAACGGAACAATAGGTATTAGTATTGACGAAACTACCAATGAAGATGACATAAATACTTTGCTTGAAATTTTTGCCACTGCTTCAAGTCATAAATATTCAGCAAAAACAATTGAAGTTAAAAAAGAAAATATCCCATCAGAGTTATCAAGAACCTCAACTTATCTGTTGCAGCCGGTATTTAACTCTTACCATACAGAAACAGATATGATGAGATATATCAAGAAACTTGAAAGAAGAGATATTTCGCTTGCTCATTCAATGATTCCACTTGGTTCATGCACTATGAAGATGAATGCCGCATCTGAAATGATTCCTCTAAACAACCTTAAGTGGGGAGGCATTCACCCTTTGGCTCCTTCTGAACAGACAAAGGGATATTCGGAAATGATTGAGTCTTTAAGCAATTACTTATGTGAAATAACAAATATGGATGGTGTCAGCCTTCAGCCGAATTCAGGTGCGGGAGGTGAGTATGCAGGCCTTAGGACAATACGTTCCTACCAATTAAGCAAAGGAGAAGGTCATAGAAATATTGTTCTTATACCGGCATCTGCCCATGGCACCAATCCTGCTTCCGCTGCTCAATGCGGATATTCTATTGTTGTAGTGGCTTGTGATGAAAAAGGCAATGTAAACATGGATGATCTAAGATCAAAAGCCACAGAATACAGAGACAACCTTGCCGCTTTCATGATCACTTATCCATCTACGCACGGAATTTTTGAAGCTCAGATTGTTGAATGCTGTAAAATAATCCATGATAATGGAGGACAGGTTTATATGGATGGCGCAAACATGAATGCACAAGTCGGACTCACCAGTCCCGGTTTCATAGGTGCCGATGTTTGTCATCTAAACCTTCATAAAACTTTTGCCATTCCTCACGGCGGCGGCGGTCCCGGCGTTGGTCCTATCTGTGCAAAGGCTCATTTAGTTCCTTTCCTTCCTCATCATCCTTATCTTGACAATTCAGATCTGGATACAGTCTCCTCCTCTCCATTTGGCAGCGCAGGAGTTCTTGAAATAACCTATGGTTATATTAGAATGATGGGTGCTGATGGTCTTACAATGGCTACAAAAATTGCAATTCTTAATGCCAATTATCTTGCCTCCGTCCTCGGACCTATTTATGGCATAGTTTATACCGGAATAAACGGCAGAATTGGTCATGAGCTTATTCTTGATTGCAGAAAGATTAAGGATGAATCAGGAATTGATGAAACAGATATTTCCAAGCGCCTTATGGATTATGGATATCATGCTCCTACCCTCTCTTTCCCTGTACACGGCACATTAATGATTGAGCCTACAGAGAGTGAGAGCCTTCATGAATTAACTCTTTTTTGTGATGCCATGATTAACATCTATCGTGAAATCACAGAGGTAGTCGACGGTGTGGCTGATAAAGATGACAATGTCCTTAAGAACTCTCCTCATCCTCAATATGAAGTATGTGGCGACAATTGGAATCATTCATACACCAGAACCAAAGCAGCATTTCCTTTAGAATGGATTGAAGAAAACAAATTTTGGACTAATGTTGCAAGAATCGACAATGCTCTTGGAGACAGAAATCTGATAGCTAAAGTTTGCAATTGTTAATATTATAATATAGAAAGAGCGGCGGTAAATAATTTTCGCCGCTCTTTTATATTTAATAATCATTTACCTGAATATCCCTTTAGATTTTTTTGTTTCACCTAAGTTGGATTATATTTTTAATAATTATTCTTCTGAAACGGACGGCTTGTTTTTATTTTGAATCCACGGTCCTACAGCCATTATCAATGTTGAAAGTATAACAACCTGTATAACCACTGAGATCGTTATTTGAGGCATGATAAAGGAGATCGGAATATATAAAAAAAGCAATATTGTCACCAATCCCCTCGGTGCATAAAAGATATTGGGGATAATTTCCACTTTTAATAAAAAGAGATAAATTGCTCTTATTAGATATATAAATAATAATATTGCTGCCGATATCAATAACGACTTTAAGTTTAAAAGCTCTGTCACCTTTATATAAAATCCAAGTATCAGAAAGAATATTGACCTGGTAAGGAATCCTATTTCTGTCACGATATGATAAAACTCCTCCGTATTGCCGCTTATTTGTTTCGGTTTAATTTTTGACACGAATTTTATAGAAGACAGCTTCTTCATATTTCCGAGGAAAAGTCCGAATACGAAAATAAATATCAGCCCGGGCAAAGCAAAATATTCTGCTATTTCATACACCAACACCAATGCTGCCATGATAGGTATTAATCTCACCTTGCTTTTCAAAAATCCAAGAAGCCAAGCAATAAACACTGTTGCCAGAATCGTCAAAATAATTATTCCTATCAATTCTGCAATAAAGATTTCTGTTTGGTAAAAAAGATTTTTCCTTTGTTGAAACACAAAATCAAAAAAAATAATTCCTATAATATCACAAAAGCTGCTTTCATAAACTATCTCTTCTCGGTTTTTATCATTAATCAACGATGCGGCAGGAATGGCAATTGCACTGCTTATAATAGAAAAAGGTATAATATTGATAAGAGCTGTATTAAATGGCGTTTCATACTTTATATTTAAAAACCAGGCAAGTAAAAAACTGAAAGTCAACATTGGAAGTATGCACATAAGAAACATTTTCAATATCGTCTTGTTTTTCTCCTTGCTCCACTTAAGTTCCATTGAGCCCTGCAATACAACAAGCAACAGGCTTATTCCACCGAATATCTTCAGGAAAAGAGTGATATCGGGCAAAGATATTTTCATAGTGTCAAAAAAAATTCTTATTGAAATACCTATTGCAATTAAGAAAATGACAGACGGAATTTTTATTTTCTTTGATACAATCTCTATTATATAGCTTAGAACTATTAAAAAAGAGAATATTATTAACATCTCATGAACCATAGCAACCTTATTTATTGCTATAACATAAGTCAACAATATCTTGTTTACATACTTTTTTGTAATTAAAGAGATTACCTTTTATAATATTCTACTGCTTCAGTCTCAATGAATCGACCTTTAACAATCTATTTTTAAGCCTCTCGGCTTCTGTTTTTCTTATTCTCAATGTCATCTCGCAATCCATATCAAAGAATTGAGAAATAATCGTTACTCCATCCTCCTTAACAATTCTCATTACGCTGTTCAAATATGGATATTCAAAAACGACATCAATATCCTCCTCTACAAGACATTCAATGATATTATTATTTAATATTGCCTGTTGGGCAGCCTCCCTGTAAGCTACAATAAGTCCGCTTGTACCAAGCTTTATTCCTCCAAAATATCTGATAACAACAATTAGAATATTTGTCAATTCAAAAGAATTGATTTGGCCCAAAATAGGTTTGCCGGCAGTTCCCGAGGGCTCTCCATTATCATTAGATCTAAATTCCTTTCTTTCAGGCCCTATCATATATGCCCAACAAACATGACGGGCATCATAATATTCCTTGTTATATTTCTCTATATAAGTTTTTGCCTCTTCAACACTATGCACAGGCACTGCAAAAGATATGAATTTACTCATTTTCTCTTTATACCAACCTTCTGAAATATCACCTATTGTTTTAAAAACATCCTCCTGCATAACGATAAAAAGCTATATTATTACGCAAATTTAAGAAAAAACCCCATTTTTGCTCATTATATAAAAAATGGGTGGAATTTTAATCTAATATTTAGAGCCTTTATTAAATATTAGAAAGCCTCTGTATTTAGTATCTTCGCTAATCAGCCTCAAAAAATGAGAGCCTTGCATTTTAAAATTCCTCTTCATTATTTATATCATAACACCATTGTAAACAAATAGACTAAGTATAAAATAAAAAACATGGATAAAAGAACAGAAAAAGCCATTGAGCTATTCAAAAACGGATATAATTGTTCCCAATCTGTTTTTGCTGCATTTGCAGATATTTATGGAATGGATGAAAAAACCGCACTTCTTGTCTCTTCTTCTTTTGGCGGAGGCATTGGAAGAATGAGAGAAACTTGTGGAGCAGCCTGCGGAATGTTTCTTGCAGCAGGTCTTGAGAATGGTTCATTTACTCCCCACGACAATGATGGCAAAGCGGCTAATTATAAACTTGTACAGGAGCTTGCCTCTGAGTTCAAAAAAAGAAATGGCAGCTTAATATGTGCTGAGCTCTTGGGATTGAAGCCAAAAAGTGAAATAACCAATATACCTGACGACCGCACTAAAGAATATTATCAGAAAAGACCGTGTGTAAAGATGGTGGAAGAGGCAACTGAAATTCTTTTAGATTATTACAAGAGTATAGGAAAAAAGATTTGATGCCGATGAAATCGCCATAACTCACCTAAAGATGAGATACCCAACAGAAGGTATATAAATGGCGCATTTGTACCTTAGAGGTAACGGTTATAAAAAAAAATTTATATACAAATGAAATAGATATTGACTTTCACAAAATAAAGGTTTGATTGTTCAAAAAAGACATTTCACAGCTAAAAAACTCTTTAATTATATTGCCTTCAGTTTAATTCCTAATATCTTACCATTTACAAAAAACAAGAGCCATCGTTAAGTTTAATAAACGACGGCTCTTGTTTTATTATTATAGATTTCTTCTGTTTAAAAGATGATTTTTAAACCATTAAAACCAACGGACATAAGCGAAATCCTGACGATGAGGCAACTCAGGATTCTTTGGATACATACGGAAAGAATATTTAAACATTCCAGCATGTTTCAAAGTGTAGTCAAGTTCAAAATATGTCATTGAGTCCTCAGTTTTGATAATATTCATCTCTTTAACATCAAACATATCAACTTTTCCCTCTTTCATATCCGAAACGACAAACTCTACTCCAATGCAATTTGGAAGATCTTTTCTATCAATGGAAACTTTAATCTTATAATCTTCACCTACATGAGGATTTAATTGCAGTCCCTCAGGGATTTCAACATTAACAACATCGATATCATTCCATTTGGATGCAACGTTTTCTTTCCATGCAGCCAAATCCTTTGCCTTTTCAAAACTGTTTGCCTTTAATGAAGCAGAACGTACAGATTCTTTATTGTAAAAACGATCATAATAATCATTCAACATTCTCTTCATTGTAAAACGAGGAGCTATTTTTGCGATAGAATGTTTTACATATTGAATCCATTCAGGAGAATATCCCTTGCTGTTTTTTGCAAAATACAATGGAATTATCTGATTTTCAAATATTGAATATATTGTTTCTGCATCCAATTGGTCCTGATGACCTTGATCCTGATAAGTTCTCTTATCTGTAAGAGCCCAACCTGCGCCCTCAATATAACCCTCATACCACCAGCCATCAAGAACAGAAAAGTTCAATACTCCATTCATTTCCGCCTTTTCACCTGAAGTACCTGATGCCTCAAGAGGACGTGTCGGAGTATTCATCCAAACATCCACACCTGATACAAGTCTTTTAGCAACCTGCATATCATAATTTTCAACAAAGATTATTTTACCTTGGAACTCAGGACGACGTGATATTTCAACGATTCTTCTAATCAGCTCCTGACCTCCTCCATCAGCAGGATGAGCTTTTCCGGCAAAAATAAACTGAACAGGATAGTTAGGGTTATTAACGATTTTTGCAAGTCTGTCAAGATCAGTGAAAAGAAGATGTGCTCTTTTATAAGTAGCAAAACGACGGGCAAAACCAATAAGCAAAGCATTTGGATTAACCTTATCTATTGTCTGAAGAATCTTGGCAGGATTTTCCTGTTTCTGACTCATCTTATCCCTGATTTCACTTCTTATATAATTGACAAGCTTATTTTTCAATCCACGACGGATATCCCAAATCTGTTCATCTTCCACATCATAGATAGCATCCCACATCTTTTGGTTATCCTGATTCCTGACATAATCTTTTCCAAAAATCTTTCCATAAAACTCCTTCCATTCTGAAGCAGCCCATGTTGGAAGATGAACGCCGTTTGTAACATAACTTACATGAAGCTCATCAGCAGAATAACCCTTCCAAATAGGTTGGAACATCTTTTGAGAAACTTTCCCATGAAGCCAGCTCACGCCATTTACCTCCTGACAGGTATTGCAGGCAAAAACGCTCATTGAAAACTTCTCATGAGAATCAGGATTTTCCCTTCCCATATTCATTAAATCCTGCCAGGAAATACCAAGACGGCCAGGATACTGACCCATATATTTTCCAAACAAAGATTCATCAAAGCTATCGTGACCGGCAGGAACAGGAGTATGAACAGTATATAAAGATGAAGAGCGAACAACCTCGAGAGCCTGTTCAAAGCTTAATCCGTCATTTTGTATATAATCTGTCAAGCGTTGTACATTGATAAGAGCCGCATGCCCCTCATTGCAATGATAAATATCTTTTTTGATACCTAACTTGTCAAGCAAAGTGATACCACCTATACCAAGCATATATTCCTGCTTCATTCTATTTTCCCAATCTCCGCCATAAAGCTGATAAGTAATAGAACGGTCATATTCACTGTTTTGCTCTATATCAGTATCCATCAAGTAAAGTTGTATTCTTCCAACATTTACTTTCCATATATTTGAATAAACTATTCTGTCATGGAAAGGCACCTCAAGTAAAATTGCTCTTCCGTTCTCATCCATAACCTGTTCCAAAGGAAGATGATTAAAATTCTGAGCTTCATAATTTGCCTCCTGGTTTCCATCTATTGACAAAGTTTGTGTAAAATAGCCATATCTGTAAAGAAAGCCAACAGCTGTCAATCTAACATTACTGTCGCTTGCCTCCTTTAAATAATCACCAGCCAAAACGCCCAAACCTCCAGAATAAATCTTCAAGCAATTGGCAAGACCATACTCCATAGAGAAATATGCAATAGAGGCTCTTTTTTTATCAGGTTCTTCATTGATATAGTCTTTAAAGTCACCGCAAACTTTATCAACTTTTTTCATAATTTCCCTGTCCTTTACTATCTCCTCCATTCTCTCATAACTAATCATTTCAAGAAGAAGGACTGGGTTACCGCCTGTTTGTTTCCATATAATGGGATCTATCTCGGAAAATAATTCTGTTGCCTCAGAATTCCACACCCACCAAAGATTCTTTGCGAGTTCTTCCAAACAAGATAGCTCTGCCGGCAATTTTGATTTCACTGTTACATCGCGCCAAACAGGAGCATTTGAGTTACTAACTTGGACTTTCATTATTCTATAGATTTTAGATATATTTCTTTATTGATAATAAATTGCACCTTTAACAAACATTATTTTGCAAGACGCGCTTTTTTGTTTTTTATTGCTTCGTTAAAAGCTTTAAGATAATAATTTATAAAACTTTTCCACTGAGCCTTTGATGATAAATCTTTTGCCCGTTGATGCATTTTAGATATTTCTGTAGGTGAAAAGCGAAGCACCTCCTCAACTGTATTTGCAATCTCTTCAACCACCTCTGAATAATTTGAATCGGTTCTGTGAACGACCTTAACTCCCGATAAAATATTTTCTCCTACCCCTTCACTTTCACACCACATGCCAAAGCCGGATAAATCGGTAGTTATTGTTGGAACTCCAAATGCAATGCTTTCCAAAGGAGTATATCCCCAGGGTTCATAATAGGATGGGAAAATCGTCAAATCAAGACCTATTAAGATATCATAGTAAGGCATATTTATTATTCCGTCATCACCCTTTAGATATGAAGGCACATAAATAACTTTTACTTTGTCTTCGTTTTCATTTCTAAAATGGAGCTCATTGATACGTCTTATAATGGCATCTTCATTATAATTATTCAATGTATGAGTATAAATCGGGTCTTTTAAACGATGAACCCCAAAACCTGAAGTATCTTCCATCTGAAGCTTAAGGTCATGTCTTGGAGCACAGCTCCATCCAGGCACAAGCACAAAGGCTATTATCTCTTTATTCGAATTTTCAGCTCTTAAGCGGCTCAAAGAATCCAAAAAGACATCTATGCCCTTGTTTTTAAACTCGCTTCTGCCTGCAGTACCAACAAGAAAAGCATCTGTCGGGATATAGCCAATAAGGTTTTCTGCCAGTCTTAAAAGTACAGACCTTGCTTTCTCACGTTTCTTTGTATAGTCAGCGCCCTTGGCGACAAAATTATTTTCAAAACCGTTTGGTGTAACCAAAGGTTCTCTTTCAAGAAGCTGTGATGCCTCCTTTGCTGTGATATCGCTTACAGTTGTAAAACAGTCCGCCTGATGAGATGCTGTTTTCTCTACCGAATGTTTTGAAACCATATTAAGCTCTTGAGCCATTTGGTCACCAAAATAGCCATTTAAGTAGTCATACAATGGTTTATTGTTTCCGGCTATTGATCTGCCTATTGATGTTGCATGAGTGGTAAAAACTGTTGCAATTTCAGGAAGCTTCTTTTTGATATATAAAAGGCCAATTCCTGTGGTCCATTCATTAAATTGAGCAAGCACCTCAGCTTTTGGGTCGTTTTGCCTCCAATAATTATTCAAACTTTCAATAACTTTTGCAGAGGCTATTGAGAACATTGAGGCTTCATCATAATCACCGTAGCTCGGCATCGAATCGACGCCATACCATTCCCACATTCTTGCAAAAAGTTCATTTCTTCTCTCATAATAACCATCAAAGTCTACAAGCACCACAATTGGAGAGCCTGGGATGTTCCACCTTCCGGTTCTTACCTTCAAGCCATTTGAAACAGCAATTTTGCACCATTCTCCAAGCACATTTGGAAGCTCAATAAAAAAAGGATTTTCTTTCTCATTGTAAATATCCGGTCCTATAAATACCAAATGGTCACCAAATATCTCATGTAAAGTCTCTGCTTTAGTTGATAGAACAGTATAAATTCCGCCAACAAGGTTACAAACCTCCCAGCTTACCTCCACCAGATAGTCAGGCTTATATAATTTTTCTTTCATAGATTCGTTTTTATTTCAATAGGCAAGAAATAGAATATTAAAATCCATCCTGTCAAATTTTAAAACAATATTCCATCTCATTAGTTATGATTAATACAATACATATTATGTATGAAATATTTGTTTAAAAAATATTTTAAAAAAGGCTTGTGGCATTACCTGTTAATACAATATTGATAACCCAATATTATAAATAGGAGCAAACAACCTGAATTGCCGGAAACATCCGTTTCCAAATGGTAATAACCTTATACAACGCCACATTTTATAACAAATTCAGTAATTAATATCCTCAATAAGGTGACAAAATTATAATAATTTTAAAATATTTTTGGGAAAAATCATCTTTTTATTCGCACACAACCAAGGATAATGCAAAAATATGGCTTAAAACACATTCCAAACAATCCTATATAAAAATATTTAACATCTTAATACTTAAACAAAGCAATGATTTCAAGATGTTCCAAAAAAGAATATCAAAAATAATTCACAAGCTCCGCAGCAATTACATATTGAAAAACAATTAATTTCCAATCATTGGATTATTAATTGTTTTACCAACCATTCTTGAAAAAATAATAATATTTATTTTTAATTCAACTATGAAGATTTACTATCTCCTGAAGTTTTTCATCATATTCCTTTTTGGTAATGTCCCCTGTTTCAAGCCTTTTTTTCAGCACATCAACAGCCTCTCTTTCTGAGGGAGTCCAAGCTGTTTTGTCAATAACGTCAACAGGTTTATATTTTTTAAAAATGATAAACAAAAGTACGACAACAGCGGCAAAACAAACAAACAGCACAAATCCCATCATACGTTTTTTTTATATATAACATCCCCATAACTTATATGGTTCATCAAAATATAATACATCCAATTAAGCCCGAAGATTAAAAATAAAGCTGTCTATCTTATTAAAGATAAACCTATTTTCATATTTTTGTATTAATATAATATCGGTCATTCCGATAATAACCAATTAAAAACATAATATTATGGCATCGATTCGTTTTCTAAAAAAACAAATTTCTTCCCTTTCCAACGAGCTTGCTGCTGCATGTCTTTTATCAAAAGCCGAATTAACGGGTGAAGATGTTCAAAAAGTCAATGAAGTTTTAGCTGATATATACAATTTTGAAGATACCTATCGTCTGAAAGCTCAAAACTGCGATGCAAAAGACAACAAGAAGCTTGTCCGTCAATATTATTCACACCTTTACAAGGAGATGAGCGAAACGGCAGGCGACATTATCAAAAAAATTCAGGAATTAAACAACTAAAAAATCTTTCAGGATATTTTCCCCTTTAAAAGGATGTTTTTTTGATGGGGAAATATCCTGATTTTTCTATATTATTTAAGGTTTGTGTATTATAGGATACTCTCTTAAGCTATTTTTATGAAACAACAGTTAGCTCAATCAATACTAAAACTATTTGGCTGGAAATCTTTTATTAATGTTCCTCACGTTCCAGCTTCAGTAATTTGTGTCGCCCCTCATACAAGTAACTGGGATTTTATTGTCGGCAAGCTCGCCTATACATCTCTTGGTCTTACAGCACATTTTATGATAAAAAAAGAATGGTTCTTCTTCCCATTTAATCTTATCTTTAATTCCATGGGAGGTATCCCTGTTGAAAGAAGCAAAAAAACAAGGCTTGTTGATCAGGTGGTTGAAATGTTTCACAAAGACAAGGACTTTAATATAGCAATCACTCCAGAGGGAACCCGTAAAAGAAATGACAAGTGGAAAATGGGGTTCTATTATATTGCCCTAAAGGCTCAGGTGCCAATTCAATTGGCGTATTTTGATTACAAGAAGAAAGTAATGGCAATTGACAAAATCATTATTCCTTCAGGTGACGAACAAAAAGACATGAAAGAGATTTCAGATTACTATTCTACTGTATCTGCCTGCCATCCTGAACAGTTTGCTCTTCCAAAAAACAAATAATCATGAATGATTTAAGAGTTTCTTTATGTCAGTTCGATATAGAATGGGAAAATAAGAGGGAAAATCTGGTCTTTATTGAGAAAAACATTTTTTCATTAAAAGACAAGACTGATATTATAATTCTTCCTGAAATGTTCACCACAGGCTTTTCAATGAAATCCGATTCTCTTTCCGAGACTGTTGATGGAGAAACTCTCAATACAATAAGAAAATGGTGCTCATATCTTAACTGCGCAATCTGCGGAAGCATTATTATCAAAGAAAACAACAGATGTTACAACCGTGGTTTCTTCATTACTCCCAAACAGGAGTTCTTTTATGATAAAAAGCATCTTTTTAGAATGGGTAGCGAGAGCAAAAATTTTGTTCCGGGCAAAGAACAGCTGATAATAAACTACAAGGGTTGGAATATAATGCTTCAGATATGCTATGACCTCAGGTTTCCTGTCTGGTGCAGAAATATAAACAACAATTACGACCTTCTGATTTTTGTTGCCTCCTGGCCAAAATCAAGACAAAATGCATGGAATGCCCTTTTAAAGGCACGCGCCATAGAAAACATTTGCTATGTTGCGGCTGTCAACAGAGTCGGAACGGATGATACGGGTAATTCTTATCAAGGCGACTCACAAATCATAGACATGAAAGGAAATGAGATATACAAAGCCTTTCCGGACTCTGTCTCATTTTCAACAAAATCTATATCTCTTTTAAATCTTAAAACATTCAGAGACAAGTTTCCCGTATGGATGGATGCTGATAAATTTACTTTTATTTAGATTTTTAAAACTATTTCTTTATCCTTTTGTTGTAAATAAAAACAAATAATTGCATCAACTCCATAACACTAAACTAATATGAAAAAGATTTTATTCCTCTGTTTTGTTTCATTCGCCTTTTTCTCTGTTTCATGCAGCAGCTGTTCATCATCGGATAATGGTAAAGACTCAGATAAAAGGAGCAAATCCGAGAATGAATCTATTAAAGCCTCAACCTCACTTCTGGGAGAATGGTTTATCATTAAGGTAAACAACAAGAAAACAGCTGCCGGAGAGGATGCCCCATTCCTGACTTTTGATCCTCAAATCAAAAAATTCAACGGTTTTACCGGATGCAACAGGATATTCGGTGATATGGCATTCTTTTCAAACGACCCTCTTGCAATAGAGTTCAATAATGTTGGCGCTACAAAAAGAGCCTGCCCCGAAGACAACTTGGAAATGGAGATAATTAACGCTGTTAATTCTGTAACCACCCTCGAAAAAGGCGACTGCCCCGATACTGAGCCGCAATGTTTTTATCTCTGCTCATTGGATGGCAGGAGATTATTGCTTATTCAAAAAAAAATTTCCCAACAAACTCAAGAAGAAGAAATTGACGCTCAGGGCATGGAGGAAAATTGATAGAACTTAAACAATTTTACCGCTTATATGATTCAGTCGGATAAAGAATAATCCGACTGAATTTTTCTATTTGATAAGCCTGAAAAACAAAAAGTAGATATGTCGTCTATTCAGCGCTAAAGTTTTTTTCTTTATTGTCTTTAATCTATCCACTTCATTTATGCTTATATCGCTTTCTTCACAATCGACCGACTTTGAATAATTGTCTGCCACAACTTTTTAATTTTTTCCAAACATTTTTGTAAAATATTGGAGTATTTCTCATAAAAAATAAAAGTGTTTTATAACAAAAACTTTAGTGTTTTTTATAAAAAACATAAGTGAATCAAAAAAAATATTAATAAAAACAGCAAAATGTCGGAATAAAATTATAACTATGTAGTATTAAATAACTTATTAGTAATAAAACACTTAATTTTATTATTCTATAATCAAAAAAAATTTTTCAAACCTATAAATTATAATATTATGGCGGCAAAGTATGACCTTTATGAGAATCCGGACAATAAGACAAGAGAATCAGGCTATCATCCAAGATTATTAAAGACCCAGCCTGCAATGGAGGATGAAATATGCACTTCAATCAGCAATTCATGTTCTGTAACAAAATCAGACATAGCAGGTGTAATGGAGGCTATTTATGGAAATTTGATTACGAATCTTAAAATGGGACGAAGCGTATATATTCCAAAATTGGGCAGGTTTTCAATATCACTCGAATGTGAGAAGCTTGACGATTATAATTCCAATCCTCAAAACCTTCATGTAAAACAAATCAATTTCAAGCCAGACAAAAGATTGAAAGAGGATATGAAGAACATGGAGTTTTCAAGATACCACAGAGAAAAAAAATGAGTGGTGAAAAGCAATTTTCTCATACGAATGAATAAAAAATTTATTGATTTACATGCATCTCATGTTTTAACAAAAGCTTTTTCATAGATTGAAAAGCATTTGATTAAGGGATTTGGGGGTTTAATATTTAAAGATTCAAATTCTTTTCAAAAAGGAGCCTAAAATCTGTTCTTTCAAAAAGGCATAAATAAAAACAATAAGACAAATGAGAATAAAGGCTGCAATACTATCTGTTTTATTGATAAACCCTTTAAGAATCAGTGCCGATAGCCGCATAAAACTTCCTATATGGATCTTTCAAAGACATATCAGCAATATGGCTTCATCGCAAAAGGCAAAGGTGTCAATAACTATAGAACATTTGTCAATGGAATAAAATACAATGACGTGATTGATGTGCACACCAAAAGCATAATTAAGCTGAATCTTCGCGGGAACTCTTCTGAACTGCAATTTGGCACGGCAGTATTAAAGGATACCAAAGATATTAATGCAGATTACATCTCAGCCTGTTTTCTTACCGATGGCAAAAGAGTGTTTTATGATACCGGCAACAATAAAGCAATTTGTCGGAGCGGAATGAAATGATGGCAAAATTGACGAAACCTGAGAAATACCATATTGACAGAGATTACAGCATTACGATAACAATTGATATACCGGCAAATGGATATTGCCTGTTTACAATAAAATAATTCAAAAGAAACGAATAAAAATAAGGATGACAGAAATAATAAAAATATTATTCTGTCATCTTCATTTATTTTAAGAATATATAAATCCTTTTTATTAAGCCATTCTGTTTTTGTAATCTTCGTATCCGAAGCTTCGTAGAAGAATAAACTTATCATCCATGCTCCACATTGCAAGAGATGGATGAGAGATGCCATTAAACATATTTGTTTTAACGGTAGTGTAATGGATCATATCTTCAAAAATGATTTTGTCGCCGATTTTTAATTCTCTATTAAAATACCAGTCTCCAATATAATCACCGCTCAGACAGCTGTTACCACCCATTCTATAACAAAATTCTGTTTTTTTATCCTCAACAGCACCCCTGATAACCGGTTTATAGGGCATTTCAAGACAATCCGGCATGTGACATGCAAATGAAACATCAAGAATTGCAGTTTTTATCCCATGATTTTCAACAATGTCGACTATTGTAGAAACAAGCTCGCCTGTCTGCCATGTAAAAGCACTGCCCGGTTCAAGAATAAGTTTAAGATTTGGATATTTATTGTTGAACTCTTTCAAAAGTTTGATTAGATGTTCGGTGTCATAATCCTTTCTTGTCATCAGATGACCGCCACCCATATTAAGCCACTTTAGTTTAGGGAGATATTTACCGAACTTCTCATCGACATGTTTAAGAGTCTTCTCCAGATCATAGGAACTGGACTCACAAAGAGTATGGAAATGAAAACCTTCAATACCATCAGGCAAAGACTCAGGAAGCTGACTTGAAAGCACACCAAAGCGGGTGCCGGGAGCACAAGGATTATACAATTCTGTTTCAACTTCAGAATATTCAGGATTAACCCTTATGCCGCAGGAAATTTTTTCATTTTTCTGCAATGTCTTTGGGTAAAAATGATTAAACTGGGAAAGTGAATTAAAGGTGATATGAGAACTGTATTTCATGAAAGCCTCGAAATTCTCATCAGTGTACGCCGGTGAAAAGGTATGAGCCTTGCTTTTCATCTCTTCAAAAGCCAATTGTGCTTCATTTACAGAGCTTGCAGTGGAGAATGGAATATATTCTCTAATAATTGGGAATGCCTTCCACATTGCAAAAGCCTTGAACGCCATTATAATATCTATTCCTGCTCTTTCCTTAACAGATTTAATAAGAGCAAGATTTTTTCTCAGCTTACATTCTTCCAAGACATAGCATGGAGATGGGATTTGATTGAAGTCAATCATTTATTGATTAATTATTATATGTTATACAAATACATTAAGTAAAATATTATTGCCGTATATTCTCCAAAATAATAAAGCAGAGTCTATCAGGATATCCTTTTTTATAAACAACACTATTAAAGGATAATTTTTTCAATGGAAGAGCAGATCGCTTTATCCAATTAATTGGAATTTTGCAAATTTAAGCAGAAGCTGCTTTCTTCCAACATTTTCAAAATCGACAGTTGCCTTGGCATTATCGCCAACACCCTCTATAGACACAACAACTCCTTTGCCAAATCTCTCATGCTTAATAATGGAATTCTCTTTTAAATCGCCAAAACATACACCTTTAGAGACAGACGATGATGACTGATTCTGCAATGTATGCAGTTGAGATTGATTGGAAGACGGTATTCTGCTAAGACGCTTTTTTGTGAATGAAGGTGTATCGGTTTTCTCTCTCTCCTCTCTGAACTTTCTTGCCATATCATTTCTGTCAGGCATAGTTTCCTCCTTTTTAAAATTTGAGAATCCTGATGACTGAGAACGAAACTGACGGGCCCTTTCAGAAACGCTGTCATTAATGGATAAATCTGACGGCATATTTAGGAAAACCGGATCTATATCCTTCAAAAAACGGCTTGGAGAAGACGATTGTGTCTGGCCATTCCTATACCTGCTTGAAGCATAAGAGAGAACACAATTGATTTCTGCTCTGGTTATGGCAACATAAAACAGTCTTCTTTCCTCTTCCAATCCGCCGGGAGAATCTTTGGACATAGAAGATGGGAATAAATCCTCCTCCATTCCAACAATAAACACATTTGGAAATTCAAGTCCTTTGGAGGCATGCACAGTCATCATTGTTACTTTATCGGAATTCGCATCCTTGTCATTATCCTGATCTGTTGCCAAGGATATCTCGGCAAGAAAATCCGACAAAAGAAGGTTTTCACTGCCCTCCTCCTCACGAAGAGAAACAAATTCTCTGATACCATTTATCAACTCCTGAATATTATCAAGTCTGGAAAGTCCCTCTACAGATTTGTCGGCATACAAATCAGCCATTATACCCGACTGACGCACAACAAGCTCAGCAAACTCAAATACATTCTTTTTTTGCGCCTGATCAATAAAGCTGTCTATAAGCTCCTTAAAATTTTGAATCTTTGATGCCGTTCCTGCATTTATCTTAACTCCAAAAGATATAGGGTTCTCAATTATTTCAAAATAGCTTTTGGAATTCTCAGTTGCAGCTGCTCCAATTTTCTTAATTGTAGTATCGCCGATACCCCTTGCAGGATAATTAATAATGCGCTTTAGAGCCTCTTCATCATTGGGGTTAATGGCAAGCCGCATATATGAGATGACATCCTTAATCTCTTTTCTTTGATAGAAAGAGAGACCGCCATAGATTCTATAAGGTATTGAACGTTTTCTAAAGGCTTCCTCCAAAATACGGGATTGAGCATTTGTTCTGTAAAGGACAGCAAAATCAGAGTAGTTGAAACCACCTTTGCTCTTCATTTCAGAGAGCTTGTTGGCTACAAGATATGCCTCCTCAAAATCTGAATATGATTTATACAGTGAAATCTTCTCTCCCACACTGTTCTCTGAAAAGATATTCTTTCTTATCTGTTCGGTATTCTTCTTTATAAGACTGTTTGCTGCATTAACAATATTCTGAGTAGAACGGTAATTCTGCTCAAGCTTAAAAGTCTTTGTACCGGGAAGATTTGATGTAAAATTTAAAATATTGGAAATATTAGCGCCCCTGAAGGAATAAATACTCTGGGCGTCATCTCCTACAACACATACCATCCTATGCTTTTTTGAAAGCATCTCAACGATTTTATGTTGGGCAATATTTGTATCCTGATACTCATCCACGAGAATGAAGCGGAACAGATCCTGATATTTTGAAAGCACCTCCGGGAAATCCCTGAAGAGAATGTTGGTATTCAAAAGCAGGTCATCAAAATCCATTGCCCCTGACTGAAAGCACCTCTGCTTGTAACGTTTGTATATTTCATAAATTAAGGGACGCTTACACTGCTTGTCATACTCCATAATCTCTGCATTGGAAGAATACATTGAAGCAGTGATAAGATGGTTTTTTGCATTCGAGATCTGAGACTGAATGGCAGAGGGTTTATAAACCTTATCATCCAAATTCATCTCTTTAATGATAGTCTTTATAAGATTCTTTGAATCTGAACTGTCATAAATGGTATAGTCTTTTTTATATCCCAAAAACTCAGCATTTTCCCTTAATATCCTTGAGAATATTGAATGGAAAGTTCCCATCCATAAACGGCGTGCCTGATGAATGCCTACTACCCTTGAGATTCTTTCCTTCATCTCCTTGGCGGCCTTGTTTGTGAATGTCAAAGCAAGAATAGAAGCCGGAGACATTCCATTCTCAAGTAAATATGCTATTTTATATGTTAACACTCTTGTCTTTCCCGAACCGGCCCCTGCTATTATCAAGGAGGGTCCGTCATTATATAATACAGCTTTTCGCTGACTCTCATTCAATTCATCCAAAAACTTTTTCACCTGCAGATTATTTATAGGGTAAATCGTTTAATAATTAAGTGATTATATTTAAATAGATACATTTTCTCAATCAATACTTCGGTAAAAAAAGTAATAAAAACTTGATAAACAATGAAATAGATTG
>JAUNSR010000069.1 GCA_030539115.1 Bacteroidales bacterium
CAACCTCTTCTTTTAAGACTGATACTCAATCAGATAAATTATTTTTTATTATCCTATACAAAGATAATTGCATAAGAAATAAAATACCGTAAACTTTTAAAACAAATAATTTTTTGAATCAGTGTCTATAAATTCAGTATATTCATAACTTAATTATTAAAGAATGCATTTTTAAACATATTTGTTTTATTAATTTTTCTGAGATATAATTAATGCACTACATTGTCAAAAAATCATATATAATATTTCTATGACTCCATTTTTAAAACAGATAGCAGAGTTTTTTTATTCCAAAGAGCAAAATAAAATATCAGACATGGTATTTGTCTTTCCAAATAGACGTTCCGGTATTTTCTTTCAAAAATATTTGGCTATTGTTGCCGGAAAGCCTCTTTTCTCACCAACGATTTTAACAATAAATGAGATTTTTGGCAAGCTTTCTTCTTATCAGCTTATAGACCACACCTCTTTGCTTTTTCGTTTATATAAGATTTACGGTCAAACAACGGGCTCAAATGAATCTTTTGACGATTTTATTTTCTGGGGCGAGATGTTGTTGAACGATTTTGACGATGTCGACAAATATCTTGTAGATGCAAAAAAGCTATTTACAAATGTTACCGACTTAAAAAAAATTGATGAGGAGTTTGCTTATTTGGAGGAGAGTCAGGTAGAGATTATCCGCAGGTTTTGGGAACATTTTATTCCATCATACGAGACTGAGAAAAAAGAAAATTTTGCCAAAACATGGGAAATGCTCTATGAAATATATGATAAACTGAGAGTCTCACTTAAAAATGAGGGACTTGCCTATGAAGGAATGATGTTTAGGGATGTGGTTGAAAACCTTGAAAATTTAAAGGATGAAACCATCCCATATAAAAAAATTATTTTTGTTGGCTTAAATGCTCTTACTGAGGCTGAAAGAGCATTAATGAGAGAGCTTAAAAAAAAGGATATTGCCGATTTTTATTGGGATTACAATTTTGACCTTATTCTTGATAAAGACAACAAGTCATCTTTTTTTGCTCAAAAAAACCTGAATGAATTTCCCTCTTCTCATAATTTTGAGGTTAAAAAGTTTTCTCAACCTGAAATTGAGGTTATAGGAATTCCTTCAGGGGTAGGTCAGACAAAGCAAGCCTATAGCATTATCTCTGATTTAATAAAATCGGGGGATATTGCCGATACTCATCATGCAATAAATACGGCTGTTGTTCTCCCTGATGAGAATCTTCTTCTTCCAATGCTTTACACTATTCCTTCCCAAATAGATCCTATTAATGTTACTATGGGATATGGGCTTAAAAACACTCCCATATTTGGATTAATGGAGCATATTTTTGAGCTTCAGAAAAATGTAAAATTTGAAAATGGCAAACCATTATTCTATCATAGAAGTGTTGAGGCTATTCTTAACCATAGATATATATCTTTTTTCAATCAGCAGGAGAACATGAACATCCTTCAGGATATAAAAAGGCTTAACAAGGTGTATGTTCCTTTAGAAGATCTTGCCAAGAATGAATTTTTAGAGAAAATATTTCAACCAATAAAAAATGTAGGTGATGCTTCAAAGTATCTCCTTTCTTTGCTTGAATATCTTCAAAAAGGAATAGAGGTTGAGGCTGAGTCTGCCAAAGAGAATACTCTTTTTGGAGAGGATGCTGCTTTTGACAATATCAATCTTAAGGAGGAAAATTCTATTGTTGAATTGACAGAGATTGAAAAAGAGTTTATATATCATTATTATATAACTATTAATAGATTGGATGATGTATTGAAACAAAATTTCTCCGACTTCTCCATTTACACATACTTCCGACTTGTAAAGAAACTAACATCAACAATATCAATCCCGTTTAGAGGTGAGCCATTGTCAGGACTTCAAATAATGGGGGTGCTTGAAACACGAGCTCTTGACTTTGACAATTTAATCATTTTGTCAATGAATGAGGGTGTCTTCCCATTAAAAAAGGCAGCCAATTCATTTATACCCTTCAATATAAGAAAAGGTTTTGGGCTATCCACAACTGAACATCAGGATGCGGTATATGCCTATCATTTCTATAGAATGATAATGAGGGCTAAAAAGGTATTTCTTATTTATGATACAAGAGATTCCGGGCTTCAAACAGGAGAGGTGAGCCGATTCATATATCAATTAAAATATCATTACCAAATTCCTATTCAAGAGAAAGTGGTAACTTTTGATATCAATCTCCCGGAACCTGTATCTATTGAAGTGGAGAAGAATGAATACATAATGAAGAAATTAAACCGTTACATCTTTGATGAAAATAGGAGCCTTTCTCCAAGCTCAATCAATTCTTATTTAAATTGCCCCATGCAGTTTTATTTTCAACATGTTGAGGATCTTAAAGAGGAGGATGAAGTTTCAGAAGTGATGCAGACAAATACCTTTGGCAATATATATCACTCAATTATGGAGTCTATATATAAAAGGTGTGTCGGTCAGATAGTAACTGCTGATATTCTAAAGAATGTTTTAAAGGACAAAAATTATCTTTCTGAACTGATAAACTATGCTTTTGCCAAGCATTATTTCAAAACAAAAGAAATAAAGGAACTAAAAGGCTTTAATTTTCTTATAGGTGAGATAATGAAAAAATATATAGTCAAGACTCTTAAGAAGGATATCTCTTATACTCCGTTTTTATATGTCGGCTCTGAGGTGAAATTTCAATCTACTGTGAAAATATCTGACAACAGAGATGTGAAAATTAAAGGCTCGATAGACAGAGTGGATGAAAAGGATGGAGTTGTGAGAGTTATTGACTATAAGACAGGTTCAGGTTTAAATGAGTTTTCTTCAATTGCTCAATTGTTTGATAAGGAGGAGAAAGACAGGCCTAAAAATGTTTTTCAGGTTAATCTATACTCGATGGTCTATAATCAAAAGTATAAACCCAAATCTATTTCCCCTAATATCTTTTATATGCGTGCTCTTTTTAAGGATGACAATGAAACTCGTGTTGTTTATAAACCTAAAAGAAATGATGAAGTAAAATATATTCCCGGTCCGGTAGATGACTATATGAAATTTGAAGAGGAGTTTAAAGCAGAGTTGGAAAAATGTGTGGAGGAAATTTTTAATAAAGAGATTCCATTTACTCAAACCAAGAATGAGAAAAACTGCAAATATTGCGACTTTGTTTCACTTTGCAAGAGATAATGTAAACCACGACTCATGATTTTTTTATAATTAAATCTGAGTTGTGGTTTCTTGTTTTTATCATGAATATAAATGGTTTATTAATCTAATGGTTTAATGTAAACCTTTAAACATGATATTACTTTTATATTTTCCTTTTTTATAAAGATAGAAGCTTATTATAAAAGTGAAGTTTATTATCTCTGACATCGGCATTGCAAACCATATTCCTGTCTCACCAACAATTTTTGGAAGCAATATAAAGCATGGAATCAGTAATATGACACCTCTGAAAAGCGCAAATATTGTAGCCGGCATTACTCTCTCCAAACTTTGATAATATCCTATTACCGATAAGTTGCATATAAAGAAAATAAATCCCGATGCATAGTATGGAAATCCAAGGACCGCTAATTTAAACACATGAGAAGTTGACGGAAGAAACAATCCTACAAGATATTCGGGCAGAAAAGTGAAAATTAGAGTCGTTACGGTGCCGCATACTAAACCTATAATAAGTGCTATTTTTTGAGTTTCCAAAACTCTTGCGCTTTTGCCGATTCCATAATTATAGCTTAATATAGGTTGTGCCGACTGAGCAATTGCATTTCCTACCATGAATACAAAAGGTGTATAATAGCACGCAATTCCAAATGCACTTACCCCATCTTCACCCATATACAACATGAATATTTGATTGCCGACGTACATTAACACCGCCATAGTAAATTCTCCGAGCATTGCCGATGAACCAATTTTAAATTGATTTGATACATTGAGAAGGAGCCTTTTTATGCTTCTCATGTTTGTTATCGGAATTGTCAACTTAAGGAATTTAGCTTTAACTGCAAGGTAATAAATCGCAATTACACCTCCGGTAAATATGCTTATAGATGTTGCAAAAGCGGCTCCCATAATACCCCAGCCAAAGGGAAAGATAAACAACCAGTCTAAAATCATGTTTAACAGAGCTGAAATTACGCTGCACCACATTGCCAATTTAGGCGCGCCATCCAATCTTATTATAAAAAGCCCGATTGATATCCACATTTGAAACACCAGCGATGGAATGAACCATATTAAATAATCTTTTACAAGAGGCATAAGTTTGGCTGATGAACCAAGCAGTCTTCCTGTGCTTTCCGGGAAAATGCATATCACTGCCGAGGCAACCAATGTGATTAAAGTTGTAAACAACATTGATTGTGAAACATTTATGCGGGCTATCTTAAGCTTGTTTTTAGAGATGTATATTGAGGCTGTTACCGAACTTCCCACTCCCGACATAAGTCCGAATCCGGTAAATATCATTAATAATGGTACGCATATATTTACCGCTGCTATCCCGTCACTTCCAACTCCGTTACCTATAAAAATTCCGTCAGCTGCTGTTACTACCGACATACTTATCATTCCAAAAAGCGTAGGGAGAAAAATCCTTTTAAATAATGTCGATACCTTTTGCGTGCCTAAATCAAATACTTCTTTTTCCATAAAAATTAAAATAATAAAACCGGACAGGATGAATGGTTTTACCCAGTCACCTTATACGGCTCTTTAAAGCCCTCCGATGAGGATTACAAAATACCTGTTTTGTTAAACTTGTGTGCAAAGATAATTCCTTAAATGAAATGAAAATGAATGATTCTACATTTTATGATTTTTTAGTATTGTGTTTTCAACCATTTATTTGCCTGATTTTATAAATATATACATCCATAATTATATTGTTCCTGACAAAAATCTTAATTTCATCCTCATTATTTCTGTTTTTGCCTAACCTGAAATATTGTGCCAAATATCAAAAGTAAAAAGAGTGATTAAAATTTAATTTTCGACGGTCAAAATCGAGTTTTCGACAGTCAAAATAATTTTTTCGACGGTCAAAATTTTCAAATCTTAAATCAAAAATTTAATGATGTTGTATATGGGTGACAATCAGATGTTTAAAAATCTCGGCTTTCTGCATGGCATTGAAAAATGCTTGTGTCAAATATGTGAAGCTGCAAATATCATCTTGTTTTTTTATAGAAATGTCTTATACTGAAAAAAGTTGACTCCCAAAAAAACAAAACAATGGGAAGTTAT
>JAUNSR010000041.1 GCA_030539115.1 Bacteroidales bacterium
TTTTGACCGTCGATTTTCAAATTTTCATCATCGATTTTACTTTATATATTTGGCACAATAGTTTATGATTGATAAAATTTAGAAAAAGAGGAATGAAAAAGAGGGAATTGTAGGATTAAATATATATATCTATTTTAATATTAGGAGTTATCCATAATGTGCATATCCTTTATAACTGTTTTATTTAAAATAGAACTACTTATATATCTCTTTAGTTTTATTTTAATATAAAAGTCTGATGCCGACACTTTCAGTATAACAGGCTATAATTGTTTCAATTATTATTTGTTATTAAGACTTGACATGGATGAAAACAAAAATGCTGTTTTAAGAAAGAGGTATGATAATCTGAAACGGACAACTTTCAAATAGTGTGTTATTCTTTATGATAGTAAATCTTTATTAATTACGAAATTACTACAATTTAATAGTTCAGCAATAAATAAGCTTGATCATATTTTAACAAATCAGTATTTTATAAATAAAAAATTGCACTAATTGAAATGAAGCAGTCGTTCAATCAGTGCAATTTAATACCGAATAAATTATCTATAGATTAGATGTGATTCTCACTTTATTTTGAGCAGCAGAAAAACTTGGAGGATTATATGGGACCAAAATACCTGAACCAAATTCTGAAGCTTTTCCCGGGTTTATGATTCTTAAATCGATTGTTGGCTGAATAGTGCCATCATTTAGAATATTTAAAATACCATCTTTTTCGCCTCCCCATGGATTTCTCATAGTAAATAAAGCTGAAGAATTCTTGGAATGCATAAGGGTAAAAGCATGTCCTGTAACGGTCTGACCTCCGTCGGCATTTAGTCCGCCTTTATTAAAACCGCCTACCATGATTTTCCCATTAATTAAAGAGACTTTAACAACACGAGCCATCTGATAAGCCGATAACTTGCCTGGATAGAAAGCGAAACTATTGCCGTCTCCCGTAAATAAGGGAGCTACATGTTCACTTCCTATACCTCCTATATCTGTGTTTACTTTATAAATGCAATTCCATTTTATAATAGCCTTTTCTAAAACAGTAGCCCATGTGGCAACATTGTTTTTACCCGAAACGGCTTGTATTGTTCCATTGTCATCGACCAAGACCTTTGAAGAAACTGCTACTTTAACCTCCTTGCCCTGCGGGTCAAACATAGAGACAGTGTAGCTGTTATTGCCATTGTCTGTTATTAATGATTTAACAAATTCCGGATAGACATAAGCCATAGATGCAAAAACAGCCAAGGCAGAACAATCGCCTATGCTGTGTTGATTAACATCTGCGGGAAGAGGTTCTCCAAAAGGATATAAAACGATTTTCTTTTCCTGCCACTTAAGATGAGACACATGAGAAGGGGTCTCCGGTTCATTATCAGGATTTATAAGCCAAGCAACATCTTCATCTGTCGTTTGGTGCTTATTTGCATAATGGTTTCCCATAGGAGTTGAACTACTGTCGGAATAACCCTCAGCATATTTGCTTATAATATCATCGACACTGGAGGGATAACCATTAATTCTTAATTCAGCTATTTGAACCCCTTTACCACCATTGTTGCCATTTATTTGGAATTTATAATATTTATATTCTTTATCATTAACAAATGTATATTGTTTAGTCTGACTTCTTGAATCAAAAACTTGGTTCTCTCTTGAATCTATTAAATTCCATTTAGAATTATCATTCGAACCAAAAAAATCCCAAGATTTAGGATCTTTGGTTGGACTTTTAATTGAAGATGTAAATGAATAGTCTGTAACAATTACATTGTAGTCAGCATTAAATTGAATGTAAAATTCATTTTTTTCAGTGACAAAATCTGAATTTTTATTTCCATCTATCGCCTTACTAATATCATAATTATTTGGAGAGTCAGAAAATTCCGATATTAATTTGCCGGGAGCCGGCAAATTCTTGTTTGTTTCATAAACCGTTACTGAATATGGTTTGCTGGTCTCCTCATTAATCGGATTTTTAGGTTCATCTTCAGAACTGCTGCATGAAACAATAGATAATAAAGGAACAGTAATTAATACCAAAAAAAATGATTTTACGATTTTCGAGCTGAAACTCTTAGTTTTAAACGCACATCTGTACTTTTTGAAAATAATTCCCTTCATGATATTTTCTGTAAAAATTTAATAATTAATTAATAATCTTTTGAATGGGATTTAAGTTCTATAAGTTGAATATCGAAGTATTTATAAGGATGATTCAAATATATGGAATTAATTTAAAACAATATTCAATTACAAGTTCTAAAAATATAAGACAGATATACTTTAATATTACAATAATATATAATTGATTTGAATTCAAAAAAGCGAAACTACATATATATATTAAATTTTCATTTCATTTACATTTATTTGATATTTATATATAATTATTATCTATTTTTGGGTAATGAATTAGTAACATCTTTAACACTATTTTATTTTTAATTACAAATATCAAAACACAACACTACAACCATATATTAATAAATTTCACATTTATTTTTATAATAGAAATATTTAGATCAAGTAAGACTAAATTATTTTTAAAGATAGTGGATAAAATAATTTCCTTTTAGTAATAAAATTTCCATATAACTCAAATTAAATATTTACGAAACAAATTATGCCTATGAAACACTTTCCCTAATAGTATTATAATTCAAAAAATCAACTTTATGACTTACTAATATTATGTAATTATGACATTAACAAAATCGCCATAACTCAACTAAAAATGAGATACCAAACAAAAATATATAAATGGTGTATTTATAATGTTAAAAATAGAATATACAAATGAAACCGCCATAACTCACCTAAAGATAGGATACCCGACAAAAGGTATGTAAATGACGCATTTGTACATTGGTGTTAAAAAATAAGTTATATACAAATGAAACCGCCATAACTCATTCAAAGCTGAGATACCTGACAAAAGATATATAAATGGTGCATTTGTACCTTAGAGTTAAAAAATAAGTTATATACAAATGAAAAAAAAATCTAATCTATATTATACATTGATAATAGCCTGTCTTTGTATTAATGGAAGCCAACAAGTTTATTCGTTAGATAAGCCGTCAAACAATTCTATACCGGCAAATAATGGCGAAGACTATAATGCGGATAATAACTCAGACTATTACTCTATTGAGCAAAATCAATTAGTAATAAAAGGGAAAGTACTGGATGACAAATCACAATCTCTTCCAGGAGCGACTGTTATGGTAAAGAACAGTACTCGTGGTGTAACAACAGATATTGATGGATCATTTAATATTAACGTTTCAAAAGATGACATATTAATAATATCTTATCTCGGAATGGTAACGCAAGAGATTAAGATAGGGAATGACAATAGTATTGTTGTCAAAATGAAAGAAAAAACAGATGAACTTGATGAAGTAACGATAGTAGCTTATGGCAAACAAAAAAAGGCGAGTGTAATTGGAGCTATAACAACTATTTCATCAGAGAATCTAAAGGTACCGGTAGCTCGATTAAGCACCTCTCTTGCAGGTCAATTAGCTGGAATTGTAGCCATCCAAAGATCAGGAGAGCCTGGTGCAGGGTCTGATTTTTGGATTAGAGGTATAAGTTCTTTTGGGGCTAACAACCGACCTTTAATTCTTGTAGATGGAGTAGAGAGAGCCTTGGACTTAGTTGACCCTGAAGATATAGCATCATTTTCTATATTAAAGGATGCGACAGCAACAGCTCTTTATGGAGTAAGAGGTGCAAATGGCATTGTTTTAATAACTACAAAAAGAGGTAAAGAGTCCAAACCGTCTGTAAATGTAAGAGTTGAATACGGAGTAGCTCAACCGACAAAAATACCAAAGATGGCAAATGCCGAAGATTGGATAGACTATTACAATGAAATCAATTTGGAAGGTAACGGCAACATTGTTTACCAGCCTTCCACTATGCAAAAATATTTCAACTACTCTGATCCGGATTTATATCCAAATGTTGACTGGTGGGATCAGACATTTAAAAACAACTCAAATAATATGAGAGCAAACATTAATGTATCTGGCGGTAATAAAAACATCAGATATTATGTAGCAGGTTCTTATTATTCTGAGAATGGTATATTCAAGCCTGTTGACAACAAAATGTATGATCCTCAGGTAGGTTATAAAAAATTTAATTTCCGTGCAAATATTGATGTGGATATTACTGAATATACTCAGTTGGCATTATCTTTATCAAATCAATATGAAACAAAAAACCGTTTAGGAGTTGCCATGGAGGATGTCTTTTCAAACACATTAGTAGTTCCTCCTGTAGCTGTCACACCTATTTTCTCTGACGGATCTCTATCAAGACCGACTGTAGGTATTAATCCATATCTTCAATTAAACTATACAGGTTACTCTTGGGATTTTTGGAATAACTCACAGTCATTAATCAGCTTAACTCAAGATTTTAAATTTTTGCTCGATGGATTGAAAGGAAATGCAAAATTCTCTTGGGATGCAAGAAGTGAATCTACTTTGGACAGGCGTAAAACACCTGCCACCTATGAAGCATTAGGCAGAGATAAAGACGGCAATCTGATTTTACATCAAAACAGAGATGGTAACGACTTCTTATCATTAGCCAGATCAAATAGAGGCTCAAGAGTTTGGAATTTTGAAACTTCTCTTACTTATGAGAAAATATTTTCCGAACAACATAGAGTTAATGCTTTGGCATTATTCAATATGAGAGAATATACAGATAATTTCCCGAGCAATTTTATAGCAGCATTTCCAAATAGAAATATAGGTTTTGCAGGTCGTGTCGCATATTCATTTAAAGACACATATTTTACCGAGCTAAACTTTGGGTACAATGGTTCTGAAAATTTTGCTCCTGGTAAAAGATTCGGTTTTTTCCCTTCTGTGGCAGTGGGATATATTATAAGCAATGAAGAGTTTTGGCAGCCTTTTGTTGAAACAATAAATTTATTAAAAATTAAAGGCTCTTATGGTGAAATCGGAAATGACCAAATTGGAGGTAACAGAAGATTCGCTTACAATTCTGAAATGACTTATACCGGTTCTTATACTTATGGAAAAGATAATGCAAATACAATAACAGGTATTGCTACAGGTAATCCAGGTAATCCGGATGTATCTTGGGAAACTGCAAAGAAATCTGATATTGGATTTGAGTTAGGTTTATTAAATCATTTTAAAATAAGCGCAGATTATTTTAGTGAAAAAAGAGATGGCATTTATATCTTGCAACAAAGTGTCCCATCTGTAGTTGGTATTAATGTGGCACAGTATGTCAATCTTGGAAAGATGAACAACAAGGGTGTGGATATGAGTGCTGAATATGAAAATCAAATAAATAAAGATATTTATTTATCACTTCGCGGTAATTTAACATACAATAGAAATAGAGTTGAATATGATGATAAACCGTCTCAAATGTACAAATATCTTAATGATGTAGGCTTTCCATATGGGCAACATAGAGGATTAGTAAGTGAAGGGTTATTTGCATCTTGGGATGATATTGAAAATAGTCCTAAACAAACATTTGGGTCTGTACGTCCTGGAGATATTAAATATAGGGATATTGATGGTAACGGAATTATTGATTCGAACGATAGAATTCCTATGGGATGTACTACAACTCCGGAAATAAATTATGGATTTGGAGCCAGCTCAAGATGGAAAGACTTCGATATATCCATATTTTTCCAAGGTGCCGGCAGAGTAGGAAGAATGATTAGTGGTTCTCAGCTAATGGGTTCAAGTTCAAATATACAAATGTATGGTAACTTATATAAAGAGGCTATCAATAATAGATGGTCATTAAATAATCCTGATGTTGATGCTGAATTTCCAAGATTTTCTTTATCTGATGCTAATAATAATACAGTACAGTCTTCTTATTGGTGGAGGAATATGGATTACATACGATTAAAAAATGCAGAAATAGGATATTCAATTCCTAAAAGATTGCTATCAGACATTGGGTTAGCAAGAGTAAGAATATATATCCAAGGAGTGAATCTATTAACTTTCAGCAAATTCAAAATGTGGGATCCTGAACTAAGTACAGGCAGCGGCTCTGCTTATCCTCAAATGAGAACAGTTTCTGCTGGTGTAAATGTTAATTTTTAATGCTTATTAATATGAAAAAATTAATAAATATAATTTTATCTTTTTCTTTATCACTAATATTAATTAGTTGTGAAGATTTTCTTGATGTTGAGCTTAACAACCAAATAACTCAAGCTGAAGTTTTTGCTAAAAGAAATACAACAGAACAATATTTAGCTCAGGTATATGGATATTTACCAGATTATTATGACTGGGTATATGGGACTTACGGCAGCTATGTTCCAATGAGTGATGAAGGACTTTTTTCTTGGATGGGAGGATTAGCATATAACACATTCATGAAAGGTAGTTGGACTCCAAACACTACATCTATAGGAATATGGGAAAATATGTATAAAGCTATAAATCAAGCTACCATATTTATGGATAACGTTGATAAAAACCAAGAATTGTCAATAAGCGAAAAAACTGTAATGAAAGCGGAAGCACGTTTCCTTAGAGCTTTCTATTATACTATTCTTATCGAGAGATATGGTCCTGTATATGTTTGGGGAGATAATAAGCCCGATATTACTATAAAAGCCGAGACAATTGATCGTATGCCATTGGATGAGAATATCAATTTTATCGTTGCAGAATATGACAAAGCCGCTGAAATACTTCCAAAGGAAATAGAAGATATACAACGTTATGGGAGAATTACAAAGGGGACAGTTTTAGCGGCTAAATCAAGATTCCTTTTATATATGGCAAGTCCTTTATTTAATGGTTACCCTTTATATAAGGATATAAAGGACCTTAATGGAGACAACCTATTCCCAATTACTAATGACCCACAAAAATGGCAGAAGGCAGCAGATGCCGCAAAGGCAGTAATAGACATGAATTTATATGAATTATGTCAAAACACATCTGAAAAAGATCCTTTTAAAAGAGCAATAAAATCATATCAAATGGTTACCCTTGAGAAATGGAACAAAGAAACGATTTGGGGTCAATGGCATAAAGATGGAATGTCTGTTCTTGTTAGATGTAACCCTCCTCGTTTTTGCAAAACCGGATATGGTGGTTACTGCCCATCTGTTAGATTAGTTGATGGTTATCCAATGAGTAAATCAGGGCGTTTCCCTATATTAGGGTATAATGATGACTTGACACCTATTATTGATTCAAAATCAGGTTATGATGAAACTGGATTTACAGAGAACTACAAACATCCATTGGATACTTTCCTATTGACAAAAGTTAACAATAGCTGTGTTGGTAGAGATGCTCGTTTTTATGCATCCATCCTTGCAAATGGATTCCCTTGGTACAATCCATCTATGAAAAAAGGAATAGTTACATTTTTTAATGGAGGAACATCAACTTATATAGGAAGTGGAGATTGCGTTAAATCAGGTTATATGTGGAGACGTTCAACAGATCCTTCTTTAAATACAAATCAAGGCAATTGGGGTTCACTTGTTTTTCCTGTATTTCGTCTTGCTGAAATATATCTGAATTATGCTGAGGCTTGCAATGAAAAGCCAACAAGAGATGAAAACGAAGCTCTAAAATATTTAAATCTAATAAGACAAAGAGTAGGTCTTAATAAAATTGAAGAGGCTTATCCGGAAGTTATTGGAAATAAGGATTTGCTAAGAACTCTTATTCAAAAAGAAAGGATGGTAGAAATGGCATTTGAAGATGTTCGATTTAATGACATAAGAAGATGGCTCATAGCAGAAGATGTTATCAATGAAAAAGTTGTAACAAGAAATCTTTCAGCAAAGAACTTCGAAGATTCTTGGCAAAGAACTACAAGCCTTTGGGCTGGTGGAGGAAGAGAATTTTTGAAAAAGAATCTACTTTTTCCTATTCCTCAAGCTCAGTTAAACGAAATGCAAAATATGACTCAAAACTATGGTTGGTAAATTAACAATTTCAAATACAAATGAAGTCATCCTTACCTGTAAATAGATAAGATACTTAATAAATATGTATATAAATGGTGCATTTGTACCTTAGTGTTAAAAATAAGATATATACAAATGAAAAATATATTTAAAGCAATTATAATATCTGTATTATCAATATGCACTTATTCATGCAGTGATTATTTGGATAATGATATACTTGATGACCAAATATATTTGGCAAAATCAGGTTTAACAAATGTTGATGTTTTTAATTGGGGAGTTTATAGTTATAATCTTCCTGTAATAAAAAGTGGAAAAGGCTCCAATAGTGCTATCGTAGTGCTTTCAGTCGATGAATCAATTTTAAAAGAGTATAACAAAAAAAATGGCACTTCTTACAAGATACTTCCCAAAAATTGTTATTCTTTAGATGATAGTGAATTGGCTTGGGATAAGAAAGATTATAGAAAATTCTTCTCTATCGACTTCAATTCTGATGCCATTAATTCATTAAATCTAAACAATATAGATCAAACGAAATATGTTCTTCCTTGTAAAATTGACGTAAAAAACAGCTCTGTAGCTTTAGCTGATTCAGCTAAAAGTAACATTTTGATTTGTCCATCTGTAACAGAACCATACATTGGGTTTGATGTTCCTTTAATTTATTCAACAGGGGCAGATTTCAGTATTACAACAGACAATGATGACATACAACTTATATTTCCCAAGGTTGGTGTAAACTATCCTAACGAGATCGGTATTTCATATCAAGTGTTAGTTGACGAATCAGTTTTAAACAAGTATAATCAAGATCATAATACTAATTTAAAAATGATTCCAAACAATGCTTATGAAATAGATCAATCAAGCTGTTTCTTAAGGAAAGACTTTATCTCCGAATATTTAAAAATCACATTGAAAGAAGCAGCGTTTAAAGTTGATGAAAACAACTTTAAATTCGGAAGATATGCTATTCCTTTAAAATTAAAGTCAGTTTCTAAATATAAGATCAACCCCGATGCTGAAACTACAATATATCCGGTTAATATCTTAGCACCAACAATTGCCAAAACCGGTTGGGTTATTGATACTGTAAGTTGTGAGATATCGGATGAAATCGAACACAGTACAGCTACTGATCAAGGAAAAAATATTTTTGACGGAAAAAACAACACATATTGGAAAACTAAATGGGTTACCCCTGATCCATTCCCTTATTTTGCAGTAATAGACCTTGGTGAAAGAGATAAAATATATAATATTTCATTCACAATGCCTGCAGATTCTAATTTAGGGAATATCAAAAGTGGGTACATTGAGGTCAGTCTTGACAAAAAAGATTGGAAAAAGATAATTGAGTTTTCTCGTCCCGATGAAGTCACAGAGAGAGAGATGGAATTTGACATAAAAATGACTGAAGCCAGATATTTCAAATTTGTAATAACCGATGCATTCGAATATGCTAACCCAGAACTTGGAAAATCAAGTGGGGCTCGCTGCGCTCTTGCTGAAATAAATTTGCAAGGATATTAGAATATTAATACTTAATGTAAGATAAAGTTAGCATCAATCGATTATTTGTTTGATGCTAACTTTTTTATAAAGTATTAAACTTAATTGTTCTTTAAGAATCAGGCATAAATAAACAGCTGCACCCACAAATAACCTAATAGAATATTTATCATCATTATGTTTTTCCTACAAATATCGATATTAACAATGAGTTAGCAAATGATATAAAAAGGCTGAATAAAATATGTTATATTTGCATATAACTACATTAGCTTTAAAAACAAAAAAACAAACACAAAAGAGATCAATACAAAAAGTTAAATTGCAAAAAACCATTTAAAGATTGGAGACAAGACAAAAAGTATATAAATGGCGTATTTGTACATTAGTGTTAAAAAATTAAATTCTATATAAATGAAAGGAATTATTCTTGCGGGAGGAAGTGCAACAAGGCTTTATCCTTTATCAAAAGCTATTTCAAAGCAAATAATGCCTGTTTATGACAAGCCGATGATATATTATCCGTTGTCTACTTTAATGCTTGCAGGTATAAAAGAGGTGCTTATTATCTCCACACCAAGAGATTTGCCAATGTTTGAAGAGTTGCTTCGTGACGGTTCTTTACTTGGCATGAGATTTGAATATATCATTCAAGAACATCCAAATGGGCTTGCCGAGGCTTTCGTTTTGGGAGAGAAATTTCTTGATGGAGATTCTGCCGCTCTTATTCTTGGTGATAATATGTTTTATGGGCAAGGTTTTTCGGCAATGCTTAATAATGCAGCCTCAATAGAAAAAGGCGCAACAATTTTTGGATATTACGTAAAGAATCCAACTGCTTATGGTGTTGTTGAATTTGATGATAATAATAATGTTATAGGACTTGAAGAGAAGCCTGAGGAACCAAAATCAAATTATGCTGTTCCCGGTTTATATTTTTATGACAATACTGTTGTTGAAAAGGCTAAAAGCATTAAGCCTTCCAAGAGAGGAGAACTTGAAATTACAGATTTAAACAAGCTGTATCTTGAGGAAGAAACTTTAAAAGTTGAGCTTTTTGGACGAGGGTTTGCTTGGCTGGATACCGGGAATTGCGACTCTTTATTGGAGGCTTCAAACTTTGTAGCAACTATTCAAAACAGACAAGGTTTTTATGTTGCCTGTATAGAGGAGATTGCCTGGAGAAACGGTTGGATTAATACAAAAGAGCTTCTCGCTCTTGGCAGTAATCTTGAAAAGACAGAATATGGTAAATATATAATAGAACTTTGCAAATGAACCAAAAGACATATTTAGTTACTGGAGCTGCCGGCTTTATCGGGGCAAACTTCATAAAATACATGCTTAAAAAGTATGATAACATCAGAATTATTGTTTTGGATGCACTTACATATGCAGGCTATTTTGGCACTATTGCAAAAGATATAGACAATGACAGATGTATTTTTGTTAAAGGAAATATTTGCGACAAAAATCTCGTAAACGAACTGTTTGATAGTTCAAATATTAATTACGTTGTAAATTTTGCCGCAGAAAGTCATGTTGACAGAAGCATAGAAAATCCTCAGTTATTTCTTGAAACAAATATTTTAGGAACACAGAATCTTTTGGATGCAGCAAGGAAGCATTGGTCCGGTGGAAAAGATGAAAGTGGTTATCCTATTTGGAAACAAGGCGTAAGGTTTCATCAGGTTTCAACTGACGAAGTTTATGGAAGTCTTGGAACTGAGGGTTTTTTTACAGAAACTACGCCTCTTGATCCTCGCTCCCCTTACAGCGCTTCAAAAGCGAGTGCCGACATGTTCGTAAAAGCTTATGGTGATACTTACAAAATGCCTGTTTCAATTACAAGATGTTCCAACAATTATGGTCCATATCATTTCCCTGAAAAACTTATACCTCTTATAATAAGGAATATTCTTGAGGGGAAATCTCTTCCGGTATATGGTGATGGCTTAAATGTAAGAGACTGGCTTTATGTTGAAGATCACTGCAAAGCAATTGATTTAGTTGTTAGAAATGGCAAAGCCGGCAATGTATATAATGTAGGCGGTCATAATGAGAAGACCAACATTGATATTGTAAAGTTGACAATTTCTACTATTAAAAGACTTATGGACGAGAAGCCTGAGTATAGAAATGTACTTAAGAAAAGGATTATTTCGGAAAACGGCGAGATAAGCACTGATTGGATAAATGAGTCTCTAATAACTTACGTTGCCGACAGGCTTGGCCATGATAAAAGATATGCTATCGATCCATCTTTCATAACAAAAGAGCTTGGATGGTATCCTGAGACATCGTTTGAAGTAGGAATAGTAAAAACAATTGAATGGTACCTGCAAAATCAAGATTGGGTTGAAGCTGTAACAGGCGATGATTATCAAAACTATTATAAAAATATGTACGATCATCGTTAATGAAATCGCCATAACTCACTAAAAGATGAAATACCAAACAAAAGGTATATAAATGGCGCATTTGTACCTTGGCGTTAAAAATAGATTATATCCAAATGAAGATTTTTGATTTTTTCTTTAGTAAAAAGGAAACTGAAGCCTTTCAACTTCCTTTTAATACAGATATACATTCACATATTATTCCCGGGGTTGATGATGGTTCAAAAAATCTTGAATCATCGATCTTTCTTGTAAAAAAGCTAAGAGAATGGGGCATTTATAATATTATTGCCACTCCTCATAGAACAGATATTTCATTTGAAAATACTCCTGATTCAATAAAGCCACACTTTGATGCTCTTAAAAAAGAGATAGAAAAAAATAGTATTGATGTTAATCTTACTCACTCTTTTGAATACAGGCTTGATGAGGGATTTATAAAACTTATGGAGCAGAAGAAACTCGTTGCTTTAAAGGATAATTATATTTTGATAGAGAATTCCTTTATTCAACCTCTTTGGAATTTGAAAGAGATAATTTTTGATCTTAAACTTAAAGGTTTTAAACCGATTCTTGCCCATCCTGAGAGATATGGCTATTATATTAATAATAAGAACATGTACACCGAGCTTCATAATATTGAATGTGAATTTCAAATAAATATTATGTCAATAGCCGGTGGATATGGCAAAGAGATTCAAAAAACTGCTAAGTGGCTTCTTGAAAAGGGATATCTTGATTATATAGGGACTGATCTTCACAATAAGTCTCATTCTGATTTTATTGATAATTACCTAAAAAGCTCAGCTTATAAAAAGACACTTCCTATTTTAGCATCCATGGTTAAAAATGATATTATTTAACAAAAAAATGCAACATATATCTGATAATCTTATAAAATACTGCATTTTTTTGTTTTTATTTGTAAACCACTTTGTATGAAGTCTCTAAATATAATAATTTAGTAATACTTTAAAAGCTATGAGAAATATTATTTTATTTTTGATTTTTGCAAGCATTGGCGCAAACGTTATAGCTCAGGAAATAAATACATTAAAGCCTGTTATTTCAAAAGATCTTTTAGATATAAAATATATTAATCCCGAGCTCAATGATTTTAAGGATAATAATTTTATAACCAAAATGGCTATTGAAACAAAATTCAATGAACTTAAGCCAATGGTTAATAAGGGGATGACAATAAATGGATTTACTCGAGTTCCATTAAATATTTACAACTCAAATTCTCAGGTTTACATATTTAAAACCTCTGATGGAAGCTTGTTCACAATAATAAACCGGCAGCCTCTTTCATTAAACAAAGATATTTCAAATCCTAACGATGGATTTGGCACTGCTATAGGAGGGATGGACTTTAACAAGATATTATATTATGCATCCCATCCAAAAGCAAAGGCAAAAGAGGAACGTACAGCCTACTACAGAACTCTAATTACTAATGTTGTATACCCGATTAATTAAACTATTGAAGAGGAATATCTTTTATCTCATAGTAATTTGAAGTAACAGAAATATTATTCTTCTCATTTGATATTTTAATAATCCTCAAGCCGGAGGGAGTTTTACCAAGAGGACGACCCAAAGCGGAAGTTGTAATCATTGATATACCCTGATATTCAGCAGCAGATTCATTATGTAAATGACCTGCAAATACATTTTTCACATTTAGTCTCTTAAACAGTTCCCAATACTTAGCTCTTTTTTCTTTATCTATTGTAGAGTAATTATTTTCCTCATCAAAATCATTCAGGAAAAAAGGATGGTGAAGAAATACAACTGTAGGAAGCGCAGTATCTTTAATTAAAGATTCAAGCCACTTAATCTGTTCCTGCTCCATATCCTGAGCATATTCAGCTTTAATAATAACAGAATTCATAAATATAAACCTTACTCCATTTTTAACTATAGATGAATAAAGAGGTTTTGAATATCTTTCTTGATAGCGTGCCAGACTTTCAATAGTGGGACTATTGTTTAGGTCATGGTTACCAGGAGTATAATAAAGAGGTATATTTTTATCAAGTGTTCTCATAACTTTCTTAAAAGCCTCAGTCTGCTCAGCACTCTCAGGATCATGAATAAAATCACCGGTAACAACAAGAAAGTCAGGAGCAATAAAATTAATTTTCTTTAATGCCTGAGATAGGAGTTTTTCTTCAGGTTCAAAGCTTTTATTATCTTCAATAAATCCAAATTGGGGGTCAGAAATTTGAACAACAACTATATTATTTTTCTGAGAAAAAGAGATAGAGATAAAAGAAAAGAAGAAACACAATGTGATTATAATATTCTTCATAGCACTAAAAATTAATTAATTATTGATTCAATAAAAAAATTAATAAAAAATACAGTATTGAAAATGATTATATATTATTCCAAGAATTCATTTTGCCAAAATTAGTTTAATTTCTTTTAAAGAAAGGTTGCTTGACTATTAAATAAGAAAAAGACATAAAGTTTTTAATCTTTATGCCTTTTCCTTATTTGAAAATATTATTTATTCGAATATGCCGTTCATTTCTTCATCTTCAGGAATAACATGATTCTCATTTATAGTATTTGCAATACCCTGACAAGGGTCAAAAGCCTCATCGAGTTCAAATTGTTCAGTTTGACTATATGGAAGAGTTTTATCAGCATAAACCTTTTTCATATATTCTCCATAAATAGGAAGCGCCATACTTGCACCTTGTCCCTCTGCCATATTATCAAATCTAATGGCACGTTCTTCGCCGCCAACCCAAACGCCGGAAACTAAAGAAGGAGTAAATCCCATGAACCAACCATCCGAATTGTTATTTGTAGTTCCTGTTTTACCACCCATAGGAGCTGTTATACCGTAAACACGTCTAATACGGCCACCGGTTCCAACATCGATAACATCTCTAAGCATAGGAAGAATCTTATTATATGTTGACTCACTAAACACTTCTTGCATAGAAGGTGTAAAATTAGCAATAATATTTCCGTTATTATCCTCAATTCTTGTAACATATAGAGGATCAACTCTCAGACCTTTATTAGCAAAAGCGGTATAACCGGTTACCATCTCCTCAACAGAGACCTCAGAAGGTCCAAGACAAAGAGAAATCACAGGATCAATATGATTTCTAATTCCAAATGAATGAAGAAGTCTTACAAAAGCATAAGGAGAAAGTTTATCCATAATCCTTGCAGAAATCCAGTTATTTGAGTTGGCAAGAGCCCAGCGAAGAGTAACCATTTCACCGACTCTTGCTTTAGAAGAATTCCTTGGAATCCAAGGTGTTCCATTTTCATCTACAAGACTTGGCTGAGTGTTTGATTCTAAATCACAAGGAGTTCTACCCTCCTCCATTGCAAGAGTATAAAGAAAAGGTTTGATAGTAGAGCCAACCTGTCGACGTCCAGAAGTAACCATATCGTATTGAAAACTACTAATATCAGGACCACCAACATACGCTTTCACATGACCATTAATAGGATCCATTGACATAAAGCCGGCACGAAGGAAATATTTTTGATAACGTATGGAATCCATAGGGCTCATAATGGTATCCTTCATTCCACTCCAAGTAAACACTTGCATATCAATAGGAGTGTTAAAAGCCTTTAAAATTTCGGCGTCTTTTGCTCCGCCTTTTTTCATTTTAATATAACGTTCACTCTGACGCATGGTACGTTTCATGCTCGCCTCAACTTCTTCCGTTGACAAAGCTTTTGCAAAAGGAGCATAAGAGCGTCCTTTTTTCTCTTTAAAGAAAGCCGGCTGAAGCTTTTTGCTTAAATGATCTGTCAAAGCCTCTTCAGCATACGCCTGCATTCTTGAATCTATAGTTGTGTAGATTTTAAGTCCGTCTGCTGTCAGATCATAAGGAGTACCATCCGGTTTAAGATTTTTATTGCACCAACCGAACAATGGATTTGTTTCCCAGGCAAGAGAATCTTCAGAGAATTTCTGAGATTGCCAAGATGCATAGTTCTTTTTTACTGGTTTTTTAGCTCTTAAAACAGAACGAAGATATTCACGAAAATATGGAGCAAGTCCCTCTTTATGGTCTGCTTTATGGTAAGACAAAGTCAAAGGAATGCTTTTAAGAGAATCACCCTCTGCCTTGGTTAAATAATTAGCCTTTACCATTTGTTCAATTACAACATTTCTTCTTGAAGTGGTCAGTTTATTACGGCTAAGAGGATTGTAAAGAGATGGATTCTTACACATACCAACTAACGTGGCAGCCTCTTCAACAGAGAGTTCAGAAGGAGTTTTTCCAAAGTAGACTTTTGCAGCCGACTTTATACCAACAGCATTGTGATTAAAGTCGAACTTGTTAAAATACATATTAATAATCTCCTCCTTAGTATAAAGGCGTTCCAAATTAACGGCAATTACCCATTCTATAGGCTTTTGAAAAGCTCTTTCTATAATATTATCTGCACTTGGAGAATACAACAACTTGGCAAGCTGTTGAGTGATGGTACTTCCTCCTCCGGAATTTTTCTGACCCATTAACACTGTTTTAAAAACTGCACGAAACACAGCTTTAACATCTATTCCGGAATGGTCACTAAAACGGGCATCCTCTGTAGCAATAAGTGCTTTTACAAGATTAGGAGAAAGTTGATTATATTTTACAAACACCCTGTTTTCTTTTGCTTGAGTAAAGCGACCCAATTCGACATTATCAGAAGAAAAGACAACAGAAGCATATTTGCTTTTAGGACTTTCCAGTTCTTCAATTGGAGGCATATACCCAATTTTGCCATTTGCTATCAATGCAAACAAAGCAATCACAGAGATTACTCCGGCAAAAAAAAGTATCCAACAAAAAAGAACAATACGTTTTAAAATATTTGATTTTTTATTATCCATAGCTATCTTAGAGCGATTAATTGGTCAAAGATAATATTTTTAATTCGTACCTATTTACAAATAGATGTGAGTATGAGTAAAAATTAAGAATTAAAATCACTGTATTTGCTTTTTTTCTTAAATTTGCAGAATATGAGAAGAGATATTGAGCATATTAAACATTTATTCTTCAATCATTTGAAGAAAAGCCAATTTATTTTTAATAATATTACTATTTTAATAAAACCAACTCGGTGATAATTACCGGATTGGTTTTATTTTTATATATACATCGCATTAATAACCTACAAGAAATATTATTTATGGACAAAAACTGTTTTGTATCAATTACTGATCTTTCCAAAGAGGACATTTTAAATCTTTTGGAAGATGTAAAGTATTTTGAAGAGAATCCCAATCAAACAATTCTTAATGGAAAGATTGTTGCGACATTGTTTTTTGAGCCATCTACAAGAACCAGACTTAGCTTTGAAACGGCAGTTAATCGTCTCGGAGGGAAAGTTATTGGTTTCTCTGATGCCTCTACAACAAGTTCATCAAAAGGTGAGACATTGAAAGACACAATTAAAATGGTAAGTAATTACGCTGACCTTATTGTGATGCGTCATTATCTCGAGGGAGCAGCAAGATATGCGTCTGAAGTTTCTTCTGTGCCTATTGTAAATGCCGGCGACGGTTCCAACCAACATCCTTCTCAAACGATGCTTGATCTGTACTCTATTTGGAAAACTCAAGGCACATTGGAAAATATAAACATTGTAATGGTTGGAGACCTTAAATATGGAAGAACAGTACACTCTCTTTTGCAGGCGCTTTCTCTTTTTAATCCGACCTTTCATTTTGTTGCCCCAAAAGAGCTTGAAATGCCTGAAGAGTATAAAGTCTTTTGCGATAAAAACAATATCAAATATATTGAATATAGGGAATTTACTGACGATGTCATTAACCTTGCAGACATCATCTATATGACAAGGGTTCAAAGGGAAAGATTTACTGATTTGATAGAATATGAAAAAGTAAAAAATGTTTATACTCTTCATAACAGCATGCTTGAAAATTCAAAACCTAATGTAAAAATACTTCATCCACTTCCTCGTGTTAACGAGATTGCTTATGATGTAGACGAAAATCCAAAGGCATATTATTTTCAACAAGCAAAAAACGGACTATTTGCCCGTCAGGCTATTATTTGCAAAATGCTTGGTATTTCAACAAAAAAACAACAATAATATAAGATTATGGAAAACGGTAAAAAAGAACTTGAAGTTGCAGCTCTTGAAAACGGGACGGTAATTGACCACATACCCTCTAATGCTCTTTTTAAGGTTGTTAGTCTTCTTCAATTGGATAAGCTTTCAAATAATATCACTATTGGCAATAATCTTGAGAGCAAAAAATTTGGGAAAAAAGGCATCATTAAAATAGCTGACAAGAATTTCCTTGAAGAGGAAATTAACAAGATTGCTGTTATCGCCCCAAATGCCAAAATCAACATCATTAAGGATTATAAAGTTGTAGAGAAAAAAAGAATTGAACTTCCTGAGGAACTTAGAGGAATAGTTAAATGTTCTAATCCTAAATGTATTTCAAACAACGAACCAATGAAAACTCTTTTCAAAGTGCTTAATAAAGACAATATCGTTATCAAATGCCACTACTGCGAAAGAGTAATGACTAAGGATGAAATAGAAATTTTATAACTTATTTTTTGATTTAATTGCAAAACAGACATTATTAATAAAAGTAACGCCATAACTTACCTAAAGTTGAGATACCCAACAAAGGGTATATAAATGGCGCATTTATTTATACATTAGTGTTAATAATAAATATATATAAATGAAACAAAATTGGAAGCCAGGCACAATGATTTATCCTTTACCGGCTGTAATGGTTAGTTGTGGTTCTACTCCCGAGGAATATAATATTATCACATTAAGTTGGGTTGGCACCGTTTGTACCAACCCTCCCGTTTGTTATATATCGGTTCGTCCCGAACGTCATTCATATCCAGTAATTAAAAAGAATGGTGAGTTTGTCATTAATATTACGACTAAAGAACTTGCTTTTGCCACTGACTGGGCAGGAGTTCGCTCGGGAAAAGAATATAATAAATTTGAACATTTAAAACTTACTCCCGGTAAAGCTTCTGTCGTCAATTGTCCCACAATAGAAGAATCTCCTTTATGCATAGAATGCAAGGTAAGAGAAATTATACCATTAGGTTCTCATGATATGTTTATTGCAGATGTAGTAAATGTACAAGCTGATGACAAATATATTAATCCTAAGACTCAAGCCTTTGAACTAAATAAGGCCAATCTTTTGGTTTATTCTCACGGCAATTATTATGAAACAGGAAAGCATATTGGACGATTTGGCTGGTCAGTAATGAAAAAGAATAAAAAAAAATAAAATAATATTTATATTTGCAACGCTTATTATCAGAGAGATAAATATTGATTGTTTTATTAATTTAGATTGATTTATCATCTCTTTAAAGATTAATTATTATACTTTCGCAGTATAAAACTACATTCTTAAGATTTTATTATTTGCATTTATATAATCACATTTTAAAATTTTGTGATATTAAATTTACATATTATCAAAAGAAAAATTTTCTGAGACTTATTAAGTTTTTATATAATTATTAATTTCATGTTATCCAGCAAGACCATTAATACGGACAATTGTAAATATAGAACCTCCACCAAATACTAAATTATGAAGGGTGTTTTTTTAAGTTATGGTGTGTTTTAGAAACTTTTGCCTGAAATAATGATTGTTGTTAAATAATTATTTTTTATGAAAAGAGACGAGATTATTTTCGACATTATTGCAAAAGAGCGTCAACGTCAATTAAAAGGCATTGAACTTATTGCTTCTGAGAATTTTGTCAGTGACCAAGTTATGGAGGCTATGGGGTCTGTTTTAACAAATAAATATGCTGAGGGTTATCCAGGCAAAAGATATTACGGTGGCTGCGAAGTTGTTGACCAAAGCGAACAATTGGCTATTGACAGACTAAAACAAATTTTTGGTGCATGTTGGGCTAATGTTCAACCTCACTCAGGAGCTCAGGCTAATGCTGCAGTTTTTCTTGCCGTACTTAATCCCGGCGATAAATTTATGGGATTAAACCTTTCTCATGGAGGACATCTTTCTCACGGTTCTTTGGTGAACTCTTCAGGTATAATTTACACTCCCATAGAATATAATCTTAATGAAGAGACAGGAAGAGTTGATTACGATCAAATGGAGGAAATTGCTCTAAGAGAAAAACCAAAAATGATTATTGGTGGTGGTTCTGCCTATTCAAGAGAATGGGATTATAAAAGAATGAGAGAGATTGCTGATAAAGTTGGAGCTGTCTTGATGATTGATATGGCACATCCTGCAGGCTTAATTGCTGCCGGACTACTTGATAATCCACTTGATTATGCTCATATAGTTACTTCAACAACTCACAAAACTTTGCGTGGTCCTCGTGGAGGTATCATTCTTATGAAAAATGATTTTCCAAATCCTAAAGGTGTCAAGACTCCTAAGGGTGAGGTTAAAAGCATGTCTGCTTGTCTTGATTCTGCGGTTTTCCCAGGAATACAGGGTGGTCCTCTTGAACATGTTATTGCAGCCAAAGCTGTTGCTTTTGGTGAATGTCTTCAACCTGAATATAAAGAATATCAAAAACAGGTAAAGAAAAATGCCGCAAAACTTGCAGAAGAACTAATAAAAAGAGGTTTTAAGATTGTATCAAATGGTACTGACAACCATTCTATGTTGGTAGATCTTCGCTCAAAATACCCTGATCTTACAGGCAAAGTAGCTGAGAAAGCATTAGTTGCTGCAGATATTACTTGTAATAAGAATATGGTTCCTTTTGACTCTCGCTCAGCTTTTCAAACCTCCGGAATTCGTCTTGGAACACCTGCAATTACAACAAGAGGCGCCAAAGAAGATTTAATGAGTGAAATAGCTGAAATGATCGAAATCGTTCTTTCAAATCCTGAAGATGAGAAAGTAATAGCATCAGTCAGAAATCGTGTTAATAAAACAATGGAAAAATATCCTTTGTTTGCATATTAAAACTCTGTTTTTTGTATAAAAATCTTTATCCTAATTTATACAGATAATTTTTTTAGAGATATATAGTTTGTCAAAAAACATAAGCCCCAAAAGTTGTTTAATACTTTTGGGGCTTACTTAAATTATTAAATTGACTTTCTAAGTCTAAAAATATATCAACAAAAAATTGATATTAAAATTTGATCTTATAACAATTAATATTTTATAAACAATGTCTTTGTAGAAGATATGCGGCGCCTAATCAAACGCATTTTGAAAGTTGGCACTTTCAAATGCTTATTGAGTTCGGCTTACAATATTTTAATAAAGATAACATAGAAGAATATATCCTATAATTATTTTTTTAAAAAGGAAGGTCATCGGTTGAATTATTACCATCATTCTGAGGGTTAAAGAATTCTACAGGAGGAGGAACTGGAGCGCCCGGTTGAGATTGATAATTTTGAGCAGGAGCAGCAGCTTGAGCTCTTTCAACCTTCCAAGCTCTTACATCTGTATACCATCTACCATTAAATTCACGACTTTCCAAATCAACACTAACAATCAATTCCTCGCCTTGTTGTATATTAAATTGATCTACCTTATCTCCCCATGCATTAAAACATATTTTCTTTGGATATTGAGCTTCTGTTTCCAAAATATATTCTTGTTTCTTCCATGCCCCTTTTGCACTTTCTCCTGTTACTAAAGGCAAAAGTTGAATAATACGTCCTTTTATTTCCATAATAAATTTGAATTTGATTTATTACTGCAAAGTTAAGAAAATTGATTAAGTAAAGTCAAAAAAGAGAATTCTTAATCATATCTTATTGAGAATATTTATTTTTAAAACAATTTTATTCATTGCAGTAGGACTTTAATTGCAAAAGTTCTTAAACCATTACAAATAAACATTTTACAAAAACAATTTCTTTAAGAATAAATTCTTTACTACATTTACCTATTATAACTTAGATAATGGTAAATACATTATAATTATTAATGCTTGTTTGTAAATTTAAAAGTTCAAGAACAAAAAAATATTATTAATGTTTTATTTTAAAAAGTAATTATTAGGGACTTTAACGTAATGTTAAATCAAATTCGAGTTATATTTGTGAATTGATATGGATTTTAAAACGAAGTTCTTAATAAATGAAAGAAAACAATTTATTACAACAAACAATAATTGAAGGATTACAAGAAAAAAAGGGAAAAAAGATTATAGTTGCCGATATGACAAAAATTGATGGAGCTACTTTTGACTATTTTATTATCTGCCAAGGAAATTCAACTACACATGTTACAAGTATTGCAGAAGAAATGATTGATTATGTAAAAAAGAATGATCATGTAAAGCCTTTCGCATTTGACGGATTTAAAAATTCTCAATGGGTAGTTATCGATTATGGCAATATTCTGGTCCATGTATTTTTACCTGAAACAAGAGAATTTTATAATCTTGAACAGCTATGGGCTGATGCAAAACTTACTGACATTCCTGATTTAGACTAATCTTATTATTTTCATTGAAAACTTATTATATGGATAATAACAATCAGACAAACAAAAATAAGCCAGAAGGCAAAAAACCAAAATTCTTTAAATTCAATCTTTATTGGATGTATTCTATCATTCTTGTAATGATTTTTGGAATATGGCTTTTAAATGACAATTCCATGGAAAAAGAGGTTGGGTATTCAGAATTCGAACAAATTGCAAAAGATGGTGGTGTTAAAGAGGTCACCGTTATCTCTAACCAAAATATAATAAAAGCACTCATAACTGACAGTGCAGCTCTGAAACTATTTAATGCTCCTATTGAAAAGATTGGGAAGAACCCTTCTATTACTGTAAACATCCCTTCTGCTGATAAATTTATTGAGGCTGTCGACACTTGGAAAAAGGATTATAATTTTAATGCGCCCATTAGGTTTGATAAAGCCAGAGACCTCTCTGATATTATCATAGCTATCCTTCCTTTTGCTTTATTAATAATCTTTTGGTTCTTCATCATGAGAAGAATGTCTTCTCAAGGTGGTGGAGGCGGAGTCTTTAGTGTTGGTAAATCAAAGGCCCAACTTTTTGACAAAGACGGCAGTGTTCATGTAACTTTTAAAGATGTCGCCGGTCTTTCCGAAGCAAAACAGGAAGTTGAAGAGATTGTAGAATTTCTCAAAAATCCATCCAAATACACAGAGTTGGGAGGAAAAATTCCTAAAGGAGCTCTTTTAGTAGGCCCTCCAGGAACTGGTAAGACTCTTCTTGCAAAAGCTGTTGCCGGAGAGGCTAATGTTCCGTTCTTTTCTCTTTCAGGCTCTGATTTTGTCGAAATGTTTGTAGGTGTTGGGGCTTCAAGAGTAAGGGATCTTTTCCGTCAGGCAAAAGAAAAAGCTCCTTGCATTGTTTTCATTGATGAAATAGACGCTGTTGGTCGCGCCCGTGGCAAAAATGCAGGCATGAATTCAAATGACGAGAGAGAAAACACTTTGAATCAGCTCTTAACCGAGATGGATGGCTTTGGTTCAAACAGTGGAGTTATTATTCTTGCTGCTACTAACAGAGCAGACATTCTTGATAAAGCACTTCTTCGTGCCGGACGTTTTGACAGGCAGATTTATGTAGAGCTTCCTGATCTTAACGACAGAAAAGAGATATTCAGAGTACATCTTCATCCTATTAAAATGGATGAATCTGTAGATATAGATTTATTAGCCCGTCAAACTCCTGGCTTTTCCGGTGCAGATATCGCTAACGTATGTAATGAAGCTGCACTTATTGCAGCACGTCATGGGAAAAGCTTTGTTCAAAAGCAAGATTTCATGGATGCTGTTGACAGAATTGTCGGTGGTCTTGAAAAGAAGACAAAAATTACAACAATAGAAGAAAAACGATCCATTGCTATCCATGAAGCCGGTCATGCGACTGTCAGTTGGTTTCTTCAATATGCATCTCCTTTGGTTAAAGTAACAATTGTTCCTAGAGGAAAAGCTCTTGGAGCTGCTTGGTATCTGCCTGAGGAAAGACAAATTACTACAAAGGAACAAATGCTTGACGAATTATGTGCGACTTTGGGTGGAAGAGCCGCCGAGGAAGTTTTTCTTGGAAGAATATCCAGCGGAGCAGCCAACGATCTTGAAAGAGTAACAAAGCAAGCTTATGCTATGATAGTTTATTATGGAATGAGCGATAAGATGCCTAATCTTTCTTATTATGATTCTTCTGGTCAGGATTATGGTTTTACTAAGCCTTACAGTGAAGAAACAGCCAAAATTATTGATTCTGAAGCAAGTGCCCTTATTTCTCAGGAGTACGCAAGAGCAAAGAAAATTCTTAGTGAAAATGCTGATGGTCATAGCAAGCTAACTAATATACTTATTGAAAGAGAGGTTATATATACTGATGATCTAACTAATATATTTGGCAAACGTCCTTGGACTTCCCGTTCTGAAGAACTTTTGGCAATAGAAGAGGAAAGGAAAAGAGAGGAGGAAAAGGTTGCTGAAAACAGGGAAGATAACTCTGGAAATAAAGATATTAAAGAAAACAATGAATCTTCCGTACCTGATTCAAAAACCAAAAGTGATGAAGAGAGCAACAACTCTGAAATAAATAAAGATTTTGATAAAAATAAAGTGGAGACTCATAGTTACAATAGTTCGTTAATAAATTCGATAAAAAAATAAATGAGCTAAGCAGCAATAGCTGCAAACTCAATGAGTTCTTTGAAA
>JAUNSR010000042.1 GCA_030539115.1 Bacteroidales bacterium
GCATTTATTTATCTAATTTTCTAATAACAAGAATCAGAGTTCAACTACTGATTCGAATTAATCATAAATAATAGTTATAATGAAAGTACATATTCTTCTAATTCTTCAGCCTGCTCATTGCTTATTTCAAATGGTGTTCCATGTATATTAAGCATTTCTTTTATTGTTAATGATCTTCCGTCATAAAGATATGGAGCAGTACGCCATACCTCTCTAAGAGTAGGAACATCCATTTTTATATTTTTATCATGACCGATGCTCCAATTTATATCATAAAGTTTTCCATCGGTATAAAATTCTCCTTTATGACATTCTATACATGACTTATCAAATATAATTTTACCTTTTTCAGCTTTATGTGATAATTTGCCTTCTTTTAGATATGGACTCTGTAGAGCATTCAAAGAGAGAAGATAAGCATCTATACAGTTTGCTATATTCTCATCTACATTAGCAAACAGTATATATTTAATACCCGATCTGACAGCTGCATAAGCATCCTTTCTAATTCCGGTAATCATGCAAGGAGCTGTTTTATGAGAATATAAAAGTGATTTGGTATTTTTGGGGTTTCCCATTCCATCATTTAGCAAGTCCCAATTAAGTCCGTCGGTTCTTGCATCGTTAGGATGACATGTAGCACAGCTTTGCCAGTTCTGATACGCATATTCAGCAGAATGGAAATAGTATTCTCCCTCTCCTTCCTTAGTAATTGTAATTGGTTTGCCAAGAGTTAAATTTTTTGTCTCATTTGAATCGAGATTTATTACGGCAACTGTACCGGAGAAGTAGTTAGCAACATACAGCTTATCGCCAAAAGAAATAACATCTCGGGGTCCACGGCCTCCACTTTGATAAAAATTTCTTATCCCATATAAAAAGCCGGCATCATTAACAATATCAGAAAATTTGTCTGAAGATGGTACAACCTGTATATTATTGTAGATGCTATCCAAACGATTATTTAATTGTTCCCTGTTAATTATAGCAATTTCATTGCTTCCGGAGATGGCAATGTAAATAAATTGGCCATTATCAGATATGTTTATTCCCTTTGGATTTGGAGCTCCCTTTTGTGGAGTATCAAGGAGAATTGTGTTTATAAGTGATAATGAATCAAGATTTAATACTGATATAGCATTTGTAACCATCCATCCTCTATCAAGCTGATTAGTTGGAAGCTGATATCTTGAAAGCAAATGTGTTATGTAGGCGTTTTTACCATCAGGAGATACAGCCATATCTTTTATATCAGTTGATCCATTTGGTAGATCTATAATTTTATCTACAGTAGCTGTAAGAGCATCAATAATGTCTATTCTTGCGCAGACTGGATATTTGTCTGCCCTCATTAAAGGCAAATTATTTGCAACAATAATCTTCTCTCCATTATTAATTGCAGAGATAGAGATCGGCTCCCTCCCTACATTTACAGCGCCTAGCATCTTATTCATTTCCTTATTTAACTGCAAAATTCTATTTCTGAATCTGTCAGTAACCCAAAATGTATTGTTTTTTTCAGAAAAGCACATATCAGAGGGATAGGAGGCTCCGGTGGTGAAAATTCTGATCACTTTAAAATCTTTATCAAGAATGTATATCTCACCTTGAGGTGACTCGCTCAAAACATATATTATATTATCCTTTCCATATAAAACATCAGAAACCGGGTATTTAAATTCCACCCTCTTTATAAGTCTATTATTTTGTGAATTAATTACATGTATTGAGCAATTCTTCTTATCAGAAACTATTATTTTATCTTTAGAGGGTGATAAAAAAATTTTCTCTGGAGTACTTATCCTGTTATAGGAACAAGACGACATATTTAAAATCATAAATATAAGAGGCACATATAACTTTATATTTCTTATCTTACTAAGCATATTGCGATAATATTTTGTTCTTTATTTATAGAATATCTAAAATTTCTGATGATAACTAAGAATACAATTTATTTTCCGGCAGATAGAGACAAAGACTCAATATATTCTTTTATATTTTCTCTATCATCATCTCGAGCCTTTTCTCTTTTATTATAATAATAATCATAATAATCCATATCATCTTGACTCCAATTATTAGCCTCTTTATAGTTGCCTACAAAAGGCACGAGCAAATCAATCCAAGCCATTACTTTATACATATCCTCCTCTGAAAGTTTAACATTACCATGTCCATTTCTCAATCTGCGTATAAGATCACTTTTTGCAGAGCCTGCGCTATAGGGTGGCAAAACAGTGGGTTCTGACAATGAGCTTATCCATGTAATATTTTTATTAACACTTTCACCTCTCAAGGGTACATTGTCACTATTATTACCAGCAGGTCTGGCAGCAGTCAAATTAATATATGAATCGGAATATTTTCTTTTTGAAACTTTTTCATATATCTTAAGTTCACCTTTAAGAGAAAATTTATTCTTTATACCATCATGACATGAAATGCAATTTTTATCCCAAATCGGCTGTATATTTTCAATATAACTAAATCCTTTACCACCAACTATTGTATCTTTTTTTATATCCTGCATTCCTTCACTCATTGCAATAGATAATTGATGTTCTGCTAATGGAACAGAATTTTTATGTTCATGACATCCAACGCAGCTTTGAACTTCTCCCGGCTGTAGTGTAGACCAACTTCTCATAGTCTGAACTACCTCTCCCTTTTCATTTAATGCTTGAAAGTATAGAGGTTTTCTGGAAGGAACTTTAAAAAAAGCAGATCCATCTTTATAAACATCTACCTCGCCTAAAATATGTTTTATATCCCAAGCTGCATTTCCAATGCCAACAGGTGTAGCTTGAGCTGCTCCTCCTCCTATACCTTCGCCAGAAGTAAATCCTACAGAGGCAGCTCTAAATTCTATCTCCACAATTCTTAATTTTTTAATTTCTCCTGGAGCAACCCCATTTACAGCTTTTCCCTTATAAACATTCTGCATATAATATACCCCAAAATCTTTTGTATAATCTACAGTGGATACTCTGTTGAATACATTTTCACGTGGAGTACATTTTACAGGTTGGTTACATGATATATTTTTGTCACTTATTAATAATTCTCTTTCTCCATCAACATTCATCCAATAAATAGAAAATTTTATAGGATGGGCAACATAATAACCCAAAGGTGAATAAGAGACAATAAATTCCTTTTCATTTAAAGGGAATGGATATTGAAACTGGTCTTCGTATTGACCCCAAGAGTCAATTCTATCATTCTGAGGTTTTCTCAATGGAGCAACAAGCATCACTCCTTCATTTTCATCTCTGCCAGCTTCTGGATCTATAATTCCGATTTTGCCATGCTGAGGATTATGATGTCCCATTAAGGTTGCCATAACTTTTCTTGTTCCGGGAATTTGTCTTACATGAGCCACTGTTGTAGGAAACCAGCTATTCATTCCATAGTATTCTGTTTGGGCTGTGCCATCTTGATTCATTTGTAAGAGTGGTTGAGTCCAGACTTGACCCCTATCATTATAATCCCAACGGGTATAAACAATGCGTCCATCATCAAGAAGAGCGGGTGATACAGTATGAACCTGATCAAAACCTACTTGGCGAGTATATTTACCATTTTCATCACATATAAACATATTACTTACCTCGGTAAACCAACAGTCTACGGAAGTACCAGCCCTTGTAGAATTAAAAAGAATATTGCCATTAGGGAGATATAATGGTTCTATATCAGCATAACCGACACCATGAGTTAACTGACGTAATGATTTATCTTCAAGATTGATTTCATAAAGATGAAAATCATCATTTTTAGCTGACTTCTTCCAAGAGAAAAGTACCTTTCTTCCATCCAAAGAGACATCCGGATCTCTAAATACGCTTAAAGAATCTTTTAATAACAATTTCTCATTTGCCCATATTCCATCCATTACAAATGATGAAAGTTCTCCCCCTGCAAAAAAGTTACACTCATTTCTTGCATCTGAGAGCCCCTCAGTATAGGCAAAAAATGATGGCGTTAATTGCCTAAATTTTGTAAATACTATTGGAGTAATTCCGTCTTTGATAAATTCAGCAAGCCTATTTTCTCTCCTTTTGGTGCAAGAGTTAATATATTCTTTCATTTTAAGATTAAGCTGAAGGCTATCATTAGAATTAAAGGGTTCTATATTGTGTGAATTCAATCTAATATTTAATTGTGATATGAAATTATCCTTTAACCAATCTATATTGTTTCCATCTTGTAACCACCAATCGTATAAAATGGGATAATCTGTAGAGAGATCTCTATGAGTAGTTCTAATAAAATCATCAATTTTATTTTGATCTATACTTTTAATTTGAGAATATTTATCTCGAATAGCTGAGAAAAACTCATTGTAATCTAAAATTTTATGATAATTATCTTTCTTATTACATCCTGAAATAAATAATACAGCTATTAATAAAAATAGATGAACTTTTGGCATTGTTATCATTTGGTTATGGTATTATCGAATTAAGATAAAATGGATAATGAAATTTTTATATCATATTACCCATTATACAAATATGTAAAAATATCACTTTTAATATTTCCACTTTTAATTCAAAATTGATAATATATCTATCAAATAGAATCAATTATAATACTATTATATAGATATATAGACAGTAATTTAAATTATTCTTACAAAATAGACAGGATCATTCTTATAGTTCCTATTTTGATTACAGTCTATTATTTTTATTAAATAAAAATAATTAGTAAAATTAGTGTTTAAAACATAGAAAAACTTATTTGGGAAAAATAGCGGATTCAGAGTGTCTTTAAATATGGTGTATAAAAGGTAGATGCATTCTTAACACAGAAAAGAAAAGCCAATTCAATTCAAATATAATTATATTAGCAATATATTAAAATTGAGGTTAACTCAAGAGAGTATAATAGTATTATTCCAAAAGATAGAATCTTTTTCCTTTAAAAAGTATGAGACAATACGACAGAATAGGAGATATAGATTTAATATCTTAATATCATTCAAGGATGATAAGCCAAAAAAGAATGGCAGAAAATATAGTTAATTATTTATCTACAAAGAAAATAGTTCAATAAAGGATAGTTTTAATGAGGAAATAAAAAATGATTACATTCTTTATATCTACTCTTTAAAAACAAATTTGCTATTCAAAAGTAAATCATATACTACAACTTTCATATTTAGTCATATTATGATTGTGATGGAATATAAATAAAAAAAGACTATCTGATACAGATAGTCTTTTTTTATTTATTGAAATATTATTCAGCGGAAGTAGCTTCAGTAGAAGTTTCAGCAACAGGAGCTTCAACTTTCTTTTTAGAACGTCTTGTTCTTGTAGCCTTTTTCTCTGATTTCTCAGGAAGCAAATTCTCATTGTAATCAACTAATTCAATAAAACACATTGAAGCGTTATCACCTAAACGATTACCAGTTTTAAGAATACGTGTATATCCACCTGGACGATCAGCTATCTTCTTAGAAACTTCTTGGAAAAGTTCTGTTATAACTTTTTTATCACCAAGATAAGAGAATACTACTCTTCTCGAATTAGTAGTATCATCTTTAGCTCTGTTGATAAGCGGTTCAACATACATTCTAAGAGCTTTAGCTTTTGCCAAAGTTGTGAAAATTCTTTTGTGGGTAATCAAAGAATTTGCCATGTTTGCAAGCATTGCATCACGGTGTGACTTTGTACGCCCAAGATGATTGAATTTTTTATTATGTCTCATCGTTATTACTCTTTATCTAATTTATACTTCGAAATATCCATCCCGAAAGAAAGATTTAAGTTTGCAAGAAGCTCATCCAATTCAGTAAGAGATTTCTTACCAAAGTTTCGGAATTTAAGAAGATCTGTTTTGTTGAAAACAACAAGTTCACCTAATGTTTCAACATCTGCAGACTTCAAGCAGTTAAGAGCTCTGACAGAAAGGTCCATATCAACCAATTTAGTCTTAAGCAATTGGCGCATGTGCAGAATTTCTTCGTCAAATTCCTCATTACCATCTGCATCAGAAGTCTCCAAAGTAATCTTTTCATCAGAGAATAACATGAAGTGATAAATAAGAATCTTAGCAGCTTCTTTCATTGCGTCCTTCGGATGAATAGATCCATCGGTCGTAATTTCAAGTATTAATTTTTCGTAGTCTGTTTTCTGCTCAACGCGATAATTTTCAATAGTGTACTTAACGTTACGAATAGGAGTGTAAATAGAATCAATAGGAATAACATTAATATCTTCACTAAGATTTCTATTTTCATCAGCGGGTACATACCCACGACCTTTGTTGATAGTTAATTCAATTTGAAAACTTGCGTTTGAATCCATATGACAAATAACAAGATCAGGGTTAAGCACCTCGAATCCAGTAAGATATTTGCCTATGTCTCCAGCTTTAAACACTTCCGTACCCGAAACGTTAATAGCTACTTTTTCACTCTCGATTTCTTCAACGATTTGCTTGAATCTAACCTGTTTTAAATTAAGGATTATATTAGTTACATCCTCGATTACACCAGGAATAGTTGAAAATTCATGCTCAACACCGTCTATTTTAATAGAAGTGATAGCAAAGCCTTCTAGTGAAGAAAGGAGAATACGACGTAAAGCATTACCAATTGTAATACCATAGCCGGGCTCCAACGGTCTAAACTCGAATTTTCCGAAGAATGGATCCGCCTCCAACATTAATACTTTATCGGGTTTTTGAAATGCTAAAATCGCCATGGAGTCAATGATTATTTAGAATACAATTCTACGATTAATTGTTCTTTAATATTTTCAGGAATGTCGGCTCTTTCAGGCAAATGTAAGAATTTACCACTTAAAGAGGTCTGATCCCATTCAATCCAAGCATATTTGCTATGGTTAAATCCAGACAAAGAGTTAGTGATAACTTCAAGAGATTTAGATTTTTCTCTAACACCAATAATTTGTCCTGCTTTAACAGAATAAGATGGAATATTAACCACTTTTCCGTCAACTACTATATGTTTGTGAGAAACTAACTGACGAGCAGCAGCTCTTGTAGGAGCAATTCCTAAACGGAAGACAACATTATCAAGACGAGCTTCAAGGAATTGAAGAAGGACTTCACCTTTAATACCTTTAGTTCTTGATGCTTTTTCAAATAAATTACGGAATTGTTTTTCTAAAACTCCATAAGTATATTTTGCTTTTTGTTTCTCGCGAAGCTGGATACCGTATTCAGAAGTTTTTCTTCTTTTATTTACGCCATGTTGTCCGGGAGGATAATTTTTTTTAGAAAGAACCTTATCTGGTCCGAAGATAGCTTCACCAAATTTACGTGCGATTCTTGTTCTAGGTCCGGTATATCTTGCCATTTCTATAACTTTTAAAAAAATAATTTAAATGAGAACCCGGAATCGTGCAGCCGCGATTACAGAGAGGAGATAGTGCAATCAATTCACAATCCAAGATTCAGGATAGAGAAAACTTTATACGCGTCTTCTTTTAGGAGGACGACAACCATTATGAGGAAGTGGAGTAACATCAACTATTTCAGTTACTTCAATGCCAGCACCATGAATAGTACGGATAGCAGATTCACGTCCGTTACCTGGTCCTTTAACATAAGCTTTTACCTTTCTTAATCCAAGGTCAAATGCAACTTTAGCACAATCTTGTGCTGCCATTTGAGCTGCATAAGGAGTGTTCTTTTTAGAACCTCTGAAACCCATCTTACCGGCTGAAGACCAAGAAATAATTTGACCTTCACCATTAGCAAGCGAAACAATAATGTTATTGAATGAAGAATGAATATGAGCTTGGCCGATAGCATCAACCTTTACGTTTCTCTTTTTAGCTGCGACTGTTTTTTTTGCCATATCAACTCTTATTATTTAGTAGCTTTTTTCTTGTTAGCAACAGTTTTCTTTTTACCCTTACGAGTACGAGCATTGTTTTTAGTGCTCTGGCCTCTAAGAGGTAATCCTACACGGTGACGAACACCACGGTAGCAACCGATGTCCATAAGACGTTTGATGTTCAATTGAACTTCTGAACGCAAATCACCTTCTACTTTGTATTCTGCACCGATAATCTCACGAATTTTCGCTGCTTGATCGTCTGACCAATCTTTAACTTTAGTGTCTTTGTCAACACCAGCCTTTTCTAAAATTGAATTGGCAGCGCTGCGACCAATACCAAAAATATAGGTCAAAGCTATTTCACCACGCTTGTTTTGTGGTAAATCGACCCCAACTATTCTTATAGCCATATAATCGAAAATTTATTTTTGCAAAAATAATAAATTATCCTTGACGTTGTTTATACTTAGGATTTTTCTTGTTAATAATGTACAAGCGGCCTTTTCTTCTAACGATTTTGCAATCCGGTGTACGTTTTTTCAATGATGCTCTTACTTTCATATCTTAATTTGTTATTTATATCTAAAAGCAATTCTTCCTTTGGACAAATCGTATGGGGACATTTCAACTCTAACTTTATCACCTGGGAGAATTTTTATATAGTGCATTCTCATTTTTCCAGATATATGTGCTGTAATTTCATGTCCATTCTCTAGTTCCACACGAAACATTGCGTTTGACAATGCTTCAACGATAACTCCGTCTTGTTCAATTGCAGCCTGTTTAGCCATAAATTAATTATTCTTTAAATAGATTTATTTCCTAAAACGTCTTCTATAAATTTAAAAGAAGACAATATTTGGGGACCTTCCGGTCTAATAGCGATAGCGTGTTCGAAATGTGCTGAGGGTTTTCCATCTCTTGTTCTGACAGTCCAACCATCTCTTTCCATCAATATATTCTTAACTCCGGCATTAATCATTGGTTCAATGCAAATACACATTCCAGATTTTAGAAGTGTACCAGTTCCTTTTTTACCATAATTCGGCACATCAGGATCTTCATGTAATTTTTTTCCAATACCATGTCCACAAAGTTCACGAACTACACTAAATCCACGTTGTTCACAATAATCCTGAATGGCACTTCCAATATCTCCTATTCTATTTCCTACGGTAGCCTTTGAAATTCCAATATAAAGAGATTCTTTAGTTGTCTTCAAAAGTTTCATTGTTTCCTGAGAAACTTCACCTACAGGAAAAGTATAAGCCGAATCACCATTAAAGCCATTTTTTACAACGCCACAATCAACTGAAATAATGTCACCATCTTTTAGTTCATAATCTGAAGGAAAACCATGTACAACTTTGTCATTTACAGAAATACAAAGTGTTGAAGGGAAACCTCCATATCCTTTAAATCCGGGAACGGCTCCATTATCTCGGATAAATTGTTCTGCTATTTCATCAAGTCTTCGTGTTGTAATCCCTGGTTGAACCCATTTGGCGATTTCTCCCAAAGTCATTCCAACCAGCTGATTACTTTCACTCATGAACTCGATTTCATCATCTGTTTTAAGATAAATCATCGTATAATTACTTAATAAGCTGCGACAGCACCTGTTCTTCCTTTAATCTTTCCAGATTTAAGAAGACCATCATAATGACGCATCAGTAAATGGCTTTCAACTTGCTGAAGTGTATCCAATACAACACCAACCATAATAAGTAAAGAAGTTCCGCCAAAAAATTGAGAGAATTCCAAACTTACTCCACAAATACGTGCGATAGCAGGGAAAATAGCAACAATAGCTAAAAAGAAAGATCCCGGAAGAGTTATTTTAGACATTATATTATCTAAATACTCAGAGGTTCTTTTTCCAGGCTTAATTCCAGGAATAAAGCCATTGTTTCTTTTCATATCTTCTGCCATCTGTGTTGGGTTAATAGTAATTGCAGTATAGAACCATGTAAATACAATAATCAACACTCCAAAAACCAAATTGTACCAAAATCCTGTATTATCCATAAATGCAGACCAGAAACTTTGTACAGATTCAGCATTTGAGAAACCAATTATAGTTAGAGGAATAAACATTATAGCTTGAGCAAAAATGATCGGCATAACTCCTGCGGCGTTTACCTTAAGAGGAATATACTGACGGGCTCCACCATATTGTTTGTTACCAATTATTCTTTTAGCATATTGTACAGGAACTTTTCTTGTGCCCTGAACTAAAAGAATACAAGCAGCAATAACTAGAAGAAGGAAAATAATTTCAGCAAGGAAAACAACCAAGCCACCGGCACCAGTAACTCTAAGAGAAGCCTCTTGAAGCAATGATTTAGGCAACCTTGCAATAATACCGACTAAAATTATAAATGATATACCATTTCCAACACCTTTATCGGTGATTCTTTCTCCGAGCCACATGATAAACATACTGCCTGCAGCAAGAATAACAGTAGAAGAAACTATAAACCAAAAACCAGCAGGCATTGGTGCTCCAGCAGCTTTAAGCTGAGAATTCAAATTGATCAGATAAGCCGGACCCTGAAATATTAAAATAACAATCGTAAGGATTCTTGTATACTGATTAATTTTTCTTCTACCACTTTCACCCTCTCTTTGAAGCTTCTGGAAGTAAGGAACTGCTATTGCTAACAATTGAATTACGATAGAAGCAGAGATATAAGGCATAATTCCCAAAGCAAAAATAGACGCATTGGAAAAAGCACCTCCTGAAAACATATCTATTAAGGCCATTAGGCCACCTTTTGTTTGGTTTTGCAAAGCTGTCAAGGCTTGCGGATCAATACCGGGAATTACAACAAATGAACCAAAGCGATAAACTGCAATAAGTAATAATGTTGTAAGAATTCTACTTTTTAAATCCTCTATTTTCCAGATATTTTTTATAGTTTCAACTGCTCTCATGTATCTTAGATTTTAACTACTGTTCCACCTGCGGCAACGATAGCGGCTTCTGCTGTTTTAGAGAAAGCATTAGCTTCAACTTCTAATTTAGCAGTAATCGCACCTTTACCTAGAATTTTTACTAATTGTTTTGAAGAGATAAAACCTGCATTAATCAAAACCTCAAGATTAATTTTAGTTAGATTATTTGCAGTAGCCAATTCCTGAAGTGCATCAAGATTTATAGCTTTATACTCAACATGATTGATGTTTTTGAAACCAAATTTTGGCAAACGACGTTGTAAAGGCATTTGACCCCCTTCAAAACCGATTTTAGTTTTATAACCAGATCTTGATTTCGCACCTTTATGACCGCGAGTAGAAGTACCACCTAAACCAGATCCAGTACCACGACCAATTCTTTTTCTAGTTTTTGTAGACCCTTCTGCGGGTTTTAAATTACTCAAGTTCATATTTTTAATCTTTATTTTTTTGAACTATGAATTACTCTACGATAGTAATCAAATGTTTTACTTTCTCAATCATTCCCAGAATCTGAGGAGTTGCTTCGTGTTCTTTAACTCTATTAAGTTTTTTCAAACCAAGAGCATCTAAAGTTTTCTTTTGAACAGCAGGGCACTTGATTCTACTTTTTGTTTGTTTAATCTTAATTGTTGCCATTATCTTCAAATTAACCGTTAAACACTACATTCATTGAAACTCCACGATTTTGAGCAACTGTACGAGCATCTCTCATTTCTCCTAATGCCTCAATAGTAGCTTTCACTAAGTTATGAGGATTTGAAGAACCTTTAGATTTAGCAAGTACGTCAGTTACTCCAACACTCTCAAGAACAGCACGCATTGCACCACCGGCAACAACACCGGTACCGTGAGAAGCTGGTTTTAAGAAAACTTCAGCGCCACCGAACTTTGCAAGTTGTTCATGAGGAATAGTTCCTTTAAGAACCGGAACCTGAATAAGGTTCTTTTTAGCAGCTTCAACACCTTTCGCGATAGCTGTGGTAACTTCGCTCGCTTTACCAAGACCCCATCCTACGATGCCGTCTTCATTACCAACTACCACAATTGCTGAAAAGCTGAATGTACGACCACCTTTAGTTACTTTTGTAACACGGTTGATTGCCACCAATCTGTCTTTCAACTCAATATCGCTGGCATTTTTTACTCTATTATTTACTCCTGCCATGTTCATTAAAATTTAAGACCGCCATTTCTGGCAGCTTCTGCTAATGCTTTAACTCTACCATGATACAAGTATCCATTACGGTCAAAAACGACAGATGTGATACCTGCTTCTTGTGCTTTTTTTGCGATCATTTCACCAACTTTACCAGCCAGTTCAACTTTTGCTGCAGACTCAAGACCTGCTGATGAAGCAGAAGCTAGAGTTTTACCGGCAAGATCATCAATTACTTGCACATATATTTGTTTATTACTTCTAAAAACAGTCATACGAGGAGTCGATGCTGTTCCAGAAATTCTGCCACGTATGCGACGTTTGATTTTAAGTCTTCTTTCTTTCTTCGTTGTCATGATAATCTCATTTTACGTGAATTACTTAGCACCAGCTGATTTACCTGATTTTCTACGAATAACCTCACCAACGAACTTGATACCTTTACCTTTGTAAGGTTCAGGTTTGCGGAAAGAACGAATCTTTGAACATACCTGTCCGATCAACTGCTTGTCAGCAGATTCAAGGATGATAAGTGGGTTTTTGTTTCTCTCAGATTTTGTCTCAACCTTGATTTCTTTAGGCATTTGGAAGAAAATATTGTGAGAGTAACCTAAAGACAACTCAAGCACTTGGCCAGAATTGTTAGCACGGTAACCTACACCAACGAGTTCCATCTCTTTTTTGTACCCTTCAGATACACCAACTACCATATTATGAATCAAAGCACGATATAATCCGTGTAAAGCACGATGTTCTTTATCATCAGAAGGACGTGAAACTTGAACATGTCCGTCAACAACTTCAACTTTAATATCAGGGTTTACAGATTGTGTTAACTCACCTTTCGGACCCTTTACTTTTACCTCGTTTCCATCAACGGTAACAGTTACACCACTTGGTATAGCTACTGGTAATTTTCCTATTCTTGACATATTATAAACCTCCTTTACAATTAGTAGATATAACAAATAACTTCACCACCAACTTTCAAGTCACGAGCTTCCTTATCTGTCATTACTCCTTTAGAAGTAGATAGAATAGCAATACCCAAACCGTTTAATACGCGAGGCATATCTTTATGACCTACATATTTACGTAGACCCGGAGTAGAAACGCGGATTAGTTTCTTGATTGCATTTACTTTATTTACAGGGTCATATTTAAGAGCGATCTTAATTGAACCCTGAGGGCCTTCCTCTACAAATTTGTAGTTCAGGATATAACCTTTTTCGAAAAGGAGTTTAGTAATCTCCTTTTTAAGATTTGACGCTGGCACTTCAACCACTCTGTGGTTTGCTTTGATAGCATTACGAAGTCTGGTCAAATAATCTGCTATTGGATCTGTCATAATTAATTTGTTGAATTAATCCGGCTTTCCGGACAATATTTAACAATAAAAACAATTTTTCTTACCAGCTTGCCTTCTTTACTCCGGGGATTAGACCTGCAGAAGCCATTTCACGGAATTGAATACGAGAAATGCCGAACTGACGGATGTAACCTTTTGGACGACCTGTTAATTTACAACGATTGTGTAGACGAACAGGAGAAGCATTTTTAGGAAGTGCTTGAAGAGCTTCATAATCACCTGCAGCTTTAAGCTCTGCGCGTTTTGCTGCAAATTTAGCAACAAGTTTAGCTCTTTTCACCTCACGGGCTTTCATTGATTCCTTAGCCATATCTTAGTCTTTTTTAGCGTTTTTAAAAGGCAACCCAAATTCTTTCAATAGAGCATAACCTTCTTCATCTGTCGCTGCAGAAGTTACAAAGGTAATATTCATTCCCAAAATTCTTGTAATATTATCAATATTAATTTCCGGGAACATAATTTGCTCTTCGATACCTAGGGTATAATTTCCTCTACCATCAAATTTGCTGTCAATACCTTTAAAGTCACGGATACGAGGAAGTGAAACACGGATAAGTCTTTCAAGGAACTCATACATTTGTTCACGACGAAGTGTAACCATAACGCCTATAGGCATTTTTTTACGCAATTTGAAGTTAGAGATATCTTTACGAGATACAGTTGCTACCGCTTTTTGACCAGTAATAGCTGTCAACTCATTGATTGCGGTTTCGATAATCTTTTTATCGCCAGTAGCCATACCAAGACCCTGATTGATAACGATTTTTTTCAAAACCGGAACCTGCATAACAGAAGAGTAGTTAAACTCTTTCATCAAAGCAGGAACTATTCTATCTGTATATTCCTTCTTAAGATTCGCAGTTGTAGCCATTATTTAATCTCCTCTCCTGATTTTTTAGAATAACGCACTGAAACACCTTCTTCGTTTTTCTTACGACCAATACGAGTAGCTTTTCCGCTCTTGGGATCGATCAAATTCAAGTTTGAAATATGAATAGGTGCCTCTTTCTTCTCAATTCCTCCCTGAGGATTCTTCGCATTAGGCTTAGTGTGCTTAGCCACCATATTAAGACCCTCTACAATCGCACGCTGTTCTTTCACAAGAACGCTAAGTATGCGGCCGGTTTTTCCTTTGTCTTCGCCGGCATTAATGTAAACGGTATCGCCTTTTTTAATGTGTAATTTGCTCATTGCTTAATTTTTTGGACATTAAAGCACTTCAGGTGCAAGTGAAACAATCTTCATGTTTACATTACGAAGTTCACGTGCAACAGGACCGAAGATACGAGAACCTCTCATTTCTCCTGCTCCATTCAACAACACGCAAGCGTTGTCATCGAAACGGATGTATGAACCATCCGCACGGCGAACTTCTTTCTTTGTGCGTACAACGATTGCTTTCGAAACAGCACCTTTTTTAACATCACTTGATGGAATTGTTGATTTAATCGCAACTACGATAATATCTCCAACAGAAGCATAACGTCTTCCAGTTCCACCTAGAACGCGGATACATAGTGCCTCTTTAGCACCACTGTTATCTGCAACTTTAAGTCTACTCTCTTGTTGTATCATATTATTTAGCTCTTTCGATTATTTCAACCAATCTCCATCTTTTTGTTTTGCTCAGCGGACGAGTTTCCATCAATCTTACAGTGTCGCCAATGTTACACTCGTTCTTTTCGTCATGAGCATGGAATTTCTTCGTTTTGTTTACGAATTTTCCGTAAATAGGATGTTTTTCCTTCCATTTAATTGCAACAGTAATGGATTTATCCATTTTGTTACTGGAAACAACACCTGTTCTTTCTTTTCTTAATTTTCTAGTTTCCATCAGGCTTCTGTGGTTATTTGTTAAGTTCTCTGCTACGCAATTCACTACTCATGCGCGCAATCGTCCTGCGATTTTGTTTGATCTGAGCAGGATTATCCAAAGGAGAAATGCTGTGGTTTATTTCCAATACATTAATAGCAGCCTTTGCAGATGCTAATCTCTCTGCTAATTCCTCTGTACTTAATTCTTTGATTTCTGCAATTTTCATAACTTAATTACGCATTTTGATTCGCATCGTAGTCACGGCGAACGATAAACTTAGTTGTAACTGGAAGTTTTTGAGCAGCCAAACGAAGTGCTTCTTTAGCAATTTCGAAAGGTACTCCTTCAACTTCGATAAGAACACGACCAGGAGTAACAGGTGCCACAAAACCTTCTGGCGAACCTTTACCTTTACCCATACGTACTTCAGCAGGTTTCTTCGTGATTGGTTTATCAGGGAAGATACGAATCCAGATCTGACCTTGACGCTGCATATAACGAGTTACCGCGATACGAGCAGCTTCAATTTGGCGACCAGTGATCCATTTACACTGCAAAGTTTTGATACCAAAAGAACCGAAAGCCAACTGATTACCGCGTTGAGCTTCCCCTTTCATGCGGCCCTTCTGTTGTCTTCTGAACTTTGTTTTCTTTGGTTGTAACATTTTCTTAAAGTTCTAATTCGTTAAACAATTACTTTTTGTTCTTTCTGAAACCACCTTTTCTGTTTCCAGAAGGAGCATTTGTATTGCGGCTATCTTTTTGTTGAACGAATGATGGAGCAAGGTCTTTTTTACCATAGACTTCTCCACGGCAAATCCAAACCTTAACACCGACCAATCCAACTTTAGTTAGCGCTTCTGCCAAAGCATAATCGATATCTGCACGGAAAGTATGAAGAGGAGTACGTCCTTCTTTATACATTTCAGAACGAGCCATTTCAGCTCCGTTCAAACGACCAGAAACCATAATTTTTACACCTTCGGCTCCAACTCTCATTGTAGATTGGATAGCCATTTTAACAGCACGACGATAAGCTATTTTACCTTCGATTTGACGAGCGACGTTGCTTGCAACTATTACAGCATCCAACTCAGGTTTTTTAACTTCGAAGATATTGATTTGGATATCTTTATCGGTAATCTTTTTCAATTCTTCTTTAAGCTTATCAACTTCTTGACCACCTTTACCTATAATGATGCCCGGACGAGCAGTACATATAGTAATTGTGACAAGTTTCAAAGTACGTTCTATAACGATACGAGAGATACTTGCCTTAGCCAGACGGGCATTAAGATATTTACGGATTTTGCTATCTTCTACCAAAACATCTCCGCTATTTTTGCCTGCATACCAGTTAGAATCCCATCCACGGATGATTCCCAAACGGTTACTTATCGGATTTACTTTTTGTCCCATCTAGCAATTAATTTTGATTATCGTTTTTACTCATTGTATCAACAAACAAAGTCACGTGGTTAGAGCGTTTGCGAACGCGATATGCTCTACCTTGTGGAGCCGGACGAAGTCTTTTTAGCATGGCAGCTGAATCAACGTGAATCATCGAGATTTTCAATTCACCGCTTTCCGCTTTACGTCCATTTTTCTGCTCCCAGTTTGCAATAGCCGAACGAAGTAGCTTTTCTACTCTTGCTGCTGCGTCTTTATTCGAGAACTTCAATACTCCCAATGCTTTGAAAGCCTCCATTCCTCTTACCATATCTGCAACTAAGCGCATTTTACGAGGTGAAGTAGGAACGTTATTTAGCTTCGCAAAGTATGTAGTCTTGAGGGCTTCTTTTCTTTTATCGGCTGATATTTTTTTTCTTGCACCCATTTTTTTTAAATTCTTTTTTAGACCCTAATTATTTTTTCTTGTTACCACCATGTCCACGGAAGTTACGAGTTGGAGAAAACTCTCCAAGCTTGTGACCAACCATATTTTCAGTAACGTAAACAGGAATAAATTTATTACCATTGTGAACTGCAATCGTATGACCTACGAAATCAGGAGAAATCATAGAAGCTCTTGACCATGTTTTGATAACTGTTTTCTTACCAGTTTCATTCATAGCTAAAACTTTATTCTCAAGTTTCACACTAATATATGGGCCTTTTTTTAAGGAACGACTCATAGTTACTTCAATTAATCAGATTATTTCTTTCTTCTTTCAATAATATACTTCGAAGAATGTTTCTTCGGAGCTCTTGTCTTAAGACCTTTTGAGTATAAGCCTTTACGAGAGCGAGGGTGACCTCCAGATGAACGACCTTCACCACCACCCATTGGGTGATCAACCGGGTTCATTGCCACACCACGAACTCTTGGGCGAGTACCCAACCATCTTGTGCGACCTGCTTTACCTGATTTTTCAAGTGAATGTTCCGAGTTTCCAACGCTACCAATTGTTGCTTTACAAGCTGCAAGGATCTTACGAGTTTCTCCCGAAGGCAATTTGATGATTGCATATTTACCTTCTTTTGAAGTAAGCTGAGCGAAAGTACCTGCTGAACGAACTAAAGCTGCGCCTTGTCCTGGATTCAGCTCGATGTTGTGAATAACTGTACCGATTGGAATATTTGCCAAAGGAAGGCTGTTACCAACTTCAGGTGCTGCTGTTTCACCGGACATCAATTGGGCACCTACTTCTAAGCCGTTTGGTGCAATGATGTAACGTTTTTCACCATCAACATAAAAAAGCAATGCGATACGAGCCGAACGATTCGGATCATACTCGATTGTTTTAACTATTGCTGGTACACCGTCTTTATTTCTCTTGAAATCGATAAAGCGGAATTTTCTTTTATGTCCGCCTCCGATGTAACGCATTGTCATTTTTCCGACATTATTACGTCCACCTGATTTTGCTTTACCTGTTACAAGAGACTTTTCTGGTGCGCTAGCAGTGATTTCATTAAATGCACCAATAACTTTGTGTCTCTGCCCCGGTGTTGTGGGTTTAAATTTACGTACTGCCATTTGTTATTTAAATATTGCTGTAAAAATCAATAGTATCTCCCTCTTTCAATGTGACGATAGCTTTCTTGAAAGCAGCGGTTCTACCTGTGATCAAACCTGATTTAGTGTAGCGGCTTTTCTTTTTGCCATCGTAGTTAGCAGTATTTACATCTGTAACTGTTACATTGTATATATCCTCTACTGCTTTCTTGATCTGCAGTTTGTTAGCATCAGGATTAACTTGAAAACCGTAACGATTAAGTTTGTCGGTTAGCATAGTCATCTTTTCAGTAACAATCGGTTTAATAATTATTTTCATTATTGAGCCTCCTTACATTAAATGTTATTGATCGCAGCTAATGAACCTTCGGTAAATACTAATGATGTTGTATTCATCACTCTGTAAGTATTTAGTTCAGAAACCGTTACAACGCTTGCCTTTTCAATATTACGAGCCGACAAATATACGTTTTTATTTTCTTCCGACAAAACCAAAACTACCTTTTTATCAGTTAGTTGTAGGTTTTTTGTCATATCTACAAATGCTTTGGTTTTTGGAGCTTCAAAGTTGAAATCTTCAACTACAACTATAGCATTTTCCTGAGCCTTTAAAGACAATGCTGATTTGCGTGCAAGATTTTTAACTTTTTTGTTAAGCTTAAAACCATAATTACGTGGTCTTGGTCCAAAAACACGACCTCCACCAACCATTACCGGAGAGTTGATATCTCCGGAACGTGCACCACCTGTACCTTTCTGGCGTTTCAATTTTCTTGTTGATCCAGATACTTCGCTTCTCTCTTTAGACTTGTGAGTACCTTGACGTAGATTTGCCAAATACTGCTTAACATCCAAATAAATAGCATGAGTGTTTGGCTCAATTCCGAATACAGAATCGCTTAATGTAATCTTCTTTCCGGTATCTTCACCTTTGATGTTATATACGCTCAGTTCCATTATTTCTCAATTGTTACGATTGAACCTTTACATCCCGGTACAGAACCTTTTAACAATAGAAGGTTGTGTTCAGGAATCAATTTTAAAATTTGCAGGTTAGATACAGTCACTTTTGCATTTCCTGTCTGTCCTGCCATACGAGTTCCCTTGAATACGCGTGCCGGATAAGAACAAGCGCCTACAGAACCCGGAGCACGAAGACGGTTATGCTGACCGTGTGTTGACTGACCTACTCCACCGAACCCGTGGCGTTTAACTACTCCTTGGAATCCTTTACCCTTTGATGTGCCTGCTACGTCAACATAGTCAACATCGGCAAACAAATCTACAGTGATAACGTCACCCAATTTGTATTCTGTTTCATAACCTTTGAACTCGGCCAAGTGTCTCTTTGGTGTTACCCCAGCTTTTGCAAAATGACCCATTTCAGGTTTTGTTGTATGTTTCTCTTTTTTGTCTTGGAAACCTACCTGAACTGCCTCATAACCATCTTTTTCGACAGTCTTCAACTGAGTGACAACACAAGGACCTACTTCGATAACAGTGCATGGAACATTTTTTCCATCAGCACTGAAAACGGATGTCATTCCGATTTTTTTTCCTAATAATCCTGGCATTTCTTTTTACTTTAAATAAATCACACTTTAATTTCTACTTCTACACCACTTGGCAACTCTAATTTCATAAGAGCATCAACTGTTTTAGCTGTTGAGCTATAAATGTCGATCAATCTCTTAAATGAACTTAGTTCGAACTGTTCTCTTGACTTTTTATTTACGAAAGTCGAACGGTTTACAGTGAAAATACGTTTGTGTGTTGGTAGTGGAATCGGTCCGCTGACAACTGCACCTGTAGCCTTCACCGTCTTAACAATCTTCTCAGCAGACTTATCAACCAAGTTGTGATCGTAAGATTTTAATTTGATTCTGATTTTTTGGCTCATATTTGTTTATATAAACTAAGATTTTATTTTAGATAAGATCCACACGGCCTTTAGCTTCCTCCAATACTGATTTTGCAATCTGTTTAGAAACCTCAGCATAGTGTGAGAATGTCATAGTTGATGTTGCACGACCGGAAGTAATAGTTCGCAATGAAGTAACATATCCGAACATCTCCGCAAGTGGAGTTTTTGCTTTTACGATACGTGCTCCGGAACGGCTCGATTCCATTCCTTCAACCTGACCGCGACGCTTGTTCAAGTCAGAAATTACATCACCCATAGATTCCTCAGGAGTTACAACCTCTACTTTCATGATTGGCTCACGAAGTGCAGGAGCTGCTTTTTCACAAGCTTTCTTAAATGCCATGTTAGCACAAATTTCGAAAGACAACTGGTCAGAATCGACAGGATGGAAAGATCCGTCAAGAAGTGTTACTTTCAAACTATCCAACGGATATCCTGCCAATACACCATTTTTCATTGCAGCCTTGAATCCTTTTTCAACTGAAGGGATAAATTCTCGTGGAATATTACCGCCTTTAACCTCATCGACAAATTGAAGACCTTCTACGCCATCCGGTGCAGGTTCTACACGTACGATAATATCGGCAAATTTACCGCGACCGCCGGACTGTTTCTTGTAAACTTCACGAATTTCTACCGGTTTGGTAATAGCCTCCTTGTAAGTTACCTGAGGACGTCCTTGGTTACATTCAACTTTAAATTCACGACGAAGGCGGTCGATAATGATCTCAAGGTGAAGCTCACCCATACCGGAGATAACTGTCTGGCCTGTTTCTTCTGAAGTATTTACTGTAAAGGTTGGATCCTCTTCCGAAAGCTTTGCAAGACCGATACCTAGTTTATCCATATCTTTTTGAGTTTTAGGCTCTATAGCTACACCGATAACCGGATCAGGGAAGTCCATAGCTTCAAGAATGATAGGAGCATCTTCAGCACAAAGAGTATCACCTGTACGGATATCCTTGAAACCTACTCCGGCACCTATATCACCACATCCGATAAATTCTTTTGGATTCTGTTTGTTTGAATGCATCTGGAAAAGACGTGAGATACGTTCTTTTTTACCTGAACGAGTATTCAATACATAAGAACCTGCAGGAATTTCTCCGGAATATACGCGGAAGAAACATAGTCTGCCTACATAAGGGTCAGTTGCAATCTTGAATGCTAATGCTGCCATTGGTTCATCAGAAGACGGATGACGCACAAGTTCCTTTTCAGGATTTTCAGGATCATGACCTACAATAGCAGGAGTGTCGACCGGTGACGGCAAATATAAAGCTACCGCATCAAGCAATGTTTGAACACCTTTGTTTTTGAAAGATGAACCGCAAAGCATTGGGAAGATATGCATTTGAAGAGTTGCAACACGCAAAGCATGATAAATCTCATCCTCTGTGATTGTTGACGGATCATCGAAATATTTTTCCATGATGACATCATCAACCTCTGCAATCTTTTCCAACATCTGATCACGAAGTTCCTGAGCCTCTTCCAATAGATTCGCAGGGATTTCATCAACTTCATATTCAGCACCCATAGTCTCATCATGCCATAGGATTGCTTTCATTTTGATTAGGTCGATAACTCCTTTGAAAGTTTCTTCAGCACCGATAGGCATCTGAATTGGACAAGCATTTGCTCCAAGAATATCTTTCATCTGGCGGCAAACATCAAGGAAGTTTGCACCGGAACGGTCCATTTTATTAACATAACAAATACGTGGAACCATATACTTGTCAGCCTGACGCCATACAGTCTCAGACTGAGGCTCTACACCGCCTACTGCACAGAATGTAGCAACCGCTCCATCCAATACACGTAGAGAACGCTCGACTTCTACAGTAAAGTCAACGTGTCCCGGGGTGTCAATCAAGTTGATTTTATAAGTTTCACCTTTGTATTTCCATTGAGTTGTTGTAGCTGCAGAGGTAATTGTAATACCACGCTCTTGTTCCTGCTCCATCCAGTCCATTGTAGCAGCACCCTCATGCACCTCACCGATCTTATGAGTAAGACCTGTGTAGAAAAGAATACGCTCGGAAGTCGTAGTCTTTCCGGCATCGATATGGGCCATGATACCAATATTTCTGGTATATTTTAGTCTTTCATCTTTAGCCATTGTGAATATTGTTTTGTGTATTTAAACTTGGACAATGATTAGAATCTGAAGTGAGCGAACGCACGGTTTGCTTCTGCCATCTTGTGCATATCCTCCTTACGTTTGAATGCACCACCCTGTTCGTTAAACGCGTCTACAATCTCCGCAGCCAATTTATCTGCCATTGTTTTTCCGCCACGTTTACGTGAGTATATAATAAGATTCTTCATTGAAATTGACTCCTTACGATCCGGACGGATCTCTGTTGGAACTTGGAAAGTTGCCCCACCTACACGGCGTGACTTGACCTCCACCTGAGGAGTGATATTATCCAGTGCTTTTCTCCATATCTCGAGAGATGAGCGCTCTTCGTTTGCTAATTTAGCCTTAACGATCTCTAATGCACCATAGAAAATTTCGAAAGCTGTGTTCTTTTTACCATCATACATCAAATGGTTAACGAACTTTGTTACTTTCACATCGCTGAAAACGGGATCCGGAAGGATAACTCGCTTTCTTGGTTTTGCTTTTCTCATTTTTTTGCAAAAATTTTGTTCTTGTTTTTGGTTGCTTTTAATGTTTGCTTCAACAAATACCGCTGTATCTATTTACTCAACCTATAAGCCTACCCAACAAACTCAAACTAGCTTGTAAACTAATTTCTTTAATAATCTCGTTGTTGTGTTGGTTTTTTAGAAGATATTATTTCTTCTTACCTTTTGCTGCAGCAGCTGCCTGACCCGGTTTTGGTCTTTTAGCTCCATACTTAGAACGACGTTGAGTACGACCGTTTACGCCTGCTGTATCCAATGTACCACGTACAATATGATAACGTACACCCGGTAGGTCTTTTACACGTCCGCCACGCACCAATACGATTGAGTGCTCCTGCAAATTGTGCCCTTCTCCCGGAATGTAAGAGTTAACCTCTTTACCGTTAGTCAAACGAACACGAGCTACTTTACGCATTGCTGAGTTCGGCTTCTTTGGAGTTGTTGTGTAAACACGAACACAAACACCACGTCTCTGCGGACAAGATGCCAATGCTGGAGATTTACTCTTATCTTCCAAAGTTGCCCGTCCTTTTCTTACTAATTGCTGAATTGTAGGCATTTCTTAGAACTTTTAGTCTTTAAAATTAATATATTATTCTCGTTAATTGTTTTTTTACTATAAACAGTCCGTTATCACCTATGACTTAATCATTTATTGGCAAGCATACTGACTCCTAATGCAAAAACGGTGCAAATATAATAGCTTTCAAATTTCTAACCAAATGAAATACAAACATTTTAGAATTTAATTAACTATTTTTTCCTATTTTGTCTTTCAAGGCCCTTTTAAAACGTGCTTTAGCGGTCCATATTTTTTTTCATTGTGCAAAGATATATAAATCTTTATTATTAATAAGATGATTATCAGCAATATTTACACATTTTATTCAATCTTTTTTAGATTTGATTGCTTGTAAATATTTCTCCTTCGCCGGCAAGCATAAACGATTATTATTCGGCAGAGCGCAATATTTATAGTCAATTCTTCTTTAACCGCCACAATACGTCTGTCTTTAAGGAACTGTATAAACACGTTCTGTTTGCTGATAAAATTCCATAGAATTTTGTCGCCGACAAATAGATAATATTTGATACTTCACATATTTGACACAAGCAATATCAGTCATCATACGAAAATAGAAAGATTTTTAACATTCTTATAATCGGATATTTAACAACCCGAATAAATTTCAATTTAAGATTTTCAAATTTCGACCCTCGATTTTCAAATTTTCACCATCAAAAAATCAATTTTAACGTATGCGTTCCAAGAGAGGCGTGTTGATAATCTGATACTTTATATTATATAAGT
>JAUNSR010000011.1:0-79297 GCA_030539115.1 Bacteroidales bacterium
ATTTTGACTAATTAAAATTAAAAAAAGAGCAATTAAAAAAATAATAACACCAAAGAGATTAAAAAGTGAGATTTTCAATCGATGAATAAATATTGAATTAAGCAGAGGTTTAGGGTATAAATTGGAGCAGGAAATGATTAGAGTAAATGATTAAATAGATATAAAAATTCAATAATCAACTAAACAATAACTATCAATGAGATATTTAAAGATAGGGTAATACAAGCAAAAATCTTACCATTAATAATACGATAGCAGCCTGACAGAGTCAATAAGAACAATATATTGATTAAAAACAGACCTTTAAAGCGCAATTGCTTTAATAAAGGAAAAAATAATTAACAATAAAATGTTATAACCAATGGTTTTTTCTATTTTTGCCCGAATTAAAAAATAGTTCGTTATAATTAATTAATGTGTAATGAGCGTTTTTTGAAAGATAATAGTGTTTATTATCAATTTAATACACCGCAGAAAACGGAATATTTTTTAAATATTAATCTTTTTAGCGTTATTGCAAAGACAAAATGTCTAAATAATAGTATGGTTTTTTCTGTTCAACTTTTTTTAAATTAGTACTCAATAGCATATGTCCAAGAATCTGGTTATAGTAGAGTCTCCTGCCAAAGCAAAAACAATAGAGAAGTTCTTAGGAAAGGATTTTAAAGTAAAGTCAAGCTATGGTCATATACGTGATCTAAAGAAAAAAGACTTTAGTATAGATATAGAGCACGATTTTGCTCCAATATATGAAATACCTGCCGATAAGAAGGAATTGGTGGCAGATCTTAAAAATGAGGCTTCAAAAGCTGAAATGGTATGGCTGGCTTCCGATGAGGACCGCGAGGGGGAGGCAATAGCATGGCATCTTTATGAAGTGCTCGGACTTAAGCCTGAAACGACAAAAAGGATTGTATTTCATGAAATTACAAAGAATGCAATTCTTAAGGCAATAGATAATCCAAGAGACATAAATATCAATCTTGTTGATGCCCAACAGGCAAGACGTGTTCTTGACAGAATCGTCGGTTTTGAGCTTTCTCCTGTTTTATGGAAGAAGGTTAAGCCTGCTTTGTCTGCCGGAAGAGTGCAGTCGGTGGCTGTACGTCTTATTGTAGAGAGGGAAAGGGAGATAAACAACTTCAAGTCTGAAGCTGCTTACAGAGTTGTGGCATTGTTTACAACAACTGACGACAAAGGAAAGAGGGTGGAACTTCGTTCTGAGCTTAACACCAGATTTAAAACAAAAGATGAGGCACTTTCATTTCTTGAGAAATGCAAAGACTCAACTTTCAGTATTGAGTCGGTCACAAAGCGTCCATTAAAAAAGTCACCTGCGGCTCCATTTACCACCTCAACTCTTCAACAGGAGGCTGCACGAAAATTAGGCTACTCGGTATCTCAGACAATGATGATTTCACAAAGATTGTATGAGTCAGGATTAATTACATATATGCGTACCGATTCCGTTAATCTTTCTTCTCTTGCGCTTAATGCTGCCAAAGAGGAGATTGAAAAGACAATGGGAGAAGAGTATGTAAAGACAAGAAATTATCATACCAAGTCAAAAGGCGCTCAGGAGGCTCATGAGGCTATACGTCCAACTTATCTTAGCAATCAGCAGATAGAGGGATCGGCTCAGGAGAAGAGGCTTTATGAACTTATTTGGAAAAGAACTATTGCTTCTCAGATGAGCGATGCAGTTCTTGAAAAGACAACAATAGAGATTGCCGTATCCAATCAGAAAGAAAAATTTGTTACTGTAGGAGAGGTTATTAAGTTTGACGGATTCTTAAAAGTGTATATCGAATCGACCGATGACGATGAAAAGAGTGAGGGGGATTCAAAACTTTTGCCACCTTTGACAACAGGAACCACTCTTGAACTTAATCAAGCCACAGCAACAGAAAGATTTACTCAAAGACCGGCAAGATATTCCGAGGCAAGTCTTGTGAGAAAGATGGAGGAACTTGGCATTGGCAGACCTTCAACTTATGCTCCAACTATATCAACAATTCAAAACAGAGAGTATGTTGAAAAAGGTGATAAAGAGGGACAGGAGAGAACCTATAATGTAATTACATTAAAAGACAATAATATTTCACAAACCACACAGACCGAGATAACCGGTGCTGACAAGGGAAAACTTATTCCAACAGATATAGGAACTATAGTCAATGACTTTCTAACTGAGCACTTTCCAAACATTATGGATTATAATTTTACTGCAAATGTTGAGCAGGAATTCGACCATGTTGCAGAGGGAATGCAAATCTGGACTAAGGCCATAGATTCTTTCTATAAAATGTTTCATCCTGATGTGGTTAACACATTGGCGCTAAGAACAGAGACAAGAGTCGGTGAGAGAATTCTTGGAACGGATCCTAAAACAGGACGTCAGGTATCTGTTAAGATAAGTCGTTTCGGACCTGTTGTTCAGATAGGCAAACAGGATGAAGAGGAAAAACCTCTTTTTGCATCACTCCTTAAAGGACATTCAATGAGTACTATAACTCTTGAGGAGGCATTGAAGCTTTTTGAACTTCCTCGTCAGGTGGGTGAATATGAGGGCAAGGTTGTTACAATTGGTGTTGGACGTTTCGGCCCATACGTAAGACATGATTCAAAATATGTTTCTCTTCCTAAAGAGTTTGAACCGATGACTGTAACTCTTGATGAATCTATAGCTCTTATAGAGGCAAAAAGAAAGCAGGAGAGTGAAAGACTTATTAAAACTTTTGAACAAAACGAGGCTCTGCAGATTCTTAATGGACGTTTTGGACCTTATATTACTTTGGATAAGAATAATTATAAGATTCCAAAAGGCACAGATCCAAAAGCTCTTACTTATGAAGAGTGTATGGAGATAATAAAAACTGCCGATGAAAATCCAAAACCTGTAAGAGGTAGGAAAACTGCAGCCAAGAGTGCCGCATCCTCAAAAACTAAGGCATCAGCAAAGGCAAAGAGTGAGGAGAAAGAAAAAAAGAGCACTGCCAAAAAAACAACTACTGCTAAAAAGAGCACAGCAAAAAAGACTAAGCAGGAATAATCAATTGCTTTTTTTAAAAGAAAAGTAACAAGCATATCAAACAGCCCGGTAGAATGAAAATATTATTTCATTTACCGGGCTGTTTTTGTTGCATTAGATTGTATATTAGAGAAAATTTTGTTCTATGAGAATACTTTTTTTAGGTGAATACAGTAATCTTCATAACACTCTTGCCAAAGCATTGAGAATCGTTGGACATGAAGTCTTTGTCATTTCTGATGGTGACGGATGGAAGGGTTATGAAAATGATGTCACTCTAAGAAGAGAATCTAATACTCTGCTTGGGTCAATAAAGTATGGAACCAATCTCATAAAGCTGCTCCCTTTTATGAGAGGGTTTGATGTTGTGCAAATAATTAATCCGGTATTCATAAAGATGCGTACCGATAAGAACAGAATGCTTTTCGATTATCTGAAGAAACACAACAAAAGTGTTTTTTTAGGTGCCTTTGGCAGTGATTATTATATTGTAAAGGGGTCGGAGGATAATAACATGCTGAATTATTCGGAATATTATTATGATGGCAGAAGAGCAGAAAATGATATGATTAATCTGCAGCGATTCTGCTGGAAAGAGACATCGAGAAAAGAACTTACTCAATATATTGCACAAGAGTGTAATGGAATAATAGCTTGTCTTTATGAGTATTATAAAATATACAACTCTGTTTTTGACGATAAAGTAGAATATATTCCATTGCCTGTTGAGATAAGTGAAAAAAGAACTTCAAATATGCCGGAGAGTTTGGATCAAATCAATATACTGATTGGCATTCAAAAAGAGAGGGAACATTTAAAGGGTACTGATATCGTACTTCCCGTTTTAAAACAGATTGCCAATGATTATAAATATGAAGTCTCTCTTAATGCGGTTTACTCTTTACCTTATCAACTATATATAAGGCAGCTCGAAGCTTGCAATCTGCTTTTTGATCAGCTTTTTTCATATACACCGGCAATGAATGCGTTAATAGCAATGTCAAAAGGTATTGTTGTTGCAGGAGGTGGCGAGGAGGAGATGTATGATTTTATAAAAGAACCAATATTAAGACCTATTATTAACATTACACCTGATAGAAATAGTCTATATACCCAATTTGAGAATATAATTAAGGAGAAGCAAAGACTGCCTTTACTTTCAAGACAGAGTATTGAGTTTGTTGAAAAGCATCACAACTATATATCTGTTGCCCAAAAATATTTGAAGTTCTGGAAAGAGAGGATGTAAACAGCCTATTTTTCGAAGCTGCTTTTAGTGGGCAAAAGTTCTAAAAAGGCATTTCCTAACCGTGTTTTCATTTTTTCGTAATCTTTGCATAGACCTGCATCATTAAGACAAATAAAACAATGGTTTGTATTGCCATTTAATACTTTCTCGATTTGCTCAATATTATCTTCATTTATGTTTGTAAGAAAGTTTCTGTTTAAAACATTTTTAGGATAAAACTCTCCACTGACAAGTTGCCATGAGCGAAAGAGCCAGATGTTTGATGTCAAAAGAGATCTGAATCGGGAATTCATGGTCTTTTCAAGATGCTTATTCTCTTTCTCCCAAACCTCAAAGAAGATTGATTTTAAAAAGGGTTGCGGTTGATGAGGCTCGATGAATGAAGAAAATTTATTCCAGGGAAGCAGAAAAAGAGTCCTAAAAAGGTATTTGCCATAACGGATATTTATCCATTTGTCAAAGTTATCAACAATTGTTTGTTTCTTGTTGAAAACTTTATTTATCACACTCATGTTTTCTGTGATTCTATGGCCTATCTCAGGCTCGGCATTTATGCTAAGTATCGCACTGTCACATGGTTTGCCTTTCTTGAAGAAAGTCTCTTTAGTGACAGGCTTGATTATGAACGTGTCATCATTGAAATAAACAAATTCAGGATTAAGGTCCTTTATTTTGTGTATGTTTATTTCAATTGCAGAAGAGTTGAAAAGGGGAAGATATTTTTTGTCAATGATGTCACTGTGATTAACGATGTTAATCTTTTCATTTTCAGTGTTTAGCCATTCAGGGATTTGATTGTCTGTAACAAAATGAATCTTTCTTACCCATGGTGCAAAGTTTTCAACACTTCTGAACCAATATTTAAGCAAATCCCAGTCGCGAAAACGGCAAATGTCATTGCCTTGAATATTTTTATTATCAAGATAAAGATTTTTTTTACTTATCCATTCCGGTGAATTACCGTCTACCCATAAAATAACAAAGTCAATATCGTGATTCATATTCGAGAGCTATTTGTTGCCAATGCAATATTTATCAAAAAATACGAGAAAAGCAAAATTTAAGATTCTTATCGTGAAATGTATCGTGTGAAGAACTTTTTTTGAGATTCGGTAATTTTCTTAAAGACTCCTGTTTTGAAATTGTTTCCCTTTTAGAAAATAATACTGATTATCTCTTTGTTGAAAAACATCATTGCCAACATTGATGACAATAGAAAAAGCAGTGAGAAAATAATTCTTTTCAAAGCTTTTAATGATATTCTGAACTGTGAAGTTATTCTTGTTGAAACTGCAACAACAATAAAATAATAGATATAGGATAGAATGTAGGCAATTGCTGTTGACGAAAGTCCGAAATGAGGCCATAAAAGATACATCGAAATAAAATAGACAACACCCCATGATATTTCAGTGAACATATATGTTGCTCCCCTTTTTTCAACAAGGAGAATATATGCCATAGGAATAGAAAAGATTCTTAGTAATGCTCCAAAAAGATGCATCTGAAGCAACTGCACAGAATCTGAAAATTCTATCGAGTAAAGTATCCTTATCACAAATGGCGAGAGGAGCATCATTATTGAAAGCAGCGGCAGAGCCATAACAGCCAGAGAAGATAACTGTTTGTTTACATAATAGCTCATCTTTCTATTTGAATATGATACAGATGAGAGTCTTGGAAAATATTCTGTCGATAAGCTCTGAAGAATAAGTGCCGAATACATAATGGTAATTGTAAATGATGCCTGAAAAACTCCTATTGCCGAGAGACTGTCTTTTGAGTTGATAAAGCTTCTTGCTATGAAAAGGGCGGCTGAATAGCTTATGGATGAAAAAACTGTGAAGAGTCCTAATTTTATCATTTGCCATCCATCTTTTAATGATGGTGATGATGACGGTTTTGAAGAGTTATCAACACATTGTTGATAACTTATTGCGGAAATGATATATGATGCTGCAGAAGAGAGTATTAATGACAGTACGATGCCTTTAAAGCCGAGAAGGAAATAAAGCGATGAAGATAGTATTAATGATGCCAATGCAGATATTGAATTGTAGAGTGCAACTTTCTTATAAAACCCCAGTCCTTTTATAATTGTAAGGCGTGCCGATGTGAGAATTGAGATAAAAATCGGTATTGAAAGCAGCATAATATAAAGATAGTTTTCATCGTTTCCAAAGGCAAAGCGGCTTAGCGTCTTGGAAAAGAATATACATATAAAGGCTCCAAAAACAGATGAAAGCAATGTCCATTTTTTTATAATTGCAATTGTTGATAACTTGTTCTTTTGTGAACATCCCATCTCTCTTATTCCGCTTTGATCTATTCCAAGAGAGGAAAATGATTTTACAAGGTCAATAACTGATGACAGCAATGCTATCATTCCAATACCCTCTGAACCAAGGAGAAATGCGGCGGTTTTATTTTTTAAAAGATTGAAAAAAATGACAAACAAATGCGCACTCCCTAAAATAAATGTGGAGTGAAATATACGATATGATATTGAATCTTTATTTGTCAAAGCTGTTGATAACTTTTATTATTTTGTCTGTCATACTCTCTGTCAAGACCGGATTTAAAGGAATGCTTAAAATCGTTTCATGGATTTTCTCTGTTACCGGCAGTGAGATATCGTTCCATTCTTTAAAAGCCTTTTGCTTATGGGGAGGAACGGGATAATGTATAAGGGTATCTATTCCGTTGTCAAAAAGATATTTTTTAAGTTGGTCCCTCTTTGTGCAAAGAATAGGAAAAATGTGAAAAACAGAATTTTCCCTCTCCATTCTTTGGGGCATTGAAATAGATGGATTGTCTATGTATGAATAATATTTCTCGGCAATATTTCTTCTTTTCTCAGTTTCCTGATCTAAAAACTTCAGTTTATAATTAAGAACTGCCGATTGAATCTCGTCAAGGCGAGAGTTGCAGCCTTTAATGCTGCAAATATATTTTTCGGACATTCCATAATTTAACACAGCCCTAAAAATAGAGGTTAGGTTGGAATCATCGGTTGTGATACAGCCGGCGTCGGAAAGAGCGCCGAGATTTTTGCCGGGATAGAAACTGAAAGCGGATGCTTTGCCGAATGTTCCGCATTTTCTGCCATTTAAAGATGCCCCGTGAGCTTGAGCACAATCTTCTATTATGATTAAATTGTTTGTCTGAGCTATGTGGCAGATTTTATCCATATTGCATATATTGCCGTAAAGATGAACAGCGACAATAGCTTTTGTCTTTTCGGTGATAAGAGACTGCAGGTGATTGCAGTCGATGTTTAAAGTGTTTATATCGGGTTCGCAAAGCACCGGTGTGAGATTTGCGTTTATAATAGACAGAATCGTTGCAATAAATGTATTGGCTGGAACAATTATTTCATCTCTTTCTTTGAGATCGCCATTGGCTATAAGAGCTTTGAAAATTATCGATAAAGCATCGAGACCATTGGCAGTGCCTATACAATTGGTGACTCCGCAATAAGAGGCGAAGGCAGATTCAAATTTATTAAGTTCATCGCCTAAAAGATACCTCCCTGAGCTGATGACATCAAGTATTACTTTTGAGAGATACGGTTCATATCTTTCGTTTATCTCCTTTAGGTCAAGATATTTTATCATAATCCAAAGATAAGAAATATGTATTGTAAACTACAGAGCTTGCTCCAAACTCTTCCTTGTGGTTTGTCATTCCGGTATTTAGATAAAGTCCATTGTTCTCATTCGAAATTCCAAAATCAAACCATTCAGCATTTGGAAAAAAGTTGAAAATTGATTCATAATAGATGATATCTGTCGCGTAAAGGCTTTTTCCGAAGTTTGTCGCAGCGGCATATTGAAGATGAATGACCTCTTCGGTAAAATATATTACTGATCCGGCAATAATCTCATCATCTTTCTTAACAATATGAAAGAAGATATTGTCAGGGAAGCGGTCTTTCAAAAGTTGTATCTCCTTAAGTGTATGAACAGGAGATACATTGTGCCTTTCTTTGCGGTCGTTGACAATAATGTCCCAAAAAAGAGATGCATCGTTTGTTTGCTCGATGACGAGATTGTTTTTCTCTTTTCTTTTGGGAGCTCTAAAAAGGCGGGAAGAATCAATGTTTTTGTTTATTCTGACTGCTGTTGAAATGTTGCAGCTTAATAATGAAAACTTATTTATAAATAATGAATAAATATCCTCTTCAGCTGGAAACTTGTGATATATATGAGGAATGGCTTTATAATAAAACAAAGCGACATTAATGTTTTTAAGATATTTGATAAGCTCTTCCATTAATAAAAGAGGAAGTTCGGCTCTTGATTTCTTATGTAATATAAAACCTCCGTATGTTAGTCCCTGATGAGTGTAAAAAGTGAGGGATTGATCCTCGTTTTTTGATAGATTGCCGGCAAGAACAGCGCACAGCCTGTCGTTTTCATAAAAAAGAAAAGAGCAGTCATCAAAACGGTTTGAATGATAGTCCATATAATCACGCATGAATAAAAAAGTGCCGTTTTTGGAACCTTTTATAAACGTATCCCATTGATTTTTCATTTGTGATGTGTAGCGGATTATCTTCATAATTAAAATATTGTCGATTTGAGACTTGAAAGAGAGCTTAAAATTTTTTGCATGATTTCTTCAGACAGTAAAAATCGCTCTTGTCTCTAATATATTCATTTTCATTATAGTGATTTGAGGCAAGCACAAGACAAATGGCACCTCCGGAAAAATCCACCACTTCACGCCAAATTCCCGGCACGATATTTAAAGCCTTTTGAGGGCGGTTTAATGAAACTGTTTTTATATTATTGCCATCATCAAGAACCACATTAAAACTTCCGGCAGCGGCAACAATGTATTGATGAAGCTCGGAATGAGCGTGGCCGCCCCTTTCTGCTCCCGCAGGCACGTCATAAAGATAATATACTCTTTCAATGTTGAAAGGTATGTCGATGCCGTTGTTTATAGATGTGAGATTGCCTCGGCTTCGATGAATAAATGGAAGATTAATTTGGTGGCAATCATCTATAGTAGTTTCTGATGTTGAAAAGATGTTTTGTGATATATTATTTGACATGATATTATTGTCAGTATCCAGGCGAATTTCCTTTAAAGCTTTAAAGTCGTTGAAATCTCTGATGCAATCATTCTCATCAAAAATAGCGGAGCTTATGACAAGACAAAGAGAATTTGTTGAGAAGTTTTCAATACGTCTCCAAGTCATTGCAGGAACCAATAAACCGTAGTAAGATCGGTTAAGGGAATATTTAGTATCACAAATGCCGTCGTTAAGAATAACATCAAAGCTGCCTGAAATTGCAATTATAAACTCCTGCTGAGTTTTAAAAGCATGGCCGTCACGGTTTTCACCCCCGGGGACATCATATATCCAGTAAACTCTTTGTATATTAAAAGGAATAGTAACCCCGCTTTCGATAAAAGACAAATTACCTCTTTTATCGCAAATCTTTGGGATATTGATAATAGAGGGAGAATTTGTTTTTTCAGTATCAGGAGTATTCATAACAAAGAATTATTTGGCAAGCCAAAGTTCCGGATTCAACTTTGTCGTGCCGTTCCATATTTGAAACTGCATTTTAGTGATATTATTGTTTTGAGAGTCGGAGAATATTTTACCAATGCTTTGTTTTGTCTTTACATTGTCGCCAGATTTAACATATACCTCGCTAAGATTTCCATATACAGAGAAATATTTTCCATGACGAACAATTACAAAAGTGTTGTTGCCCGGAGCAAGAAAAACTTTTGTGACCACACCGTCAAAAACAGCTCTTGCCTGTGCGCCGGGTTTAGTTTGAAGTTCAATCCAGCTGTAGTTTGTTTCCACAAGTTTAAGTTGAGGATGTTTTTGTGGACCAAAACGACCGGTAATAACATAGGAACCATTGACAGGAAATGGTAGTTTACCTTTATTTTTCTCAAAACTTCCTGAAAGAGTCGGGTCGACATTTATAGGAGTATCTTTTCTTGCCTCATTTGTGGTATCGCTTTTTTTGTTTGATGATGAGGCGTTGGCTTTTTCAGATGCTTCTGCCTCAGCCAATGCTTTTCTTGCCTCCTCTTCTATCAGAATTTCAATTTTTCTTTCAATTTTTCTTGACTCAGCCTGCTGCTGTTTCAATTCAGATTGAAGAGACCGTTGTCTTTTCTGAAGACTGCTTACAAGAAGCTTTTGTTCATTCTCTTTTTCACGAAGCTTTTCAGTCTCGTTTTTTCTATCCTCAAGAAGAGAGCTTTTCTCCTCTTTCTTTTGTTCGAGGAATGTTATTTTATCAGAAAGCTCCTGCTGCTTGTTAACAATCTCTTTTACCTGAGTCTTTCTCCATCCTGAATATTCCTGCAGATATCTCATCCTTCTATAAGACTGAGCCAACGATTCAGCAGAGAAAACAAACATTATCTCGTCAATGCCGGAGCGTTTGCTGTAAATTTTTCTCATGGCTTGACCGTATTTGATTTTTTTCTCTCCTATATTTTTTTCAAGCACGGAGATCTCTTTTGTAGTCTTGTTTTGTTCTTTTTCAATTTCAATTATTTCTGCATTTAGAGTGTTGATAAGTTGACGACGGTTTGTGACCTCTTTTGAAAGCAGGTTCAACTCGTTGAGAGAACTTAATGCACTCTGGTTAGTATTGCTCAACATTCGCGATGTTTCTTCAATAATCTCCTGAGTTGCTTGTTTAAGTCGCTCCAATTCACTTCTCTTTTTTGAATTCTGAGCATAAAGTGAAGATATCGATATTAAAAAGCAGAATAATATAGCATTGAAAAGTTTCATAAGCAATGTGATTATTTTGTCAGACTTTTGAAAATGTCTGCAAAATCAATTTTTTTATAAGAAGAGGGAATGTTGAAATTAAGATTAATATTATTGTCAAGCTCAATCTTGGAATAACCTATAACGATGTCGCATTTATTTTTTTTGTCTGAATAATTGATTTCTGATTTATAGGGGAAATATATTCCGTTGAAAGGCTGAAACTGAGAATATTTCCAATCAAGATTATTTTCACCTTTGTTTGTGCTGACACTGGTGCGTGTCAGTTCATTATCTCTGTTAAGAGCAAAGTCAAGATTAAATAGTTTCTGATTTTTTACTTTGCCAAAAACCTGACCGTCAGACTCAGTCCGCCAAGAGAATGATGAAAAATCTTTTTCTGAAAGCTGTTCTTTGCCGGGGATAAAGATGTTGTTTAAAAGAAGCGATTGAATAGTCTCAAATCGTATATCAACGGGAAGAGCCTCTCTATATTCGCTGATGGATTCAACAAGATATCTTTTGTTTATACGGTCAACAATCTTTATCGAATCATTTGAAATCTCAATTTTTGCAAGCTCTATCCCGAAAATAGGGGCGATAGATATTTGCAGCTTTTCATTTCTGATGATTTTAATAGTTCCTGAAACGCTCTGAGAGGTTGAACCGGCATTTAGCTTGATATTAATCTTTGACTGAAGAGTGTTAAAATCAAGCGTATTGGAGATCACAGATGAGAAACGGAGTTTTTCATCGGCTGAAACTTCACTTTTTACCAACTCAGACTTCTTTTTACAAGAAGAGAAGGTTATAAAACATGATATAATAATAAAAAGATAAATATTTATTTTTTTCATCTGTAAATTATTTGGTTTGATATTTAGATCGACCGGAAAAAATTAATGAAATGATTTTTATAAGAAAAATCTTATCACATTAATAAGCTGTCAATCAGAATATGTTTTAACTTATCGAGATAATTTCAATCAAAATTGAACAGCGGTTTTGAAATATATTCAAAACAAGGAGAGTAGTCCTAACAAATTAGCTATTCAACATTGGTATCTTCGATATATTTCTTAGTCTCAATCTTCTTTTTAAGAATAGGAGTGTCTTTTCCAAGCTCAACAGCCTTTTTCCACTGAACAACAGCGCCCTCTATATCTTCAAGAGCAAAAAGAATGTCGCCATAATGGTCGTAAAGCTCGGCGCTTTTATTTCCGTCCTTGCTTAAAGCTATCTGAATATAGAACTTTGCAAAAGTATAGTCACCCTGTTGAAAGAAAATCCAGGCGTAAGAATCAAGATAAGTGGGATTGTTCGGTTCAAGTTCGATAACTTTTGCGCACATTCTCTCGGCTTTTTTCAAATCCTTCTTCTCGACGGAAAGAAAATAGCTGTAGTTGTTAAGAACGACAATATTTTTTTCGTTGTATTTGAGAGCTTCGTCATAAGCCTGATAGGCTTTTTCCTGCTCTTTCATTTTAAAATATGTATCGCCCTTTTGCCCCCAAAGGTCTGAAATCATAGAAACATTCTTTGCATCCATAACTTTCAAGCCATTGTCATAGGCTTGAATACCCTCTTTATATTTCCCATCCATAGTGTAGCCAAGACCGGTATATAGATAAAACTCGCCCATTTCAGGGAAATATCTCAAAGCCCGAGTGCCTGTCTGGACAACGCCATCCCAGTTTTCCTTTTTAAGGTCAATGCCAAGAAGTTGAAGCCAAAGACGTTTGTCATTTGGATTTAAATCAACAGCAAAACCGAGCTGTTCATGAGCATCTTCATAGCGGTCTGTTGCAATTAGAAGCTCAGCATAGAGAGAATGTATTTCACTTTCCTGAGGATGCTGCTCCATAATTACAGTAAAAAGGGAGTCAGCCGAGCTTACGGATTCCTTTTTCTGAAGAAGAGTGGAGAGATATCCTGTAAGGATTTTGATTTTTGTGTCAACATCAAGCTTAGTGTTGACAAGAGCCTCCTTTACCAATTTGTTTGACTCGGGAATATCGCCGATCTTATTGAAATAGTTTGACTGAGCAACTAAAAGGTAAACATTGTCAGGCTCATATTCTTTTGCCTTTTCGTATGCAATCTTAGCCTCTGGAAGAAGCCCCTTTTCAAGATAAAGATCCCCTAAGAGAATCTTATACTGCATATTTGTTGGATATGTAAGAATAAGCTTGTTAATCTCATTGAAAGCTTTGTCGGTTTCATTGACAGAATTATAGAGCTTGAATTTTTCCATAATAATCTGCTCGAAGACACCCTCGTTTTCTTCCAATTTATCAAAAGCCTTTATTGCATCGAGAGGCTTGCCAAGAGCGGAATAAACCTCTGCAAGAGAGTAGTTTATTTCAGCTTTGTTGGGATAGATGGTGGAAAGCTTTTCATAAACCTTGGTAGCCTGTTCATTCATATTAAGGTTTGTCAAAAGATGACCCTCCATCATGCCATACCAATAGTTGTTAGGATCTAACCGGGTGGCAGCTTGAAGATGTTCAAGGGCAATCATTGGCCGACCAAGCTGTAAGTAATAGTTGGAAAGCTCATATCTTGCAGCTGTGTTGGTTGTGTCGATTTCAACAGCCTTTTTCATTAAATCGAAAGCACAGTCATATTCCTGCAGGTTCTTTTTTCTTATTGATTCAAGGAAAAAATAATTAAATTTCCTCTCTTCTGTTTGTGAAATAGATGGAACAGACCTATTTGCTTTAATGCTTTTGTTGGAAGTTGAACAAGCATTAAAACAAACTAAAGGCAATAATATAATACACCAGCGAAAAAGCTTCATTTGACTTGATAAAAAATGATTGTGTGATATTGATTAAAATCTGCAAGAGAATTTATGGAGATTAAATAAGGCGTTTTTTCAAACACCTTGTCAAATCTATTTGCCTGTATGACCGAATCCGCCCTCTCCGCGTTGAGAATCTTCAAGAGAATCAGTTTGCTGCCAACTAACCTGAGTGTAAGGAGCAATAACCATTTGACAAACTCTTTCTCCGTCATTTATTATGAACGGCTCATTTGACAAATTGATAAGAATAACCTTTATCTCACCTCTATAATCGGCATCGATTGTTCCAGGAGTGTTCAATACAGTCAAACCGTATTTGAAAGCCAACCCGCTTCTCGGTCTAATTTGAGCTTCATAGCCCTCAGGCAGTTGAATGAATAATCCTGTCGGTACAAGCACTCTTTCCAATGGATTAAGTATGATAGGTCTGTCAATGTTTGCTCTTAAATCCATTCCTGCTGACAATGGAGTTGCATATTCCGGAAGTGTATGTTTTGATTTGTTTATAATCTTTACATTCATAGTTTGTATATTGATTAAAAAAGTTTGTCATTTGAAATGAAGAAACAATAAAAGCAAATAATAAGCATGATTAAAACCGAAGTTTAATGCTTTACGGCTAATAATATATTATTAAAAACAATAAAAGCCTGCTTGTTTGCCTTGCGAAAATAACTAAAACCATCGAAAAGGAGCTTATCTTTTAGCTATTTATAATTTTCAATTCCTAATTTCGCTATTTTTACTAAATATATATGAACAGAGGTGGAAACATAACTTTGATTAACATTTAAATGATTGATTATAAAATTATATTCACTCATTAAAACAATTAAATTTTAGTCATTAAAGTAAATATCATTTAATGAGTTGATATTTAGCTTATTTTGTGATAATTATTTGTTCTTGAAAATAAATGCATGTCATATTAAATTGAAAAGAACTTCGATTTTTAACCTCTTTATGGCGATAAAAAATTAAATCTATGGATAACGAATCTAAAAAGGATGATAGATCCCTGAATCCCGTTAAAATGGAATGGGATAGGCTGCTTACAACAAAACGGTTTGGTCAGGAGAAATATCATGACCAAAGGCAACATGCACGTTCTGATTTTCAAAGAGATTACGACAGGCTGATATTTTCTTCACCTTTTAGAAGACTTCAAAATAAGACTCAGGTATTTCCTTTGCCTGGCAGTATATTTGTTCATAATCGACTGACACACAGTCTTGAGGTCTCTTGCGTCGGGCGTTCATTGGGAAACAATGTCTCAAATGCCTTGTCTGAAAAGTATAAAGATTCACCATGTTATAATAAACTTCAGGAGATTGGTGCAGTTGTTGCAGCAGCCTGCTTAGCTCATGATTTAGGAAATCCTCCTTTCGGACATTCCGGAGAAAAAGCCATAGCAACATATTTTTCTGAAGGGCGTGGGCAGTCTTTACGAGAGTATATGTCTAAACAGGAATGGGAAGATTTAGTACATTTTGAGGGAAATGCAAATGCTTTTCGGTTATTAACCCATCAATTTAATGGAAGAAGAGAGGGCGGATTTGCCCTTACCTATTCTACCCTGGCATCTATTGTTAAATATCCATACATTTCTACCGCTGCATCAAAGAAAGGAAAGCTTGGGTTCTTTTCAAACGAATGTGAGTCATTCAAAAAGATTGCAGATGACCTTGGAATAATAAAAAAAGATGACAATGGGACGGTTTTTGCCAGACATCCATTGGTTTTCCTTGTCGAGGCGGCAGATGATATTTGTTATCAGATAATGGATATCGAGGATGCCCACAAGCTTAAGCTTCTTACCACAGAGGAGACCAAGGATCTTTTTCTTCAATATTTTGATGACAAAAGAAAGAAGAGCATCTATAAAACACTCGAAATCGTTGATGATGTTAACGAGCAGATTGCTTATCTTCGCTCCTGTGTTATTGGTGGATTGGTGGAGGAATGTTCAAAATGCTTTGTAGATAATGAAGAAGATATCCTGCAGGGTACATTTCACACTACTTTGATTTCTCAAATATCTGATATTCCCCGCAAAGCCTATGAAAATTGTACGGATTTTGCCTATAAAAGACTTTATCGCTCCTCAGATGTTGTAGATATAGAGCTTGCCGGTCATCAAATTATCTCCATTCTTTTGGATAAGATGATTTATGCTGTTGAAAATCCTGCTAAATCTTATTCAATGCTTCTTTTGGATAGAATTCCAAAGCAATATGAAACAAAAGCAGAGACTAAATACGAGAGAATCATGGCTGTGCTTGATTATATATCGGGTATGACTGATGTTTATGCACTTGATTTGTACCGTAAAATTTACGGCATGAGTTTACCATCTTTATAAATTTTTTATTTCTTTGATATGAATAATAAGCTTAGGCATTACTTTTTTTTATTTTCCCTTTTTACTTTCTCTTTGGTTTTTGGACAATCATATTCTGTTGATAATGTCCCAAACGTCCAACTGAAAAATTCAAGGGAGTTCGTTTCTAATCCTGATAATATAATATCATCTCAAGCGGTTGACTCATTAAATGCAATGCTTTATAATTTAAGGACAGAAAGCAGTGCAGAGTTTGCGGTTGTTTTGCTGAATTCTATAGGAAACGAAAATCCGAAAACGTTTGCTGTTGAGCTCTTTAAAAAATGGGGCTTGGGGAAAAAGGACAAGGATAATGGACTTCTTCTTCTATTTGTAAACGATCAGCGAAAGGCTGTTACTGAGGTAGGCTATGGACTCGAAGGTGTACTTCCTGACGCTATAAATAAAAGATTGATGATGAAATATATGTTTCCTTATTTTAAAGAGGATAATTATAATGAGGGAATGATTAAAGGGGTTGAGGCTTTTATCAAAGTTATGACCACTCCTGAAGCTCTTGCTGAAATAAAGAGTGAAATTGCAAATGACAATAAAAATGATGAAATCAATTGGAATATACTTATCTTTTGGTATCTGCTGATTTCCCTCATTGTTGCCTCTTTTATTGTCAGCTCTATACTTTCATCACTTAAACATTCTTTTAATAACCAGAGTTATACAAAATATAAAGCAATAATTGGGTATAAGGTGCCATTGACTTTCGCAATGATTCTTTTTCCTCTTACAATCATACCTGTCTATTTGTGGCTTAAACGCAGGCTTTATAAATTAAGAAACGGCAAACAGATTTGTGATGTCTGTCAGCATTCAATGAGAAAATTATCCGAAAGAGAGGAAGATGAATATTTGTCGGAGGCTGAGCAGACTGAGGAGAGAATTAATTCTGTTGATTATGATGTCTGGCTTTGTGATACTTGTAAGCATACAAGAATAATTCCTTATGAAACACAATATACAAAATACAGCGAATGTCCTATCTGTCACAGTAAAGCATACTCTTTAGAGAGTGATAACATTTTGGTTGAGCCTACTCCTTTTAGTAAAGGCACAGGGCAAAAAAGTTATTACTGTCAGCATTGTCACAATAGAAATAAAATAAAATATATTATTCCTATGATAATTGTTGCGGGAGGCATAGGAAAAGGCGGAGGCTTTGGAGGCGGAGGCGGATTCTCAGGAGGCGGCTTCGGAGGAGGAAGAAGCGGAGGCGGTGGTGCATCAATCGGATGGTGATAATGAATGGCTTCTTTTAATTCCTCTTTGACTGAATGCGCGCTTTCTGCATATTCTTTATCTGAATGTAAGCTCAAGAATAGATAATGAACAAGCAAGTTTAAGATCACATTTGATTGTTTATCCGGACGTAAGCTCAAGAAAAGATAAATGACAAGCAAGTTGAAGATTTCATTTGATCGTTTATCGGAATGTAGGCTTGAAAATAAATATTGTAAATAAAAGGGCTGAGGAATGTCTTATTCTTCAGCCCTTTTACTATTTTTATATTTACTATTCAGATGTTAAAAGTGTAATTGGTTGAGAAACTGTTTTTTATAACTAAATTTATTTTTAATCAAAAACCATGAAATAATTATTTAATACCATTTTCTCGATTTATTTTTGAAAATTAAAAGAGATAAAGTCATGTTTTCATGACAATTACGACTAATTAACAGCCTCTATATCCTTTTATCTGTAACTCTTTTATGATATGAAAAATAGATACATAATTGCCATAATACTTTTAGTTTCTCTTTTTGCAGTTTCGTGCAAGAACAATACTAATAAGAAGGAATATATAGTTGGAGTCTCTCAATGTTCGCTTGATGACGCCTGGCGTGAGTCTATGGTTAAGGAACTTATGGTTGAAGCATCCAATTATGATAATATAAAGCTTATAATAAAAGATGCTCATAATGACAATGAACTTCAAAAAAAGCAATTGAAGGAACTTGTTGATGAGGGTTCCGACATACTTATTGTTTCTCCTTTCGAATCTAAACCATTGGTTTCAACAATAGAAGAGATTAATGAATCAGGTATTCCGGTTATTATTACGGATAGAAAGATAGAAAGCGATAATTATCTGTCTTTTGTTGGTGCAGACAACTTTTCAATCGGAAAGATGGCTGGAGAATATGCCTTTGCCAATGCTCCTAAGAATGCCAATATCCTTGAAATACAAGGTCTTGCTACCTCTTCTCCCGCCAAGGAAAGGCATGATGGCTTTATGAGTGCCATGATTGATAGACAGGATGTTTCATTTAAGGAAGTAAAAGGGAATTGGTTATATTCTGATGTTAAAGAGATTGTAAAGAAAGATTCTTTCCCTGATATAAATTTTATTTACTCTCATAATGATATGATGGCTATTGCCGCCAGAGAAATTTTCGGAGAGAAAAATTCAAAAGGTGAGAATATAAAAATTATTGGTATTGATGCAACTCCCGAAGCCGGTCTTGAGGCTGTGGCAGATGGAAGAATAGATGCTTCTTTCCTTTATCCAACCGGCGCTCAGGAACTCATAAAAGTTGTAGAGGATATTATCAATGGCAAAAAGATAGACAAGAATATTATTCTTGAATCAGGCTCTGTAGAAAAAAGAGCAGCCCAGAGTTTAATTCTTCAGTCAAAGAAAATGTTCCATTATCAGGAACAGATTCAAAAGCAGGCTTCAAAATTGGATGTTCTTTTCAATCAATATAATTTTATGACTACCTCCTTAGTAGTTATATCTTTACTGATGATCGGTTTTATCCTCCTCTCTGGATATGTTTACGTCGTTAATCACAGGATAAAAAGAGTAAACAATATTTTAAAGATGAAAAGCCTTAAGGAGGAGCAGCAAAATAAGAAACTTATTAAACTTAATGCCGAGATAGAGCAGGTCACTGCTCAAAAGCTTGCCTTTTTTACCAATGTTTCCCATGAAGTAAGGACTCCGTTGACTCTTATTATCGGTCCCTTGGAGAGACTTATGCGTATTATGAATGAGAGTGAATATATATCGGATCTTGAATTGATTCATAAAAATGCATCCAGGCTTCTTCGTGTTATTAATCAAATACTTGATTTTAGAAAGGTTGAGAACAACAAGCAAACTCTAAAAATAGAAAAAACAGATATCATTGCCTTTACTGCAGAGGTTAAGACATATTTTGAAAAACTTGCCTCGATAAATAAGATTACATATACATTTGACACTGATATTAAAGAATCGAATATTTGGATCGATCAGGACCTGATAGAAAAGGTTCTTGTCAATCTGCTTTCAAATGCTTTTAAGTTTACAGAGAACAATGGCAATGTTTCAATCAGAATTTGGGACAATCACGACCGAGTGTTCATCTCGGTTAGAAATTCCGGTAAAGGAATAGAACAGAATAAAATAAATCATCTTTTTGACCGCTTTTATACCGACAGAAAGCAAGGCAGCTCAGGCACCGGCATCGGTCTTCATCTTGTAAAAGAGTATGTATCTATGCATAAAGGGGAGATTAAAGTTGACAGCAGCGTTAACAATTATGCTGAGTTTACATTTTTTCTTCCTAAGAATAAAGATATTCTGCTTGGTGAGAATGTTGCTGAGATTGACAACACTCTTAAAGAAAGTGTTGACAATGTCCTTAACGATGAGCTTCATAAAGAGATGCTTTCCAAAGTATATCCTTACACTGTTCTTGTAGTTGATGACGAAGATGATGTAAGAGAATATCTAAAAAGTGAGCTGTGTGATAATTTTAATGTTATTACAGCTTCTAATGGAAAGCAAGGATTGGATATTCTACTAAAAGAAGATGTTTCCATAGTTTTAAGTGACGTAATGATGCCTGAGATGAACGGCTTTGATTTATGCAAAAAAATAAAATCAGATATTGCAATTTCTCATATTCCTGTGATATTGCTCACTGCTCTGTCAGATATCAAACAGCAAATATATGGAATCACAGAGGGAGCCGACGCTTATATTAAAAAGCCATTCCATATTGATTTCTTAAAAGTCAAAATCATAAGCTTGCTTCAGCAAAGAGAAGTTTTAAGAGAAAAAATTATCAGTGATTTGAACAATGGTCTAATTCCTGCTTTGTCACATGAAAAGGTTGAGTCGATGGACGATTTGTTTTTAAACAAATTCATGGAACAGTTGGAAAAAGTTTATTCTGACGCTGACTATAACATAGAAAAACTTAGCGAAGTGATGAATATGTCAAGAGGTCATTTGCATAGAAAAATAAAAAACCTTACAGGCATTACTCCTGTTGAACTTCTAAGGAATTACCGACTCTCTAAGGCTGCCCAAATGCTGAAAGAAAAGAGATATAATGTAAATGAGATAACTTATATGACAGGTTTTTCCTCTCCCGCGTATTTTTCAAAATGCTTTAAATCAGTTTATAACACTACTCCGACCGATTATAAATAGCATTATATATAACAATTGTCGCATTAATGATACAAATGTTTTATATGTGACAATTGTTATGTTTTTTATTTCAAATGTTATAATCAAAAAAATTCCGCGAATCTATTTTTGGACCGTTTTCAATCTCTAACGATTAACTTAGATTATGCAGAATAAAACAACCATTAAAACCGCAGCAATTTGTCTTTGTGCAACAATGATTACAATAAATGTATCTGCACAGGAGAAAAATGATTCTATCGATGTTAACAGCAAAAAGACCAATGAAGAGGGCAACAGAAATGTGATGCTTAATGCTTCTAACGCAAATGGCCCGAGAGAAATCTCTATAGGCTTGCCAGGAGGCGATGTCAACGTTTTGGAAAATGGTCTTCCCGTAGTTTTTGCAACTAATCCCCATAGTGTTGAGACTCATTGGCGTTCGGACGGCAGTTTAAGCCATGTCGGACTTCTTAAGATTACAGAAACAGCCATTACCACCGGTAATATTGGCTATGCTGTCAATTCTTTCTCTGAGTTGGGAAGTGAGGGTTTTAAAGGTAAAGTCAATTATTCAACAAATCATTTTGGAAAACAGCAATTTGATATCAATATTAATGGTAATATTGGCAAAGACTGGTTTTACAGCGGAAGTATTTATCAAAACTTTGATCCGGGCAGCACAAAGATGGTATTTACTCCTTTTCAAGACAAGACATCAATCTATAAGGCTGCCATAACAAAAAAATACAACAACAATAAAGGCAGTTTGTCTGTCATTTATCATTATAGCAACTCCAATGCTTTATCTACAGCCTCTACAGCTGCTCCTTTTATTTATGTTGGAGACGGAAGTGTTGAGCAGATTCCGGGTTTCTCTTTAGGAACAAGTTCTTATCTTCCTTCAAACGGAGAACTTGTTTATATGGATATCAAAACAGGAGAGATAAAAAAGACTACCCTTAATGATGCTTCCAAAAATAGAGGAAATGAAATTTCTCTTATAAATACCTATAAGTGGAATAACGGGTTGGAATGGAAAACAATGTTTAAATATGACGATGCTTTAGGATCAAGAATCTATCAAACACCGATGTCTCTTGAAATGAAATCAGTGTCAGACGGTTATAAGCTTGTCAACAATGATGGTTCTCTTTCAGATTATAAGGGATATGTGCAAAGCAGAATGTCTTGTTTCAACAGAGGAGATATTAAAGACATCCTTTTGACAAGCGAGCTTTCACAAAAGAACAGTAATAACACTTGGCGAATTGGTATAAACCAGTGGCACTATATAGTAGACTATTCATCAAATACTTCAATGTATGATCAAACTGTTGAAGCGAGTCCTTCAAGACTTACAAAGGATGGAACGACATTCTATTATGATTTTAACAAGAATGCTTCCGAATACTATAAAGGAAATGAAAATAAATTAGCCATTTATGGCAATCATGAATGGAATGTTACAGATAAATTTGATGTTTATTATGGTGCAAGAGTTGAATATCAGAGATTAAAAGGCGAAAATGCCGCTGTTTATGCCAATGACGGCACTGCTGTCGGCAGATTCCCGAACTATCATTTAGGAGCAACTTATAATGTTAATGGAATGACCGGTGTAATTGCCGCACAGCCTTTTGAATACAATTGGATTAACGGTGCTTTTACAGCTGCATTGACCTATAAGTTTAATAATAACTTTGGTTTGACAGGTGACTTTACTTATAATTCTCAGCATGTAAAGATGGAGAGTTTTTCACCTGCCGAGCTTCCAAACACAGGCAGGGTAATAATACCTCTTGCTCAGGGCGGCTTTTATTACAACAACGATTGGGTGAGTCTTACCTCTCTTGTTTCCTATATTTCAAAGAGCAACAACAACTCAACTCTCAATTTAATCAATCCTGACGATGCCTCTGAGATTAAAGCTGCACCTTTATGCTATGATATCCAGACTCTTGGATGGACAACTGACGCTGTTGTCAAGCCATTTAAGAATTTTGATGTTCATATGAGATTTACATATCAAAATCCAACTTATAAGAAATATGAGACCAGTGTAACTTTTGTCAACGGCAAGACTCAAACTATTGACGTTACCGGAAATACGGTGACAGAGATTCCGAAAGTGCTTATTGAAATCGATCCGAGCTACTATATAACTGAAAAGCTTAAGCTTTGGGCAAGTTTCAGATATTTCAGCAAGACTTATGCTAACATTGAGAATGCTTATTTCTTTAATGGAAGATGGGAAACTTTTGGAGGCTTAAACTGGAAAGTAAACAAAAATCTCTCTTTGGGAACTACCGTCATTAATTTCCTTAATCAGACCGGTGCAAGCGGAAGCATTGCCGGGGCTGAGCTTACCAAAAAAGAGGATGCCTCTTTACATAATGGAAAATGGATGGCAGGAAGTTATATAAGGCCATTTACTGTTGAATTTTCAGCAAACATTACTTTCTAAAATTATTCATACAAAAAAGATATTTATAATAACAATAATATTTATACAAATAATCGACAACATAATGAAACCTATAATTATACCAATCATTTCTTTATTTGCCTCCTCGATGATGCTCTCCTCATGCAGCAGCTCTGTCAAGGATTTAAACATCTCCAAAATCAATGAATCGATTTCTATTGTTGAGGTTAATAAGCCTTCAAAATATATTCTTCTTCCTATTCAGGAAGATGCGCAGGAATCAAAGGTAAAGCTTATGACCGGCTCTAAAGCCGATACAGAGATGGACGTTCGAATAGCAAATAACAGGATTGATTATTATGTGCCGTTTGCTTTAACTGCAAATAATACAAATAAGGTGGAGATAAAAAATCCTTCGTTAAATTCAATTTTATTTGATTCAATTAAGGTTAGTGACAGTTTCGATGCTCAAAACAGAGAAAGATTTCGCCCCCTTTATCATCATACACCTCTTTATGGCTGGATGAATGATGCCAATGGACTTGTGTATAAAGATGGTGAATATCACCTTTATTTCCAATACAATCCTTATGGATCTATGTGGGGAAATATGCATTGGGGACACTCAGTGAGCAAAGACTTAGTAAATTGGGAACATCTCCCGGCAGCTATTGAAAGAGATACTCTCGGTCATATTTTTTCAGGGAGCTCAGTTGTGGATTTCAACAACAGTGCAAATTATGGCGACAACACTATCGTCTCTTTCTATACCTCAGCAAGCGACAAAAACGGTCAAATTCAATGCATGGCTTATTCAAAAGACAATGGTAACACATTTACCAAATATGAAAAGAACCCTATTCTAACCTCCGAGCTCAAAGATTTTCGTGATCCTAAAGTTTTTTGGTATGCTCCTCAAAATAAATGGATAATGATTGTCTCTGCCGATAAGGAGATGAGATTTTATCAGTCTAAGGACTTAAAGCAATGGGATTACATGAGCGCATTTGGAAAAGGCTATGGCGCCTTGCCAAGTCAGTTTGAATGTCCTGATATGGTTGAACTGCCTGTTGATGGGAATCCTGATAAAAAGAAATGGGCTTTAATAGTAAATATTAATCCCGGAGGATTGTTTGGCGGAAGTGCCACACAATATTTTGTAGGTGATTTCGATGGTGAAAAATTTATTTGCAACACTGAACCAAATGAAGTAAAATGGCTCGATTGGGGTAAAGATCATTATGCAACAGTTACATTCTCTAATACTTCCGATAGAGTGATTGCCGTGCCTTGGATGAGCAATTGGCAATATTGCCAAATTGTTCCTACAAAACAATTTAGAAGCGCCAATGCTTTGCCAAGAGAATTGACAATGTATTCTCAGGACAACAATGTTTTCCTTGCTGCAAACCCTGTCGCTGAAACTCTTAAACTTAGAAAAGAGACTAAGTCTTTTAATAATATTGATCTGTCAAAGGATTACGTTATTGAGTCGATGCTTGATGATAATCAAGGTGCCTATGAAATTGAGATGAGTATAACATCTTTAAGGCCTGATTATGACTTGACCCTTCAACTGACAAATTCATTGGGTGAGTATGTTGACATTACTCTTGATTCTGAAAATAATAAGATAATAATGGATAGAAGCAAGAGTGGAATTGTTGATTTCGGCGCTGATTCCAAACCTCATGAAATAGAAAATCATGATAATAGAAAGACAAATTCAATTAATTATATCAACGATTTTGCTTTAGGTACATGGGCTCCGTTGGCAAATAATGAAAAAAGTCATAAACTTAGAATATTTGTAGATAGATGCTCTGTTGAAATATTCCTTGACAATGGTAAAGTGGTTATGACAAATCTTGTTTTCCCTAATGAGTGGTATAATACACTTAAACTTATCAATAAAAAAGGAAAGGTTAATGTTGACGAGCTAAACATTTATAAATTGTCGCTTTAAGATACTCTCTTTTTAAATATTACGAATTACTTACAAAACAACCATACAACATTTATGAATCAGGTTAAAAATATATATTTAAAACTTATACCGGTGATGATTGCATTCTTTGCCATGGGGTTTGTCGACCTTGTTGGCATTGCTGCCAATTATGTAAAAGCCGATTTCAATCTCAGCGATACGACAGCCAATCTATTGCCTTCAATGGTGTTTTTTTGGTTCCTTATTTTTTCTGTTCCAACCGGAATGTTGATGAATAAGATAGGGCGAAGAAAAACAGTAATATTAAGTCTTGCCATTACAGTTGTGTCATTGTTGATACCTGTTTTAAACTACAGCTTCACATCAATGCTTATCTCTTTTTCTCTTTTGGGAATCGGCAATGCAATAATGCAGGTATCTCTTAATCCGCTCCTTTCCAATCTTATCAGTGGCGATAAGTTGGCGAGCTCTCTTACATTTGGACAATTTGTAAAGGCAATAGCATCATTTATCGCTCCTATTATTGCGGGATGGGCTGCCTTTAGCTTCGGAAACTGGCGGTTGCTATATCCAATCTTTATGTTTATAGCTGTTTTGGCGGTAATTTTATTGGGCATTATAAGGATTAAAGAAAACGACAACTCTCAAGAGAAGTTCTCCACTTTTAAGCAATGCTTTTCTCTTCTTGGAAACAGCTTTGTGCTTTTATCTTTCCTGGGGATTATGTGCCATGTCGGGGTTGATGTGGGAACAAATGTCACTGCCCCTAAGATATTGATGGAGAGATTGGGGCTGACGCTTGCCGAGGCTGGCTATGCAACAAGTATTTATTTTCTTTTCCGTACTTTAGGATGTTTTTCGGGCACCTTTATTCTTGCCAAGATCTCTTCAAAAAAATTCTTCGCTCTAAGTACATTATTAATGCTTTTTGGAATGTCGGGATTGCTCTTTGCTCAATCGGAAATACTGTTTTATATTTGTATTGCCCTGATTGGTTTTGGAAATTCAAATATTTTCCCTGTAATTTTCTCTCAAGCTCTTTTGCATCTTCCAAATAAGCAGAATGAGGTTTCAGGTCTTATGATCATGGGACTTTTTGGCGGCACTGTTTTCCCTATTCTCATGGGGATTGCCTCTGATGCCTTGATGTCTCAAATCGGTGCTGTAATTGTTATGCTTGTCGGGGTTGTTTATCTTATCAGTTATACTGTAAATATTAAAAAATTTAATTAAAATGAAAAACATAGTTGTTGGGTTGGGGGAAGCTCTTTGGGATCTTCTTCCTGAAGGGAAAAAACTTGGTGGCGCCCCTGCTAATTTTGCATACAATGTCTCTCAATTGGGAATCGAGTCTTACGTTGTAAGTGCTGTTGGTAATGATGTTCTTGGAAAAGAGATACTTGAAGTCTTTGACTCTAAAAATATGAAGTATATCATTAATAGAGTTGACAAAAAAACAGGCTCAGTAAATGTAGAACTTGACAGCAACGGAATCCCGAGCTATGAGATAATACAAGATGTTGCATGGGATAATATGACTCTTACTGATGAGATAATTGAACTTGCATCTAAGACTACTGCCGTTTGTTTCGGCTCTTTGGCTCAAAGAGGAGCTAAAAGCAGAAAGATGATTAACGGCTTCATCGATGCAATGCCAAATAATGACAAGGTTTTGAAAATTTTTGATATAAATCTCCGTCAGAATTATTTCTCGAAAGATATTGTCGTTGACTCTCTGAAAAGATGCAATGTCTTGAAAATAAATGACGAGGAACTTATTGTTGTCTCTCATTTGCTCGGGTATATTACAACTGAGCCGGATCATGTGTGCCGTCAGCTTATCAAGGACTACAATCTTAAAATGCTTATACTTACCTGCGGAACAAAAGGCAGCTCAATCTATTATGATAATGAAATCTCATTTATGGATACTCCAAAAGTAAAAGTTGCAGACACCGTAGGTGCAGGCGATTCGTTTACTGCAGCATTTTGTGTCTCAATACTTAATGGAAAATCGATTAAAGAGGCTCATAAAAATGCTGTTCAAGTATCTGCTTATATCTGCACTTGTGCGGGAGCCATGCCTTTATTGCCTAAATCTTTTGTAGATGCAGTAAATAATTAGTAGGCAGTTTGTAAAACCTGAAATATTAAAATAGCATTCTTTGTCTTTAATGCAGTAAAAAAAATCAGGCAGTAATTAAAACTGCCTGATTTTTTATTTAATATTCTTTTGTACAGCACTCTAAATCTTTTAGAATGCCTTTTAAATGGCCGTTTTTTATAAGCATACCTACTAAACCGGCTCTATACCCTCTTTAGCAAGCAGGTCAAGTGCAAGGTCTTTAAGTTTGTATTTTTGAATCTTGCCGCTTGCAGTCAAAGGAAATTGCTCAACAAAGAAAATATATTTAGGAATTTTGTGTCTTGATATTTTCCCTTTGCAGAACTCCTTTACATCGCTCTCGTGAAGGTCTTCACCCTCTTTTAAGATAATAAATGCGCCAACCTCTTCGCCATATTTCTTTGAAGGCACTGCAGCTACCTGTACATCTTGAATCTGAGGCATTTTATAAAGAAACTCTTCTATTTCTCTTGGATAAACATTTTCACCGCCGCGGATAATCATATCCTTGATACGGCCTGTAATTCTGAAATTCCCATTCTCATCTTTCACACCCAGATCTCCTGAATGAAGATACCCATTCTTATCTATGATCTCGGCCGTGGCTTTAGGATTCTTGTAATATCCTTTCATTAGATTATAGCCTTTGCAGCACATTTCACCCTGAACGCCAACCGGACACTCTTCCAAAGTGTCGGGATTGATAACTTTGACATCAATTTCAGGAAGCGGACGGCCAACAGTTGAAGTCTTTACCTCGAAAGAATCATCTGCATGGCTTTGAGTCATACCCGGTGAAGTCTCTGTCAGACCATATACACTGGTTATCTCTTTCATATTCATCTTTTCAACAACCTCTTCCATAAGCCATTGAGGACAAAGGGAACCTGCCATGATTCCTGTCCTTAAAGATGACATATCAAACATGTCAAACATAGGATGATGAAGCTCTGCAATAAACATTGTAGGAACACCGTAAACAGCTGTACATCGTTCTTTATGGATTGAAGCCAAAACTACCAAAGGATCAAATTTTTCCAACATAACAGCCGCAGCTCCATTTGTTACTATCGCCATCATTCCCAAAACTATGCCAAAACAATGGAAAAGAGGAACGGGAAGACATACTTTGTCGGCAGGAGTATAGTGCATGCACTGACCTATTGAATAGCCGTTGTTTGTAATGTTATGATGTGTAAGCATTACCCCTTTAGGAAAGCCTGTAGTTCCTGAGGTGTATTGCATGTTGCACACGTCAAAGCAGTCGAACTTTGTTCTTGCCTCTTTCAATATCGAGTCCTTCTTTGTTGAGCCCAGCAAAAGAAGTTCGGCAGTGTTGTACATGCCTCTTTTCTTCTCCTGCCCGATAAAGACCACGTTCTTAAGATGAGGAAACTTTTTGTTCTGTATAAAACCTCTTGCCTGAGTCTTTAGTTCAGGAATCATTTCATAGCACATTTTTACATAATCGCTGTCAAAAGTGCCGTTTGTTATGCAAAGAGTATGCAGATCTGCATTGTCGCACAGATATTCAAGCTCATGCTGCTTGTAGTTGGTGTTTACAGTGACCAATACAGCTCCAATTTTTGCAGTAGCAAAAAGAAAAGCATTCCAATCGGGAACATTAGTAGCCCAAATACCAACATGTGTGCCCTTTGTAACACCTATGGCCATTAATCCCTTGGCCAATTCATTAACGCGCTCATTGAACTCTTTGTAAGAAAAGCGCATATTTCGGTCTGAATAGACAATAAAGTCATGATCGGGCTGTACCTCAGTCCAATATTCCAACCAATCGCCTAAAGTTTTTTCAAATAATTGCATAATGTGAATCCAATGAAAATTATACAGGAGTATATATTACAGCTAAAATCCTTGCTCCCTGCTCATCGCTTGCACGAACAATGTGAGGTACAATCGAGTCATAATAAATACTGTCGCCTTTTGACAGAGTATAGGTGTCTTCTCCGTAGTTTATCTCTACCGACCCATCCATTACAAGGATAAATTCTTCTCCTTCGTGTGAGGAAAGAACGAAGTCTGCATCAATCTTTGGAGCAAGATTTATCATGAAAGGTTCCATGTGACGTCCTGTCTTGTTGTTTGACAGTGAGTTGTATGTCATATGCTTTCTTGACTGTATGTTGCTGTTTGAAAAACTCATGCCCGGCTGCTGCTCATTATATCTGCAAACGACAGGACCTAAGTTTTCCTGATCATCCAAGAATGTACCCAAACGCACACCAAGCGCTCTGGCTATTTTAATTAGAGGTGCCAATGATGGTATCTCTGTGTTTTCTTCTATATTCTGTACTTGTAATACATCAAGACCGCATCTCTGTGCAAGTTCTTCGCGGGTAAGTTCGTTAGACTCACGCATAGCTCTTACTCTTTCGCCGATAATTTTATTTTTACCCATCAGTCGTATATAATTTTATTTATTATTTATTTGCCTTGTAGTAATAAATTATTACAAATTGGGGCAAAAATAATTAAATTATTAAGTGTTGTACTTAAAATACAAATATTTTATTCATTACATTATAAAATTAACAATATAATTGAAGGCGGATTTTGAGTATTTCTTAAATCATTATATGTCTGATACCCGTTTTTATCTTCAATATTTAAACAGTTTTTATTGCTGTTTTTATAGGTGGCATGCCATTTCATTAATTATTTTAAAAAATTGCTTGTTGATAAATTATTTTGGAGACTCAAAGTAATATTGTGTTTAGTCTTTTATTTATTTTGATTGTTATTTTTTGTATCTGACTAAAGTATGTTATTCATATAACTTAAATTAAACAGCAATTATACTTAAGATATTAATTAATGTTACTTAAGTAATAATGATAGTATATTTAAGTAATTAAAAAAAATGACTGATTAAAAATTTTTAATCATCAATAAGAAAAAAAATCAGAGGCTGGTTTTTAAGGAATGATGGCTTTTAGGCAGTTTAAGACTTGTAAATGATATGAGGAGGATTGAAGAAATGATGTGTTTGCTAAGGAAAAATTTAAGAGTCGCAGTGATTGACAGAGCGCAAAAGATATAGAATAGGCATAAAAAATAAAAGCCTCCGGAAATGACGGAGACTTTTAAAAAAGCTTGTTTGTGAAAGCTTAATTTTTTCTTACTTACGGATGCCCAATTCTTTGATGATAGCACGGTATCTTTCGATGTCTTTAGTTCTTAAGTGATCTAAAAGACGACGACGTTTACCAACCAACATGCCTAAGGCTCTTTCAGTGTTATAATCTTTGTGATTTGACTTCAAGTGGTCAGTCAAATGAGATATACGGTATGAAAACAATGCAATCTGAGCTTCAGGTGAGCCAGTATCAGTGTTAGACTTTCCGTATTTCTCGAAGATTTCTGCTTTTTTCTCTGATGTTAAATACATTCTCTTCAGAAATTTATTATTAATAAATATTGTTTTGAGTGTGCAAAGATAGATATTAGTTAGACAAGAACAAATCTTTTGAATGTTTTTTTTATTTAATAAAGTTCTGGAAATGACAGTGCAAGTAGGGGATAATAATAACAAGAGAAAAAAAATGATCGTGGAATTGATGTAATGGAGATTTGATGTTAAACATAAAAATGTTTTGAGGAGGGAATTTTGCAGCTGCCTATGTTAAACTTTGTTTAAAAATATTGCTGATATTGTCAAAATCAAGTCTGAATAAATCCTGATGAATGGGAAAAAATCTCGTTGGAAGCCACTCAGATAAATAGAATTGTTAACAATAGGTATAAAAACCATTATAATTTATAACGATAGGGTTAAAACACATAGCTTTATGGCATAACCTAATAAAAAATGTAGTACTTTTGCGCCATTCAAAAAATAGAATATGCAAAAAATAAGAAACATTGCTATTATAGCACACGTTGACCACGGAAAAACAACTTTGGTTGATAAAATGCTTTTAGCCGGACATCTATTTCGCGAGAACCAGGAAGCCGGCGAACTAATCCTTGACAATAATGACCTTGAGCGCGAAAGAGGGATTACGATTCTTTCTAAAAACGTTTCAATCCGTTACAATGATTATAAGATCAATATAATCGATACTCCCGGACACGCCGACTTTGGTGGAGAAGTAGAGCGAGTATTGAATATGGCTGACGGATGTATATTGTTGGTTGATGCTTTTGAAGGCCCTATGCCTCAAACTCGTTTCGTTTTGCAAAAGGCTATCCAGTTGGGATTGAAGCCTATTGTAGTAATAAACAAAGTAGATAAACCTAACTGTCGTCCTGAAGAGGTTCAGGAAATGGTTTTTGATTTGATGTTCAGCCTTGATGCAACAGAAGATCAGTTGGACTTCCATACTATGTATGGTTCTGCCAAAAATGGTTGGATGGGTGAAGATTGGCGCACACCGACAGGAACTATTACTCCACTTTTGGATGCAATTATAAAATATATCCCCGGTCCTGAATTTATTGAAGGAACACCTCAGATGCTTATTACTTCTCTTGATTATTCCTCTTATGTAGGCCGTATTGCTATCGGTCGTGTTCACAGAGGCATTCTTAAAGAGGGCATGGATGTTATGCTTTGTAAGAAAGACGATACAATGCAGAAATGCCGCATCAAGGAACTTCATGTTTTTGAGGGAATGGGCAAAGCAAGAGCCGCTCAGGTTGGCTCGGGCGATATCTGTGCCGTTGTCGGTGTTGACGGATTTGAGATTGGTGATTCAATTACCGATGCTGAGAATCCGGAACCTATGAAACGTATTGCCATAGATGAGCCTACGATGTCTATGACATTTACTATCAATGATTCTCCTTTCTTTGGTAAAGAGGGCAAATTCGTTACTTCCCGTCACATCAACGATCGTCTGATGAAGGAACTTGACCGCAATCTTGCTCTTAGAGTTAAGAGGTCTGAGACTTCTGATATCTGGACTGTGTTCGGACGTGGTGTGCTTCACCTGTCTGTACTTATTGAAACTATGCGCCGTGAGGGTTATGAACTTCAAGTTGGACAACCTCAGGTTATCGTTAAAGAGATTGATGGTGAAAAATGCGAACCGGTTGAGGCTATGACAATCAATTGTCCTGAAGAATTTTCAAGCAAGATGATTGATATGGTAACAAGAAGAAAGGGTGATCTTTTAATGATGGAAAGTCAAGGCGATAGAATTCACATGGAATTCCAAATTCCTTCTCGTGGTATCATTGGATTACGTAACAATATTCTTACTGCTTCAGCAGGAGAAGCTATTATGGCTCACCGTTTCCTTGAATATCAACCTTGGAAAGGCGTAATTGAAAAACGTCTTAACGGTTCAATTATAGCAATGGAAACAGGTACTTCATATGCTTACGCTATTGATAAACTTCAAGACAGAGGCCGTTTCTTTATCTATCCTCAGGAGGAAGTTTATGCAGGTCAGGTTGTTGGAGAGCATTCAAAAGAGGGAGACCTTGTAGTGAATGTTACAAAATCAAAGAAATTGACAAATATGCGTGCTTCAGGTGCTGATGACAAGGCAAGATTGATTCCGCCGGTTATCTTCTCTTTGGAAGAGGCTCTTGAGTATATTAAAGAGGATGAATATCTTGAAGTAACTCCAAAAAGCCTTCGTATGAGAAAGATTATTCTTGATGAAACTGAAAGAAAACGTCTGGCAAAGAAATAATCTGTTTACTGTTTATATATAAAATACTCCCGAAAGTTGAATAATCACTTTCGGGAGTATTTTTTTTATCGGCGTTTTGGAATATGTGGCTTTTGGGACATTTATGGCATTTCAAAAAGGACAATTGTAAAATCTGAAAATATGAGGCTGTCTTACTAAAAAACAATTGCTGAATTTTGATAAAGGCGTCTTATTTCATCTTAAAATAATTGTAGGAAATATTTCACGGAATGGGTTTGTATCCAAACACTATATTTCCTCGGAAGATACAATCTTACAAGGAATCCAAGCCCAAAATTGTGAGCCTTCATTCACTTTCGATGTAAACCCTATCTTTCCATTGTATTTCTCCGTGATGGCTTTGCAAATGGAAAGGCCAAGACCTGAACCTTGAGCAAACGTGTCGACCTTTTCAAATCGCTCGAATATTTTATTCTGCATGTCGTCTGGAATGCCGATGCCGGTGTCGTTGCAGAATATCTTCAAGCCGTTGTCTTCGATCGATATGCCTGTCTTAATTTCACCCTCTTTTGTATATTTCAAGGCATTTGAGCAGAAATTGATGATGATTTGAGTGATGCTCTCCTTGTCTGCCTCGATAATGCAGGACTTTAATGTCTTAATATTGAAGCTTGCAATATTCTTGTTGGTATTTCTTTCTATAGTCTGCATAAATACCTGGTCGAATGTGGCTTGAACATCAAACGGCTGAATCTTCGATATTTCAAAACCTGCCTCTATCTTTGAAAGATTAAGGATGTCGTTGATAAGCTTAAGCAGTAGTTCATTGTTGTTCATGATGATGTTGATGAACTGTTGTTTGTCCTCATGTTCGTCAGATTCGGCAAGAATCGTCGAAAATCCGACTATTGCGTTCAAAGGCGTTCTGATCTCATGGCTTACGTTGGCGAGGAAGTTAGACTTGAGCTTCTCGCTCCTCTCAGCCTTTTCCTTGGCAATTATAAGTTCCGACTGTGTCTTGATAAGGCTGTCCCTCTCATCTTTCAATGTTTTAGAGACCCTCTTCTTGTTAATATATAGGTAAGTCAACACAAAAGAGATCAAAAATAACAGTAAGATTAAGGCTGCAGAGAAGAATAGAGTCTTGTTTTTTGCCTTAATTACTAAGTTCATGTTATCGATTTTGAGCTTGTTGTTATTGTCTTTGAGTTGGTTCACATTATAGATGATGTTGAGTTCCTGCGCTTTCCCTTTGTCCAAAAGATTGTAATGATCCTTTAAGGCTGTGACGTAGTTGTTGTAATACATCATAATGCTGTCGGGTGTGGCTGTGATATTGTTAAGAATCTGAATTTTGAATTCACATAGCTTGTAAAGCGGTCTTTTTTGTTTTTTGAGAGGCAGTATTGCATTTATATAATCATTAGCCTTTTTATAATCATTATTTGCAAGGCTGTGATAAAGATACAGCATGTTGTGGGAGAGCTTGTGTGTTTCCGTTGGTATAGTCTCGCTTGTTTTGTGGAGGTATTCAAGTCCATTTTGAAAGATATTCTCCACAGCCTCTTTTGAAAGGCACTCATAATTGCCCAATTGTCTTATATATATGTTTAGAAAATTGAGGTCATAGTTTCTAAAAAAACTTTTCTTGACAATATATTGATTTTTCAGACTCTCTATATGTTCTATCAGAAGCGAGTCCATCTTGAATGACTCAGCATACATTTCCTTGTTCTGGTAGAGAAGTGCTCCTCTTTGGTATATCAGTGACTTGATGAACCCATCCTCTTTAGGAAGATTTTTGATAAGCCTAATCAGTTCCTCAATGCTTTGTGTATAGATTGAGCCATTGCTGTTTATGAAATTTAGATACAGGCATATGTTGTTGTTTATTAATATCCTGTCGTAAACGTCAAGCTGTCTGTTGTTGTTTATGATGTTCAGAGAACTCAGCAGTTTGTCGGTAATGTATTTGTGCCTTGTTTCGCCATTATCATAATTGTTTATTGTCAAGGATTCCATTCTCGTTTGCAGAAAGATTAAGGTACTCTTGGCATCCGGTCTTTTATCAGTGATGACTTTAGCCTTATTGATGAGAGAGTCTTCAAGAGCAATGTCGTTTGTGTTGCCGAGTTCCCTGATAGTTTCAATCTGGCAGTCGATGTCATTTTCTTTCTCTGCATTCGTTAGAAGTTCCCTTAAGACATTGAATTTATCATTAACAATCAGAGTGATGTCGGCGAGATTCTCCAAAATGTATTTTTTGTCTTTCCAATTATCCGCGTTTTTTAATTCGGACGACAGGCTGTCTATTATAAACTTTGCTCTATCATCTTGTAATTGACCGGCAGTAGATGTTTGAATGATAAATGAAAAGAATATAATAAATGCATATAGCGATTTAGAACATACTTTATTAAACATATGCTTTTGACTGGATTTGTTTAGTATTAAAAAAAATAATGAAAAAAATTATATGCTGAATTTAGGTATAAAATCTGATGATATTTTTTTAATAGATAAATTTAAATTAACTAAATACATAAATTGTGCAAATTTACATTATGTTGAATGTATTTAAAATGTATTTTTATTGAAAAACTGTTAAAAAAGGTGATTTTAATATAAGCGGAAAATAATTTATAATCTCTACGGAATAGTAGAAAATATTATAAGTAATTTTACTATGGTTTTTATTCTGAGCCTAAAATAGTTGTTGTCATTAATTAAATGATATGAAAATGTTTTTCACCTTAATGATGTGGTTTTGAAATAGTTTATGAACGCAAAGAAAAGAATAAAAAAAATATTGACAAAAGGTGCCAGAAAAGTTAAATACAGAAAAGGTTTTGGAATACATTCTCCTTTTGTGTTTTCATTGATAACTCAGGTTATAGATGAAAAATTACCCTATTATGATTACAGAAAACTAAAGGATATAAGAGAAAGGCTAACACCTCCTCGTTCTATTAAAAATGGCAGGCTGCTTAAGAACAGTGTGCCTTTAAAATTGGTGTATCTATATTATAGGTTGGTAAATAGGTTTTTGCCAAATGAAATATTGGAACTGAACAATGATGGAGGCATTATAACGATGGCTCTTGCCATGCCTTTCAGCAAAGCCCATGTAACGACTTTGGGAGTTGATGATATAAAACTTGAAAGAGTGCACGGCATCGTTGAACAGGAGAAACAAATTAATGTTACAATCCTCGATGATGATCAAAATAAATGGCTCTCCTCTTTGCCGGACAACTATAAAGCTGATATGGTTGTTATCCATAAGTCGGATAATGAAGAGAATTACAGTGTCATACTTTCTAAAATATCTTCGATTGTTAATCCAAATGGCATAATAGTTGTTGCAGGGATTAACTCAAATGCTTATATAAGAAAGTTTTGGACTCAGCTTACTCTTCATGAAGAGGTAAAAATCAGCCTTGATTTGTATGAATTGGGAATTGCCATCTATCATGAAATGTTGTATAAACAGCATTTTATTGTCTCTTTCTAAAAGCCGATATTAGAAGACGGATTATAATGGAGGAAAATAAATATTTTTTTTGAGCAAAAAATTATCAGTATGAAGAAAAGTAACATTTACACCGGGAAAGGTGATAAAGGTCAGACATCTCTTGTTGGGGGTGTAAGAGTTAAAAAGACAGATTTACGTCTGGAGGCTTATGGTACTGTCGATGAATTAAATTCTTTTTTAGGACTGCTTATTGCAGAGGTTGTCCCTCCAAAAGATTCCGACTTATTGACTTATGTTCAAAATAAACTGTTTTGTATCGGCTCCTATCTTGCCACAGATCCGACAAATACTGAATATAGGGCTCATTCAAGTTTAAATGACGAATCAATAAAAAAATTGGAGAAAAGAATTGATGAAATTGATGATGAACTGCCGACATTGAACAATTTTGTCCTTCCCGGAGGTGCTGTATCTGCGTCGTTTTGTCATGTATGCCGCACTGTTTGCCGAAGAGCCGAACGGGCTGTATTAAGAGTTTCTGAGACTGACCCAGTAGATGAAAAAATACTTCGTTTTATGAACAGACTTTCAGATTATTTATTCATTCTTTCAAGATATTGTAATCTAACTCAAGGAACAGAGGAAGTTTTATGGGATAAAAGTTGTGATTGATATATTTATTTATATTTTTGCGCAAATTTGAAAATTAATTAAAAACAAAATAATTATGTATTGGACTCTAGAATTGGCATCAAAGCTTGAAGATGCACCTTGGCCGGCTACAAAAGATGAACTTATTGATTATGCAATGCGTTCAGGTGCCCCATTGGAAGTTATTGAAAATCTTCAGGAAATGGAGGACGAAGGTGAAGTATATGAAAGTATTGAAGATATTTGGCCTGACTATCCAAGCAAGGAGGACTTCTTTTTCAATGAGGAGGAATACTAAGCTGTAAGGACATTGTTTGAAGTCTCTTTGGAATTTTTTTTTATTCCAAAGAGACTTTTTTTTATGCCATCATATGCCATAATTCAGTTATTTGATATTCGAAAAAGTTATTAAACTTTTATTTCCGGCTCTCTGTGTCAAATAAAAATTATATTTGTATAACCCTTAGATACTTAAATAAAGAAAATATACCATGAAAAAACTGTTTTTTTATATTGTACTCCTTTTAGTGTCTTTTCAGTCGGAGGCTCAGAAAGCAAGTTGGATAGCATATCCGGGAGAGTTTGAAATTTGGACTCATAGAAAGCAAATGATGGGCAGAACAGAAAGAGGAGAGAATTATCCATCTCTTTGGAGGGTTGATTCGCCATATTCCATTGTCGAATTTGTAAAGCCTGTCTCCCTTTCAAAACCAGAAAGGGCATCGATGAAAGTTGATGGAGTTTATTTTATTTCGGGGAAGAACGGTATAATGAACAGTTTTAACCCAAATGGTTTTATATTGCCGGCAGGGGATTATAATATAACAGTCAAGGTGGAAAATTTTAAGGAACTTCCTTCGCTTTTCTTTCAAGCAGAGAGCTTTTGTTCTGATTCAACATGGATAGTAAACAGCTTAAATGGCGATTATGTAGGTGCTGAGCAGTTGAACTTTAATGACCCTGATGTTATGCCATCTGAATTTAAGTTGGCAGTTAAGGATATAAAGGCAATATCCAATGAAAATGTTAATGGCGGTGTTTTATATGATTTTGGCAGAGAAACCTATGCTTATCCTGTTTTGGAGAATAAGGATATAAAAGACAGCCTTTTTGTTTGCTATGGCGAAAGCAGAGAGGAGGCTCTTGCTATGAGAGAAGCAGAAACCTTTGATGTGATTTACGCAGGAGATTTTAAAGAACAGACACTTCCTGCCAAGGCGTTCAGATATATATTTGTCAAAGCAAAAGATGGAAATCTGCTATCTGATGTAAGAGCTCTTTATGAGTATCTGCCTTTGCAGAGAAAAGGTAAGTTTGAATGTTCCGATACTTTGATTAATCATATTTACGATGTGTCATATTATACATTGGAACTAAATACAAGATATTGTCATCTTGATGGTATAAAAAGAGACAGGTGGGTATGGAGTGGCGATGCTTATCAGAGCTATTTGATGAACTTTTATACTTTTTTTGATGAGGATGTCAATAAAAGGACCCTTTGGGGTCTTAGAGGTCATGCACCTATAACAAAACATATAAATACGATACTTGATTATTCATTCTATTGGATGCTTGGTGTTTATGAGCATTATTTTTATACAGGTGATGCCACTTTCTTGAAGAATATATATCCTCGCTTGGTTGAGACAATGGATTTTTGCATCTCAAGGCTTAATAAAAACAATATTGCAGAGGGAATGCCCGGTGATTGGGTTTTTGTTGATTGGGCTCCTATTGAGAAGGATGGTGAGCTGTCTTTTGAACAGCTTTTATTCCTTCATAGTTTGAAAAATATTTATAAAAGTGCTCTTGCAACTGGTGATAAACAAGGAGTTGAGAAATATAAAGCCATGCTTGATAAGCTAACTCCTGAGTTTGAAAATATTTTTTGGTCGGATGAGAAGAATGCTTATCTGCATAGAAGAAAAAATGGCGTTGTCTCTCCTGAGGTTACACGTTATACAAATATGTTCTCTATACTCTTTAATTATGCCGATGAGAATAAAAAAGAGATTATTAAGAACTCTGTTATTTTAAACGATTCAATTCTCAAGATCACAACTCCTTATATGAAATTTTATGAGCTGGCAGCCTTATGTGAGATTGGCGAGCAGAAAGAGGTTGTAGAGTTTGTTAAAAATTATTGGGGAGGAATGTTAAAGCTTGGAGCAACTTCCATGTGGGAGGCTTTTGACCCTACTTTGCCTGATGATAAACATTATGAAATGTATGGACGTCCTTTTGGAAAGAGTCTTTGCCATGCGTGGGGGGCAAACCCGGTCTATCTTTTTGGCAAGTACTATCTTGGAGTTAAACCCACCAATGTGGCTTATTCTGAATATGAAATCAGACCGAATCTTGGAGGACTTAAATGGATAAAGGGCGAGGTGCCAACAAAGAATGGAAATATTGGTGTCGAGGTAAATAAAAATAAAATCGTTGTTTCAACTCCAGATTTGAATAATGGAACTCTTTATTTTAATTCCAAAACCACTCCAAAATGTAAAAATGCCAAGATTGAGAAGGTTTCAAACAATGAATATATGATAAAACTTGCCTCTCCAAATACAATTTATGAGGTTAGGTATAATTAAAAACACTGCTTTTATTTATAAAAGAGCCGTGTTTAAGGACTTTTTTTGATTCTAAATAAAATGATTTTAGGATTAAACACAATTAATAATATAATTTTGAGTTTAAATAAGTGCCGGAATAAAGAAACTTAAAATTATGCGCCAATATATATTTTTATTATTTGTGTTTATTATGCTTTTTGCCAAAGTAAAAGGTCAAAATGATGCACAGATAACACAATATTGGGCTATACCTTCATATTTTAATCCCTCAGTGGTTGGAAATGAAGATAAGATTAAGGTTTCAGCAATGGACAGAATGCAATGGGTAGGAATTGATGGTGCTCCCAAAACATTTTTTGCCATAGCTGAAACCCCTTTTCGTTTTATTGGACTTAACAATGGAGTTGGCGCTTTGGTGATTTCTGATGAGGCCGGACTTTTCAAAACTAATTCTTTCTTAACTCAATATGCATTACATCTAAAACTGGGAAAGGGCGTATTGTCTATGGGTTTGAGAGCCGGGGTGATTGATTATTCTTTTGACGGCACAAAAATTGATATTCCGGAAAGCGGAGCACATAATCCATCTGATGAATCAATACCGAAAACAAGTATAGGTACAATGGCATTTGATGCAGGGGTAGGTGTTGATTATAATTATAAAGGTTATTATTTGTCTTTTTCGGCAGTTCATTTACCGGCTCCCGAACTTGAATTGGATGAAAATAGTATGCTCTCGATAAATCAGTTATATTATTTGAGTGGAGGATGCAATATTTTATTTTCTAATCCGTTATTTGAATTACAGCCCTCTTTTTTAGTGAAAAGCGATTTTACCGTATGGCAAAAAGACTTTACATGCCGACTGACATACAATAAACTTTTTTACGGAGGATTGTCTTTTAGACCCAAGGACTCATTCTCAATTCTTGCCGGAGTTAATATAAAGGGGATAAGAGTTGGCTATTCTTATGATATATCAACATCTTCGATAGCAAAAGCAAGCAGTGGTTCACATGAGCTTTATGCTTCCTATAGTTTTAAATTGAATTTTGATAAAGGGACAAAGAATAAGCATAAAAGCATAAGGATATTATAGCTCAAGATTAATAAGCGTCTGTACTTAAGATGAGAAAAGCTTAAAAGCATAATGATTTTTGATTTGAATAAATCTTAAATAGATGTCTTGTTGATATATTGCTCATTTTAATTGATAAGAATAAAAATAAAGTTAAATAGGATTTATTCCCTTAAAAAGGGATTAGACATTACAATAATTATGAAGAATATCTTTTTAACATTAATATCATTAAGTGTTTTCTTTTCTTGCGCAGGACCAATAGGAGGTGGAGCAGGAGGGGAACTTACCGGAAATAAGGGCAGAGTTTGGAACGAACCTGCCCCTTATGGAATGGTTTTGGTAAAGAGAGGGTCAATAAATATGGGCGCTTCCTCGCCTGATTCCCTTTGGGACGACCAACAGACCGCCAAAGGCGTCTCTGTTGACGCTTTTTGGATGGATGAGAAGGAGGTTTCCAATGCTCAGTATCGACAGTTTGTCTATTGGGTTAGAGATTCTATTATTCGTGAGCGTTTGGCAGACCCTGCTTACGGTGGAAACGAGATTTATAAAATAGAGGAAGACAAATATGGAGATCCGATTAAACCTTATCTTAATTGGTCAAAAGCTATTCCTTGGAAAAGAGCAACAGAAGATGAGGCAAGAGCAATTGAGAGCCTATATATTACAAATCCTATCACAGGAGAGAGAATGCTTGATGCCTCTCAACTTAATTATCGCTATGAAGTTTTTGATTATACGGGCTATGCATTGAGAAAAAACAGGCTCGATGCTTCAAGAAGAGTGTATGATACGGATGTTGTGGTTGACCCCAACGAACAAATACTGATCTCTAAAGATACCGCTTTTATTGATGAGGATGGCAAAATAGTAAATGCAACGATTGTACGTCCTTTAAGTGGAATATATGACTTTCTTCACACAAGAATAGTAAACATTTATCCTGATACTACGGTTTGGGTAAATGACTTTGCTAATGCTTACAATGATACTTATTCAAGATTGTATTTCTCCCATCCCGGCTATAATGATTATCCTGTTGTGGGAGTTTCCTGGGAGCAGGCTAATGCTTTTTGTGATTGGAGAACAGAATATCTAAAGAAATCTTACGGAATGCGTTCGGGAACTCATTTTGAGGCTTTTCGTTTGCCTACAGAGGCTGAATGGGAATATGCTGCAAGAGCAGGAAAATCAGAAAACAGCTTCCCCTGGGACGGAGAACTTCCAAGAAGTGAAAAAGGCTGTTTTAATGGAAACTTTAAACCTGAACAAGGCAACTTTACCAAAGACGGATTCTTGATTACCGCTCCGGTTGGATCATACAAGGCTAATGATTTCGGACTTTATGATATGGCAGGCAACGTTACTGAATGGACATCTACAGCTTGGTCAGAGGCAGGCAACAGAATTACGTCTGATGTTAATCCGGAATATAAATATGATGCGGCAAAAGAGGATCCTTATCGAATGAAAAGAAAGGTGACAAGGGGTGGTTCTTGGAAAGATGTGGGACATTATGTGCGTTCCGATGTAAGAAGCTGGGATTATCAAAATGAACAACGCTCTTTTATTGGTTTCAGATGTGTGAGAACATATATGGGATTTGGAAAAAGCGCAACTAATATGAGAACTGGACAAAGTAAAAAATAATGTTATGGGAAAATATAAAGGATTTAAAAATAGAATAGAAAAATTCTTCTCCGGTGAAGATGGACAAAGATTTTTAAATGTTGCTTATTGCATTGGTGCTTCTGTTGTTATAATAGGAACCCTTTTTGAAATACTTCATCTTAGGTATGGCGATATTATTCTTTGTATAGGTATGGGAACTGAAGCATTTATTTTTGCTTTATCCGCTTTTGACAAGCCTGCTGAGAATTATAAATGGGAAGATGTTTTCCCTGTTTTAAAATCTGATGATAAGACTCAGCGTCCCGATTTTTCTTCTGTTGGAAAAGGAGTCAAAAATCAGATTGTTGTAAATCAGCATCCGGTTGTAAATGGCAGCAATAATTATAACAGCGACTATAATGCAGCTCAGACTAATCAACAACCTCAAATCAACAATCAAGGTAGTTATTCTACCAATCAGACAGATGATAATTACAGCTCTAAAAATGTAAATGCGGGAGCTTCACAATTTTCAGGAGTCCCATTTACAGGTTCTGTCAATGATTTGTCTCAGGCTACAGACAGATATCTTCAACAGCTTAATGATATGGCTGAACAGATGGAAAGGCTTAAGCAAATCACCGAACAATTAAATAATGTGCAGGGCACTTTGCTTAATTCATATAGTGTAATTGCCGACAATTCCGAGAATATCAATAGTTTTTCTGAGGGATATGTTTCACAGATGGAGTCTTTAAACAAAAATATTAATGGACTTAACACCATTTATGAGATACAATTAAAGAGTGTTAGTTCTCAGCTTGATACCATAGATAAAGTTAACTCAGGTCTTTCAAGTATTAGAAGTATGTATGATAATTCCACTCTCGATAGTGTGAAAATCAGACAGGAAACAGAAAAGATGACAGATAATTTAGCGCAACTTAATAAAGTTTATGAGCGAATGCTCAGTGCTATGACGGTAAATATGCAAAATCCTCTTTCAGGACATTAATTAATAAGCTATGGCTACAGGAAACAAAATTTCTCCAAGACAGAAGATGATCAATCTTATGTATCTGGTCTTTTTAGCAATGCTTGCGATGAATGTTTCGTCGGATGTGCTTAATGGATTCAGACAAGTAGATGACAGTCTTAACAAATCCAACGCCGGAGCTTCGTGGAGAAATGATATAGTATTTGAAGAATTAAAGGCTTTGAAGGAAAGCAATCCCGAAAAGGCTGAATATTGGTATAATAAAGCTTTTGATGTAAGAGCAAATGCGGATTCAATTTTTAATTATATACAATCTCTAAAATGCGAAATTGTCGCCTTTGCCGATGGTGATGATTATGATATTAACAATATAAATCATCGTGAGAGTTTGGAGGCTACCAATGTAGTTATGCTCTCTCCTACAAGTGGAAAAGGAAAACTCCTAAAAGGAAAACTTGACAGTTATAGAGAAATTCTACTAAAAGATGTGGTTTCTCCAACAGATAAAAAAGTTATTTCAGAATATCTTTCAACAGCTGTGCCTGAGAATGCAGCAAATGACTCAAAGAATTGGCAGACTGCAATTTTTGAAAATGTTCCCGTTGCAGCATCGGTAACTCTCTTGACAAAGATGCAGGGAGATGTTAGAAATGCTGAGGGAATTGCTTTAAATGCTCTTAAATCCGGCATAGATGAAGGTGATTTAAGGGTAAATCGAATAAATGCTTTTGTAATTCCATCATCGAATAATGTAATGAGAGGCTCGAAATACAGCGCAAGAATAGTCTTGGCTGCAATAGACTCAACCAAAGAGCCTGAAATATTCATCAATGATAAACTTTTGGAGGGCTCTGAAAATGGATATTTTGAGACTTATGCCTCTTCCATTGGTTCGCAGACATTAGAGGGGTATATAAAGGTTTCTTTGCCTGATGGTTCTATGGAAAAATATCCTTTTAAATCATATTATGTTGTCTCTGAGCCTACTGCAACGGTATCAAACACGATGATGAATGTTATGTATGCAGGAATAGAGAATCCAATTAGTATTTCCGTTCCCGGAATTCCTAATTCTCAGATGAATGCTTCTATGTCTAACGGTGTTTTAAGCAGAAAGGGAAATGAATGGACAGCTAAGCCAACAACTGTTGGACAAGAGGCTGTAATAACAGTAAATGCTCAAAGTGAAGGAAGGTCTGTTACGGTGGCAAAAACATCTTTCAGGGTCAGACAGTTGCCGGATCCCATGCCTTTTATTGAATATAAAGATGAAAAAGGAGTTATGAAAAGGTTTAAAGGCAAAACTCCTATTTCAAAATCATTATTAATGACTGCACCTGGGATTATGGCAGCCATAGACGACGACTTATTAAATGTTGATTTTAAAGTTATAGGGTTTGAGACAATATTCTTTGATTCGATGGGAAATGCATTGCCAGAGATATCGGATGGCTCATCTTTTTCTCAGCGTCAGAAAGATGCAATAAGACGTCTTAGCAGAGGGAAGCGCTTTTTCATTTCAAGAGTTAAGGCTGTTGGTCCCGATGGCGTTGAAAGGACCATTTCTCCTTTGGAGGTTATTGTTAACTAACAGGTTTTTTACCCTATTTTATTTTCTCTTAGAAATATAATGATATGAATTCACTAAGAAATATACTTTTGGTTTGTCTTGTGCCACTTTTTGCTAATGTTTCGGCACAAGTAAAACGAGTTGCCACACAAAATAATCAGGCTGCTTCTGCATCTGAGGAATTAACTGTCAGAGCTCAATCGTTCTATTCTGTTTCTGCCTTGGATGTTCCAAATGCTCAATGGTCGAGAGTTGTATATAGAGAGCTCTCTTTAACAGATGGCTCCAATGCTTCGCTTTATTACCCTGAGGATGCTGTGGAAGGTCAGCCAAATCTTTTTAGATTAATAATCAATCTTCTTGCAGACAACAAAATAAAAGGATATGAATATATAGGTGACAGAGAACAGTTTTCTCCAAAATATGAATTAAAGGTTAAAGATATGTTTGACAAGTTTCATATCGTTTACAAGGAGAATGCTTCACGATCTTCAAACGCTCCATCTTCATTTGTTGTTGATGAAAACGATATTCCTGCAAACGAAGTATTAAGCTATTACATTAAAGAAAGATGGGTGTTTGACCAACAAGGCTCAAAATTCTTCTCAAAAGTAGATGCCATTTGTCCAATTCTTCACAGAAACGGCGATTTTGGTGGCGAGGAGGTTAAATATCCTATGATGTGGATTAAATATGATGATATCAAGCCATATCTTAATCAATATCATATCATGTCTGATGGCACTAACAATGTGATGAGATATACATTTAACGATTTCTTTGTGCTTCGTCAATATAAAGGTGAAATATACAAGACTCTTAACCTTCAAAACAAAACTTTACGTCAGTTGTACCCCGACGATGATTCTTTAAAGATTGCAAGAGAAAAGATAGAGAATGAACTTAAAATGTTTGAAAAAGGACTTTGGGTTCCAAAACCGGCTGTCGATTCAACTTTAGTTGATTCCAAAAAAGAAAAGCAGGATAAATCTATTACACGCTCTTCAAAACGATCAAATCCAAGAGATACAAGCTCTCAAGTCAAATCATCTTCATCTTCTTCAGATTCTAAATCGGCTCCTGTTCGTTCTGTTAGACGTTCAAGATAATAATCTAAAAGATAACAATACAAAAATGATTCTTCCTCTCGATGATAAAATCGAAAGGAGGAATCATTTTCTTTTTCCTATTAATGTGTTTTTAAATCTTCAGACCATCAAGAAGTTTTACATAAAGCTCAATTGCCTCTCTTATCTCGGAACCTAAAATATATTCGTCGGCAGTATGGGATCTTGCAGAATCTCCCGGACCTATCTTTATAGAAATAAATGGCATCAAAGCCTGATCTGAAAGAGTTGGTGAACCAAACAATTCTCTTCCCAATATTTCCAGCCTTTTTACAAATGGATGGCATGGAGATATAGATGAAGAGTTTAATCTTGTAGAGCGCGGTGTCAATTCACAATCGATATTTGCTTTTAACAGTTCTAACACTTCAAGATTTGAATAACACTCATTTGTTCTTATATCTACAACAAAAGAACAACTATCGGGCACTACATTATGTTGAGTGCCGCTTTGTATCTGAGTAACAGTAAATTTTGTTTTTCCAAGTAAAGGAGATTCCTTTTCCAAATCAAAGTTCTTAAGTTTTTCAATAATAGGGAGTGTTTTGTAGATTGCATTTATTCCCTCATTCCTTGCAGCGTGACCGGCTTTGCCCTTAACAATGCCATCGACAACCATTAATCCTTTTTCAGCTATTGCACCATTCATCTTTGTCGGCTCTCCGACAATTGCAAAAGATATATTTGGTAGTTGTGTAATAACCGACTCTATTCCATTCTTGCCCGATACCTCCTCTTCACAAGAAGCAAGAAATATAAGGTTGTAGCTTTGAAGTTTAGAGGTTATAATATAAAATGCATGAATGAGAGACACCACAGAGGCGCCGGCATCGTTGCTTCCAAGTCCATAAATATAATCGCCCTCTTGTATTGGTGAAAAAGGGTCCTTATTCCATCCTGCAACAGGCTTAACAGTATCAATATGCGAATTTAAAAGTATTGTTGGCTTTTCATCGTCGAAATCATCCTGAACAACCCATACATTGTTGCCGCTTCTATAAACATTCTTGAAATCGTGTCTTAAATAATTCTCTATGATATTGGCAGCATCGGTTTCATCCCTGCTTATTGATGGCTTGGAAATTAGTTTTTTTAGCAGGTCGATGGCTTTATAATAATAGTCGTCTGAGGTCATAGTTTTAAACATTTGAAAAAGTGTCTGAAATGTAATTTTTTGTAGGCTAAAAAGAACCAAAACAATGAATTTATCAGTAAAGTTGCTATAATTTCGGAAAAATAGAGCAACTTTGTACAACTTTTATAAAATCTGCTGTAATAAAGTAGTTTATTTTCAGTATTTTGTAGAGAATAGATTATAAGGCTTCTAAAAAATGAAGTGCTAAATATTTAATATGTTATGATAATAACTCATTTTTCCAAACTTGTGCATGCTCAGGCTCAGCAAGTAGGAGATCAAATTGCATTCCGCCACCGCGATTATGCAACTGAAAGCTGGATACCGACAACATGGAAAAGTTTTTCTGAAAAGGTGATGAAAGCTGCCAAGGCTCTTGTCTCTTTTGGCGTTAAAGAGCAGGACCGTATTGCAACTTTTACACAAAATATGCCTCAAGGGCTTATTACAGATTTTGCTGCATATGCAAACCGCCTTATTGTAGTTCCTCTTTATGCAACAAGTTCAACAAATCAGGTAGAATATATCCTCAATGATTCTCAGGCAAAGTTGATTTTTGTTGGTGAGCAGTATCAATATGACCATGCCTATGAGGCTGTAAAGAATGCATCCTCTGTAAAAAAAATTGTTGTTTTTGATAAAGATGTGCAAATTCATCCCGAGGATAAAGAAACCATCACATTTGAACAATTCCTTGAACTTGGTCAGACTCAGGATAACGAAAATTTAGTTCGTCAGCGCATGGATCAGGCTACAGAGGAGGATTTGGCCAATCTTATATATACTTCAGGAACTACAGGCGAACCAAAGGGTGTTATGATAGCGCACAGCAACCTTATGAATGCTGTTAGAATACACAAGGAGAGGCTTATTCTTGGAGAGAACGAATCATCTGTTTGTTTCCTCCCTATGGCTCATATTTTTGAAAGAGCATGGACATATTTCTGCCTTTCAATGAACATCAGAGTTGAGATCAATTTAAGACCTGTCGATGTCCAGAAATCTTTGAGGGAGACTCAGCCTACACTTATGTGTGCTGTTCCTCGTTTCTGGGAAAAGGTTTATGCTGCAATCCTTGATAAAAGAGGGCGTTCGAGTGCAATCATTCAGAAGCTTATGGACAGAGCCTTTGCCGTTGGAAGAAAACGTAATATAAACTACAAGGATAAAGGTAAAAAAGCTCCCTTTCTTCTTGAAATGGAATATAAGCTTATGGATAAGCTTGTGCTTTCAAAAATACGATATGTTGCAGGACTTACAAACGGCAATTTTTTCCCTTGTGCAGGAGCTGCATTATCTCAGAACATTTTGGAGTTCCTTCATGCTGTAGGGATAAACGTTATCTTCGGTTATGGACTGACAGAGACAACAGCAACTGTCTGTTGTTTCCCTAATGTTGACCCGGACTTTGCTACAATGGGCACTACCCTTCCAGGTATTCAAGTAAAGATTGGAGAAAACAATGAGATACTTGTAAAAGGAGCCGGTGTAATGAAAGGCTATTTCAATAAGCCTAAAGAAACTGCAGAGGCTTTCACCGAAGATGGATGGTTCAAGACCGGAGATGCAGGAAGAATCACTCCTCAGGGCGGTATTATACTTACTGAGAGAATAAAAGATTTATATAAAACAGCAAACGGCAAGTATATTGCCCCACAAGCTCTTGAAACTTGTTTGGCTGTTGATATGTTTATTGAACAGATAGCTGTAATTGGCGATAAAAGAAAGTTCGTTTCTGCTTTGATTGTGCCTGATTACAATCTTGTTAAAGAATATGCTCAAAAGAATGGTATTCAATTCGATTCTATAGAGCAATTGTTGAAAAATGAACAGATTATTGCCATGTTTAATGATAGAATTCAAGCTCTTCAAAAAGATTTTGCTTCCTATGAACAGGTAAAACATTTCGTTCTTCTTAGCAAACCTTTTTCTATGGAAAGAAATGAGCTTACTAATACTCTCAAACTTAAACGTCAGGTAATTAATGCCAACTATAGTGAAGAGATTGAATCCATGTATAAGTAAAAATGCAAATCCGATTTATATTTAATTTATGATTACAACTGAACAATTAAAAGAGGTTCAAGAACGCGAGGATGCGTTGAGGAGGTATCTTTGACATCGATACCAAATTAATACAGGTTGAGGAGGAGGAGCTTAGAACTCATGCTCCGGGATTTTGGGACGACAACAAAGCTGCCGAGGTGCAGATGAGAAAGATTAAAGAGCTCAAAACCTGGATAGAGTCTTTTAATGAATTGAAAGGTGTAGTCGAGGAACTTGCCATCGCTTTTGATTTTGTTAAAGAAGAACTTGTTACAGAACAGGAGGTAGACCAAGCTTATCAAAAAGCTGTTGATATGCTTGAGAATCTTGAACTCAAAAACATGCTCCGTCAGGAAGAGGATAAACTTGGATGCGTTCTAAAAATAAATGCAGGCGCCGGAGGTACTGAAAGCAACGATTGGGCTGCTATGCTTATGCGTATGTATTTGAGATATGCAGAAGCTCACAAGTATAAAACCACTATTACTAACCTTCAGGATGGTGATGAGGCAGGTGTTAAAACTGTTACAATCCAAGTTGAGGGTGAATTTGCCTACGGATATTTAAAAAGTGAAAATGGCGTGCATCGTCTTGTCAGAGTTTCCCCTTTTAATGCACAGGGAAAGAGAATGACATCTTTTGCATCCGTCTTTGTTATCCCTTTGGTTGACGATAGTATTGAAATTGAAATTAGTCCTGCTGATATTACATGGGAAACATTCCGTTCTTCGGGTGCGGGTGGCCAGAATGTCAACAAAGTTGAGACCGGTGTCAGACTTAGACATGCTCCAACCGGCATTATTATTGAAAATACCGAAAGTAGGTCTCAGTTTGGCAATAAAGAAAATGCTATGCGCCTGCTTAAATCACAACTCTATGAGATGGAGCTCGAAAGAAGAAGAGCCGCTCAAAAAGAGGTGGAAGCAGGGAAAAAGAAAATTGAATGGGGCTCGCAGATAAGAAGTTATGTCTTTGATGACCGCCGTGTAAAAGATCATAGAACCAACTATCAGACATCAAATGTCAATGCTGTGATGGATGGTGATATTGATAATTTTATTAAGGCTTATCTGATGGAGTTCGCTGAAAAGAAAGCAGAATAGAAAGAATATTTCTTTCTTTTATTAAACTATAATTAAAGGAGCATGGATAATATGATAAATATTTCCATGCTCCTTTTTTGTATAATTGCTTACCATGAAAGATCATTCATTTTATTGACAAATATTATAATAATAGGATAAATTGTGATTTTCGTGTAATTTTCATCTTTTATCATCATTACATATACTTTTAGTTGTATATATTGCCAATTCAAAAGTAATTCATAAGATGTGTAAACTATAATTAGCCAGATAATTAAGATGAAAAGAGTTTTAAAAACCTCAATTTTCAACCCATAAATCAATTGCTGAGTAATTCAAATATATTTACTCTGATTTATCAATAAATTGCATTTTTACTATACTGTAATATATAGTGTCACCCTAATTATTTAAAAAACAATCATACTTTTTTTAATATCAAATATCAAAACAAATGATTTTCATCAGTCTTTCGCCATATTATCTTTAGTTTTTTTGAAAAATGACTGATGATAATTGAAAAATGACTGATGAAAAATCAATTGTAATAAATGAAAATCGAAAAATGTCCGAAGAAAAATTTTTTTCAATGAAATATTATTCGAATTGTGTTTTTAATTGCCTAAAAATCAATGCAATGGGCTTAAACGTGCATAACTTTAATTTTGACAGTGTCAAATTTTTGAAATTTTGAACTTTTTAATCTATAAAAAAGGCTGTAATATATTAATCTACATTTGAATAAACTTGTCTTTTTTTATCGAATATAGTTTCAATAAATGTGCATTTTTTTAATAAGATTTTCTATTTATAGAAAACTACAGTCATTAAAAAACAAACATGTTTTCTTATAATGTTTCCAGATTTAATCCTCTTATTCTATAATACGCCTTTTTTAGCTTATTGGCATAATCATTCAGCATATAATTGGACCCATTATATAAACTGGCAAATTTATCCCATTGTTGTTTTTTTAATGTATCGTTGAGTTTGTTGGAAATGAGAAAATTTACAAGCAGATTGAGCTGATTACGCTCATGAGTGCACATTTGCTTGAAAAAATCCATTAAAGATTCCATTCCGCAGAGTGGGTAATTGAAGCCCATTATTTGATATCTGCCCCAACTTGTAGATTTAATGGCAGCGTTAAGAGATATCTTGGAAGCTTTTTCAAAACGCTCATACTCTTTTATTCCATTTCTATAGAATCTTTTATTCCATCTTTTGTAAAGGATGTCTTCATTGCCCTCTAAATAATCTAAAGGGTTAATGCCATCATTTTCGAGCTCTTTCCAAAAAATATGACCTTCAAAAAGTATAATAGGTTTGCCGGGAGAAAAAAAACCGGAGTTCTTTGTAGATTCAACTTCGCTAAGAGCTTGAAGTATAGCGGGCTCAATGTCTAATTTTTGGGCAGCTTTATCAATATCGCTTTTTGTTATTCTATATTTATAAAGAGCCATTGCGTTTTTATCTGCCAGCTTATCCCAAGTATGCTTACCAACAATTCCATCAACTTTCAAAGCTTGGTCTTGTTGGAATCTTTTCACAGTTAATAAAAGTGATTTGTCAAATATGCCGTTTGCAACTACGGAGTATCCCCATTCCTTTAACCTTTTCTGTAGGAAAAGGACTTCGTTCCCAATTGATTTGTAGCTCAGAGTTTCCATAAGTGATAAGATTAAGTTGTTTAAATAAAAAAAGTGTATGCCTAAGATTGTAAAGTGTTTAAAAATATGTTTTAATTAGGGGGAAATATTTAGTTATCTTTACATAAGATAAGCTACGCCTCATCAAACGCATCTTGAAAGCTTACGCTTTTAGATGCTTATTGAGTTCGGCTTGCATTATCTTTGAATAAGCTAAGCTTCGCCTCATCAAACGCATCTTGAAAGCTTACGCTTTCAGATGCTTATTGAGTTCGGCTTGCATTATCTTTGAATAAGCTAAGCTACGCTTCATCAAACGCATCTTGAAAGCTTACGCTTTCAGATGCTTATTGAATTTTGCTTGCATTATCTTTGAATAAAATATTACCAGATAAGAAAGATTAGTGTTTTAGTTTAAGTAACAGTTTATTAATTGATTAAGACGGTTGATTATATTATAAAATTACACAAGACTTTTTTATATGCAAAATTGTTAGTGCTATATTTTAAATGTTTTTTTATGGAAAAGCTTACTATTATAAAGGTCGGCGGCAAAATAGTTGAGGAGAAGAAATCTCTGTTAAGGCTGCTTGAAGATTTTTCTAAGATTGAAGGAAAGAAGATTCTTGTTCATGGAGGAGGACGCTCTGCAACTCATTATGCAACTCTTTTAGGTATAGAATCTAAAATGGTTAATGGAAGAAGAATTACTGATGAGGAGACTTTGAAGGTCGTTACAATGGTCTATGCAGGTCTTGTAAATAAAAATATTGTGGCATCTCTTCAAGCAAAAGGTATAAATGCTTTAGGCTTAACAGGAGCCGATATGAATATAATGCTTTCTGAAAAGAGAAAGGTTGAGGAGGTGGATTATGGCTTTGTCGGTGATGTTAAGAAAGTCGATGCTTCAATATTGGCAAAACTTATTTCAGAGGGCGTAGTTCCTGTTTTAGCTCCCCTTACTCATGATGGCATGGGCTCAATGCTCAATACAAATGCCGATACTATTGCTTCTGAAACTGCAAAGGCATTATCAAAATATTTTGATGTGAACCTCATTTATTGCTTTGAGAAAAAAGGCGTGCTAAATGATGAAAATGATGATGAGAGCGTTATAGCTGTCATCAATAAACCAAAGTTTGTAGAGCTTGTTGAGAACGGTGTTGTTCAGGGTGGCATGATCCCAAAACTGGAGAATGCTTTTAAATCAATTGAGTCAGGTGTTAAAAAGGTGGTTATAACAAATGCTTTTTCAATAGCTGATGAAACTGCAGGCACAACAATTGAATAAATATTCTAAGAAAAAAGATAGGCTATTGCTTTTATCTCTTAAATTAATGTCAATGCCAATTATTTTTTTTGTAAAAAGAAAGGTGTTATTATAGATAAATCAAACCAATTGATTCTCTATTATAACACCTTTATTTATTTGACAATATTCTTATTTGGCATTTAAAAGGCTGTCAACCTTCTCAAATCTTGAGTTTTTGCTTTTAAATTCCGGAACAATGATTTTCATTTGCTCTACAGCTTCAAAAACTTCACCTTGCTTTGCTATAGAAATAAGATTCTTGATTTTTTCATCTACCTCTTTGTAATCGTATCTTCTCACATCGGCAATTCTTATCTTTTCGTTTGGAGTAGGCAGATCTTTTTCTTTGTCGCTAAGAAGCTCTTCATAAAGTTTTTCTCCTGGGCGCAATCCTATCTCAACAATCTTTATATCGACATCCGGGATAAGTCCTGAGAGTTTTATCATCTTCTTTGCCAAATCGTATATCTTGACAGGCTCACCCATATCAAAAACAAATATTTCTCCTCCGTTGCCCAACACACTTGCTTCAAGCACAAGATTGCAGGCTTCAGGAATAGTCATAAAATATCTGATGATATCACGATGGGTGATTGTGATAGGACCGCCTTTTTCAATTTGACTTTTGAAAAGAGGAACTACACTGCCGTTTGAACCCAAAACATTTCCAAAGCGAGTGGTTATAAATTTTGTTTTTGTATCTGAACTGTTATAATGGAAGAAACTCTGTACATATATTTCGGCAATTCTTTTGGAAGCCCCCATAATGTTTGTTGGATTTACTGCCTTATCAGTTGAAATCATAATAAATCTGTCAACATTATAGTTCTGAGATAGATTAGCTAAAAGCCTTGTGCCTCCTACATTAACTCTGATGGCTTCAATGGGATTGTTTTCCATCATAGGAACGTGCTTATATGCTGCAGCATGGTATACAATTTTTGGAGAATAGGTCTCAAAGACCTCTTTCATGCGCTTTTCGTTAGTAACACCGGCGATAATTGAAATGAAGTTAAGATTAGGGTAATCGTTCTTTAACTCGAGTTCGATATTGTACATCGGAGTTTCTGCCTGATCAACCAAAACAAGAAATTTTGGAGATAAAGAAGCAACCTGACGGCATATTTCACTGCCTATCGAGCCTGCGGCTCCGGTTACTAATATTACATTTCCATTAATTGATAATTGAAGTTTCTTGTCCTCAATCTTTATTGGCGGACGACCCAGCAAATCCTCAATTCTTACCTGACGGACATGTGTTGAGACTTTGTCTTTTGAATTTATGTCATGGAATCTGTTAACAACCAATACCCTTATTCCGGCTTCTACCAATTCATTCATGATTGTCTCTTTTAAAGATGGCAGATGTTTTGGTAAAACCACAACAGTCTTAACCTTATATGAATCCAAAAGAGAAAGAAGATCTCTTGAGAATCCATATATTGGAATATTCATAATGGTCTTTATGGTGTTTTTGTTTTTTAAGTCAACAATACCTACAGGTAAATATGGGGCGGAAGATTCCTCTTTTAAAGCAGACACCAAAAGAAGCGAATCTGCATCGCCACCAAGAACAAAAACCTTCTCTGCTTTATTCGGTTTCTCCATATTCCCCCAAATTGAGAACATCATCTTTACAGAGAGTCTTAGAGTAATCATAAAACAGAAAGTGAGAACCACCATCATGCTTACCATAAAATAGTTGAATGGCTGAGGCTTGTCGATTATGTCAAAGAAAAGATTTATTATTATTAGAGTTGACAGCAAACATAAGTTGTAAAGACCAACTCTAAGCATGTCCCATGTTCCAGAATACCTGACAACTCCAGTGTAGGTGCCAAAAAGAACAGAATAAAAGGAGCCGCATCCAATCACTGTTATCAAACGGAAAAAGAACATGTCTTCAAATCCTAAATCCCTAAATATTGCTTCTCTAAGGAATGCCATTAAAAGGAATGCAACAAATAAAGCGCTTAGATCTAAAGCGAAAATCAACCATCTCGGAGTGTAGCCGCTGTCCATCCTATTTCTAATCTTTAGAAAAATGTTCTGTGGTGAATACATAGTAAATATATGTTTAAACAAAAAATAGTTTTTAATGAGTCTGTTAGAGAAATCTAAATATTTTTTCAAGCTAAGAGGAAAATATGCAAACCTTAAACTATAAATATACTAATCCTTGCTGTTGCTGAAAAGTCTATGTTGTCTGAAGAAAGCCTTTGCTCTTTCTCCCGGAAAGAAAAATCTTATAGCATAGAGGTATTTTGCCATTTTACTCAAGGAACTGTTATAGTAAATCATTGTATTGCAATATGCCTTTCTGAACTTAAACTTGTCAATAAGAAATTTTTGTATGTCGGAGCGTTCTCTCATTGTTCTAAAGCCGTCGCATACAAATTTGTAATCCTTTTTTGAGAGATAGTATTCATTCATTGAATATATCAGGGCATAATATGGGTAATTACCCTTTAAATATTTTTTTGAAATCCGAAAAGTTTCATAAAAAACCTCATTCTCAGCTATCCGGTTAATTGAATAGCCGATCTTTTCTTCATTTTCTTTAAGAAAAACCTCCCAAATATCGGTCTGTTTTTCATCTTTCGTGTAAGTGTTGGTGAGTTTAACGATGCACTTTTTAAGCCCTCGCCGAGTCTTTGATTTGGTTGAAGCGCTTAACTCATCAATTCCACCAAAACTCTCTTTAATAATAAACCATCCCTCTTTAGGCTCCTTAATGTCAAAGTTATAGATGCTTCTGACCAATATGGCATTCTTCATAGCCATAAGCTCTGAAGCTTTTTCCTGAGAAATTTTCTCTGCACTTGAGAAAGGAACGTCAGGAATAAGGCAATGATTTTGAAGCACCCATTTATTCATATTTCTTATCCTCTACGAATTCTAATTTGAATTGCATTTTTAACCTCTTTATCACTGATAAAGATTAAATAACCGCCACCGCCGGCTCCGGAAAGCTTCCAACCTAAGACATCATTCTTATAATTGTCAATCTGCTCCAAAATATCCTCGTTTACCATGTTTGGAAACAATTTTATTTGAGCATTGAAACTCTCAGTAACAGCTTTTCCGAAAAGATTGATGTCTTTTTTCATTAAAGCAGCCCAACAATTGTCTGCCGCAATACTTAAAGATTCAACTTTATCCTTGGTAATACTCTTATTGTCAAGAGGAGAGTAGCCATCTTTTCTTGGATATAAAGGCACAAGCCATAAATGCTTTTCTATCCACTCGAGAATGTCGCTTTGAGGAATAGTTGTTATGTTCTCGGGCCAATAATGACCATTATAATCATACTTATTCAATCCGGGCATTGTTATACCAAGAGAATCTTGGGAGCCGCTGACATATTCTGTGCCGGGAGGATTCTCGAAACAGAACAAAGTCTTTGCAAGCATTATCTTATCTCCCTCAGGAATGTCTGTATGCCATAATTCGATAGCTCTTTTTCTTGAAGAGGTCGACATTCCGCTGCGATCATTGAATTCATAGTCAGGTTCGATGCAGATAGTAATAACAGAGCCCGGGAAGAATTTACTTACATAGGGTTGATCAAGCCATCCTCCTGCTAAATCAATCCTATATGGTATCATACATTCCTGTCTTAATGCTGTTGTTGAGCGAACCGGCAATCCTTCGTGAGGAAGTCTTTTGGAAACAATGTATTCTATACCTAAATCTTTGCAAAGCGCTTCTTTGGCAGGGGTGTGTCCATCACTGTTTACAAAAAATATATCAGGGCTAAGCTCTTTCAGATCATCAAGAAAGTCAAGAATGCCGCTTCCTCTGTTGATCCACGCTTTTTTAACCACTTTTAAAGCACTTACCATGTAAAGCCTTTCAGCATCAGTGTTTATTGTATTTCTGTTTTTCAGCTCATGAATAGTTTTATCAGAACCTATTCCCACATATAAATCACCATACTTGGCAGCTTCTGTAAAAAACGCAACATGTCCGCTATGAAGCATATCATAACACCCGCTGACAAAAACCTTTTTAGCCATAATTAAATGTTTGATTACAAGAAAATGCTATTTAAAGAAAATAACATATACTGTTTTTGCAATTATCTTAATATCTTCTTTAAAAGACTGTTTGTTAATGAATTCAAGATTGATTTTTACTTTGTCAGGCCAAATAACATTGTCGTTATACCAAAGAGGATCGCTTTGCTTTTCTAAAAGCTGCTCTTCATTGCGATACTTAAGCGTCGCTTCACAAGTTAAACCCGGATACTGACTAAGTATTTTTCTGTTTTCTCCTTCAAGTTTGTCGGCATATCCCGGAATATCGGGCCTCGGTCCAACCCAAACCATTTCACCTTTTAAGACATTTATAAGCATAGGAATCTCGTCAATTTTCCATTTTCTTAAAAAACGGCCTATCCGGGTGACCTCTTTAGGTTCATAGGATGTCATTGTCCTAAACTTATATACTTTGAAGAGTGCGCCATTCCTGCCGACCCTTATTTGAGAGAAAATAATATTTTCTTTGGGTGAACTTGAAAAAATAATGATTGAAACAAGAATAAGAAATGGGGAAAGCAAAAGAAGTATCAGAAAAGCTGCGGCTTTCCCAATAATAAGTCTTATTATATTTACTTTTTCATTTTTCAAATTCCTGCAGTTTAGATCTCAAATGTTTAGTTTTTCTATTTGTATACTGTTATATTAATACTTTTTCAAGAATATAGAAATATACTTTGATTTATTGTGAAAGAATAAGTTAATCTTATGATTATTTATAAACCTAAAATTGATTACAATAAGATAACTATAAATCAAAAGAATCTTATCCTTTAAATAACTGTTCTATTTCAAAGAATTTATATACCAATCAAAAAGCATTTTAACTCCTTGCTCAATTTCTATTTTATGATGCCATCCAAGCGAATGGAGTTTGCTGACATCTGTAAGCTTTCTTATTGTTCCATCAGGCTTTTGGTCATTAAAATAAATATCACCTTTATAACCAATTGTGTCTTTAATCAAACAGGCTACATCTTTAATTGAAATCTCCTTGCCGGTACCAATGTTTATATGACAGTTCCTTATATCCGTCATATTTTTATCATAAGTATCCTTGAAGTCGATTTTCTCCATTATATATATGCAGGCATCAGCCATCTCTTCACTCCAAAGAAACTCTCTAAGAGGTTTTCCAGTTCCCCAAATCTCGACTTGAGTGTCGGATTCGCTTTTTCTTATTCCATATTTATCCAAAATGAAAAGAATATCCTCACATGAAGCCTCCCCGTCTGTTTTCTCAATAGGCCTTTTGCTAAGATCCTTTCTAATTGTAACCCAGTCATCTTTGTAAAGTGCGTCAGCAAGAATTATCTTTCGCATAATGGCAGGAAGAACATGACTTTTTTCAAGATCAAAATTATCATTGGGACCGTAAAGATTGGTCGGCATAACGGCAATATAATTTGTGCCGTATTCTAAATTAAAGCTTTCACACATTTTCAAGCCGGCAATCTTTGCAATTGCATAAGGCTCGTTGGTATATTCTAATGGTGAGGTTAAAAGCTCATCTTCACTCATCGGTTGCCTGCAGTCCCTTGGATATATGCACGTACTTCCCAAAAAAAGAAGCTTTTTGACGTCATGTCTGAACGAAGCGCCAATAACATTGTTTTGAATGGCAAGATTATTGAATATAAAATCGGCACGATATTTCAAATTGGCGGCTATTCCTCCAACAAAGGCGGCTGCAAGTATGACAACGTCCGGCTTTTCTTTTGAAAAAAAGTCTTCTGTGGCGGCTGCATCCCTTAAATCAAGCTCTTTATGGCTTCTGACTACAATATTTGAATACCCCTTTAGTTTAAGATTGTTATAAATCGCTGACCCTACAAGTCCTTTATGGCCGGCAACAAATACCTTATTGTTTTTATCCATCTAATTCTTTATTTGTAAAATTATTATGGCTTTATGCGGAATGAAAAACTGCATTTGCTTAATAAGAACCCGTCTTTGCTTAATAATAAGCAGTCTTTACTCAATAAAAACTCAATTTTTATTAATCAAAAACTACTTTTCGATAATGGAAAGCTTCGTATTCATTGTCGAAAACTTGAATCTTATCAATAAGACTTCCACTTTCATCAGTAAGAATGGATTTCCAATTTTTGAAATACCTATAATATTCTTTCTGAAGATAAAATCAAAAATACCTTTATCTGAAGTTTTAGCTCTTTTACTCGTTGTTCCTAAGAGTCTTGTAGCCTCCCTTATTCAAATAGGCATCTTTCTTCATCAGATGAATATCACTTTCCATCATATCTTTACATAGAGCATCGAGGTCATATTTAGGCTCCCAGTTAAGTATTTTCTTTGCCTTGCCAGGGTCACCTATCAAAAGATCAACCTCGGTTGGCCTAAAGTACCTTTTATCTACTTCAACGAAAACCTCATTTAATCTACTCTTTATTGCATCAAGATATTCAATACCCACATTCTTTATAAAGACTTCCTCGTTGATGGAATCAAATATGCCCTTTTCATCCATTCCTTCGCCGACAAACTTTATATTAATTCCGGCATAGCTGAAGCTAAGTTTAATAAAATCCCTGACAGTGGTCGTTATCCCCGTTGCAATAACATAATCATCTCCCTTTGGCTGTTGAAGAATAGCGTGCATTGCCCTTACATAATCTTTTGCGTGTCCCCAATCGCGTTTTGCACTCAAATTGCCTAAAAACAGTTTGTCCTGTTGGGAAAGAGATATTTTTGAAACGCCTCTTGTAATCTTTCTCGTTACGAAAGTCTCACCTCTAAGCGGCGATTCGTGATTGAACAGAATCCCATTTGAAGCATGCATTGAATATGCCTCCCTATAATTCACCATTATCCAATATGCGTAAAGCTTTGCCACGGCATAAGGAGAGCGAGGATAAAAAGGCGTAGTCTCTCTTTGAGGAACCTCTTGCACCAATCCATAAAGCTCTGATGTTGATGCCTGATATATTCTCGTTTTCTGAGAAAGCCCAAGCAACCTTACAGCCTCAAGTATCCTTAAAGTGCCAAGTCCGTCGGTATTTGCAGTGTATTCTGGAGAATCGAAGCTTACCTTTACATGGCTCATAGCTCCAAGGTTGTAAATCTCATCTGGCTTGACCTCTTGAATGATTCTTGTCAGGTTCATTGAATCTGTCAAATCTCCATAATGAAGAATTAACTTCCTTTCCTTTATTTCCGGACCTTCATAAAGATGATCTATTCTTTCTGTATTGAAAGATGAGGAGCGTCTTTTTATTCCATGAACGATGTAACCCAAAGAAATCAAGTATTCTGCAAGATATGACCCGTCTTGACCGGTTATACCTGTTATTAAAGCTGTTTTTTTCATAAATTAACAATAATGCAAATCTGAAAAATTCAGATTATAGATTATAATAAATGCGTTTATTTCAATAAATGCCTTAAATATTCAAACTGTTGAATATTTTTTTCTTAAAAAATAATCTCACTGAATTGCTTCGTGATTTTGTTTTAGGATTTAAACACTAAAAGCATGAATAATGACACTTCAATAAATGCAATCCTGTCAACCAATTCCATTTTTATACAAATATACTTAAAATAGATATACTTTAAGTTATTTAACATATTTATCTCCATCCCAAATCCAAGTTAAACAGTGGCTTTTCTTGTTTCATAGTTTAAAGCTGCTTTCTTGAAAATACATTTATAAAATTGTGAATGATAAGATATAAATTTCCCAATCAATAATAATCTATTAATAGTTATTGATGAATATTGTGTGAAATATTTTAAAAAGAGAATCCCGGACATGCTTAAATAAATATTTAAGCGGATTTATTTGATTTTATGATGATTTTTTTGTAAAATATGTTTATTAATTTGATTAGTAAGTTAATTAATTTTACATTTATAATGTTTTTCGATAAACAATATCTCTTTAATACTTTTTTGATAAAAGGTTGATTGGATTTAGCACATTGTCTTATGAAAATTATTAGGATAATATTTTTTTTAATCTATAGCTGTGTTTGTATTTCTGTTTTTGGCAATGAGTCAAATAAAATAAAGAATGACTTAATTGATAAATTATCACATACTGAGAATTCATCGGAAAAGATAAACTTATTGATTAATTTAAAGGATATTACAGAATCTACAAAAGAAGAGATGCCCTTTGCATTTCAATTGTTCGACTTGTCATTAAAGAACAAAGACAAGTTCGGAATCATGGTCGCCTTAGGCTCGGTTACATCCTATTTCATGGAGCAGGAAGCAGGAAAAGACTCATTATTTATATTTTTAAAAAAAGCTGATAATTTATTAAAAGGAAGTCCTTATGACGGTATGGTTACATATTACAATATGTGCTATTATATGCGTTTAATTCAACTCACCAAAAGAGAAAACATTCCTGTCGTGTGCGACAGCATACTAAACGAATTGAATAAGAATGCCCATAAAGAGAGCAAATTTGAAGAGGTGGAACGTTTATTTATCAATGGAGTTATCTCTCACCAATTGGCCTCTTTAAGTGGAAACAACTCATGGAAGAGTTCACAAGCATACTTTGAGGAGGGATGGAAAAAGATTGATGCTTTTCCTTTAACGGCTAAAAAATACTTTTCTGCAAATTTTGCGATAACACTTCTGACTACCTACAGCATAACCAAGGATGATGTATTGTTTAGAAAGACAGCCGATACATACTTGGAGATTCAGGATAGATTTTTTGAACAGCCTGAAATAATCAACAGACGTCCATATTTCCACAAGAATCTTTCATATTTACTTTGTTATGAACGATTGATTTTCAACAGCCGTTTAATTGGTAAAGACAAAGCCCATGAGTATTACCTTAAGTATCGTGATTTTATAAATTCTGGAAGCGGTGATGAGCTTTATAAGGATAAATCCTTTTTCTACAATTTGAGTACGACATATTTCAAGGATATTGAAGATTACAATCAGGCTATACTTTTTGAAGACTCTTTAATTTATCTTATTGAAAACAATAAGACAAATATTGCCAACATCTCCAACCATTATCTTATTAGAGCACTTTTACTTTCAAAAGCCGCCCGTTATAAAGAGAGTTGTGAGGCATACGAAGTGGCTGTCGCAAAAAGCGATTCCCTTATGGAGAATGAATATATGGAGAAAGTCGGAGAGATGAGGGTTAAATATGATGTTGAAAAACTCGAACATGAAAAGGTGGCATTATTAGCTGCAAAGAGAACAAACGAACTTCGTTTTGCCGGTGTAATTATTGTCATTACATTGATAATAAGTTTATATCTATTCTTCAACCTAAGAAGAGTAAGAGGTCTGCAGGTAAATCTGGAGCACCAACAGAAGATTGCTCAGGACAGCGAAAAAATTAAAACATCGTTTATCAACAGCATGTGCCATGAAATTAGAACTCCGTTGAACGCCATTAACGGTTTCTCCGAACTTATAACTGAAGATAGCGTGAGTGATGAGGAGAAGAATGAATTCTCAACTATAATAAAGGAGAATGTCTTTACCCTTACACGCCTTATCAATGATATGCTGGAAGTTGCCAATCTCGACAGCACATCAACTGAGCTTCCAATGGAAATTGTTGATATTCCGGCTATTTGTGAGAGGGAAGTAAAAAGACTTACAGAAAATAGTGCAAAACGTGGCATTACCTACAATCTTGAAATGCCGAAAGATGAATGTAAGATTTACACGCATCCTCATTATTTCTCTTTAATGCTCAGGGCTTTGCTTGACAATGCAAACAAGTTTACTGACAAAGGCTCGATAACAGTTTCTTGTAGGAGAGATTCTGAAGAATTTATTGTTAGTATTAAAGATACAGGCTGCGGTATTCCTGATGGAAAAAGGGACTATGTTTTCGAGAAGTTTGCCAAAGTAAATGCCTTTACTCAAGGCAATGGCTTAGGCCTTTATCTATGTAGATTGGTTGCCGAAAGATTAAAAGGAAGAATAGAATTTGACCCTGATTATCATAAGGGATTGAAAGTGAATTTTATAATTAAAGATATTTAATATTGCAGTTATTATTAACCCGATTATTTAATAAGTTATGTTAAAAAAGAAGTGTTTATTTTTTATCTGTCTTTTTGCCCTTTTGGGGTCAGGTACGATATTCGGACAGATTAAAAAGCCAAAGACAATTTCAAAAAATGACAATAAAATTGCTTTGCATTTTGGCTTTAGAGAATTTGAAGGAGAGGCAGATGCAAAGTATAAGAACTTTGGACAAAGACTTACCCCATGGTATTCTTTTAGTTATTCAAAACAGCTGCTTCGTGCTGCAGGTGTAAGAGTTTCTCTTGGCGGTTTCTTTATGAAAGGATATGTAAGAGAAGATGCAGCAAAGCTTTTTTACGCTTCCGATGGCGTAGGGTTTGTTACGGGTATCCCTTACGATGCAGACTGCAATCTCGGCAATGGCTGGTATAAGCAAGATATTGCATATATAGATGCAGGATTGTTTTGGTGGGTTAGTTTAAGAGATTTCTTTTCTCCCGGATCCACCTCTAAATTCAATGTTCGTCCCGAATTCGGTTTTGCCTATACTCATGTTATTGAATATAAAGGAATGATTTCCGGTAATTTTCTTGTCCCTACTTTCAATGCTATTTTTGCCTATGAACTTAATAAAAAATTTGAGCTTCAGTTAGGACTTAATGCAGCCTTAACACCAAATGGTTTTAATGGAGAGGTCAGCGAATTAAGATATAATGGTTATTGGGGTTTTAATTTAGGAATTGCCCATACTTTTTAAAAAAATCATAAAAGGCAAAAGCATTTCAAACTATTTAATAATTTGATGCTTTTGTCTTTATTTTTTTTGTTTTTAGATACCTCCTATTTCAATACTGTTCTAAAACTAACATCTTCCACTTTTACAATATAAATACCTGATGATTGTAAAGGTATAATCGTTGTATAATCTTTAATTACTCCATTGTCAACAGCAATTCCCAACGAATTGTAAATAGAATAATTTATATCCAATTTGTCGGAAGATATATAAATCAGGTTTTCATTGCTCCACACATTTACAGGCTTAAAATTATATTGATCTGCATCGGTTGCTTTTACACCAATCATTTCATTCATCCAATCTATTCTTCTTTCAATATAGTATTTAAGATAATCAACTTCAGCCTTGTAGGTTCCCCTTGCCACAGGCACAGCCAGCACCATGGCATTAATATCCCATCTCATAAAATTCAGCTTTTGAGATTCCTCCATCTCCTTGGCATATTTGTCAATAAGGCTATACAGATTGTCTTTTGTAAGTCCGTTTTTCAAATGAAGATTATACCAGCAATTGTAAATTTCTTTACCGGCTTCCGAGGTGTTTACTATTCTTTTTACAATGCGTCTCATTTGACCTGCCTGAGAGCTGTTTTCATATTCATAAACATATATTGGGTCACCATAAGTATCCTTTAGGTTATTAAGGGGATAAGTTCTAAAGTCATTGTCGAACGCTATATCGAAATCCCAAACGGGACCGGTGTAAAACCTATCGTTACCTTTATGCTTATAAAGGTTAACGCTCCAAAAGGCATCGGTGTTTCCTGTGAACTCCTGAAGTACAAAATATTTTATAAAGGTTTCTAAATCAAGATATCTTCTGAATCCCGAGTTGGCATCCAGATAGACAGAACTGTAAAGCGCTTCTTCAAACTTGTTGAAATGTCCTTGAATATAATTTTTCTGAACAGGGGTAATTTCATCATCATCTGGATATTTGATAGTCACCGGCGTACCCATGCGTGAGGAAAGAAACCAAGATGCTTCATTATAGGCATAAGAGTCGATTTCAATAAAATATCCTCCTGAGAGTTCAGATATTGATGCGGCATTAGGACTTATCTTTTCAACATTCACTCTGTTTTTATTTACCTCCACCTGATCGCAGAGCTGATAGCATCCTTTATATTCCCCATTAAGAAATAGGTCTACGGGTTGTCCGCTTGGAGTATATTCGAATCCTGCCATCCTGCTTATATCAAATGCAAGGAAATTTCTCATAAGAGTTTTATCACCCATATTGCTAAGCAGAGTCCAATCCTTTGCCTTGGCTGAGTTGCCAAGAAGATTTGTTTTATTGTAGAGTTTTATTTTATAAGGCTTCTTTGACAGATTCCAAGTGGCATTTCCTCTGCCTCTTATTTTGACAGAGTCGGAGTAAATCTCAGTTCCATCCTTCGATACAAATGATGCAATACCCTTTACATATTCCTCCTTTGACGTAATATCACCTTTTGTTTCAGTATGTATTGAAACTGTAGGAATGTTTGTAAGTTGGTAATATCTAAAGATATTCTGCTGAGTGTCATCTTTATGACCATAAAATTCCACTTCAGCTATATTGCATCTTTTGTCGTATGGACCGACATATCTTACATATTTGAAACTTTTATTGCAATCGACTTTTTGATAAACGATCTTCCCGGACTCTATGCTCGACTTTTTTATCATTAATAAAACCACAGCATCGCCAAAGTCAGGATTGTTTGCTCCTTCAAACACTCCTAACGACAACCTTGTTTCTCTCTCCTTTACTGAAGCATATCCAACCGAGTCAATAACAAATTCTGATTCAAGTTCCAATCCCACCCATGTGTAAGATCTTTGCTCCGATGCATAAAAAGTATTTAAATCTCCATCAAAAGCATTTTCGGGAAGATTGACAGTCGTTGATGAGGCATTCGTTTCATAGTCATGGCTTAAACAACCGATTATTTTACCTGTCAACTTGTTTGAACCCTGTGAGTTGATATTAAAGGAAGCGAAAATAAAAATAATAATTATTAAATATGATTTTCTCATTCTCTTCGATATTTCGATGAGTCTTTATTTTATTAAAAGTTATATCTATAATGCAATTTTGTATTTTTTTGATGCTATATTAATAATGTATATCCCGGTCCTGCTAAAGTCGATGTTAAAAGATGTATCATTAATATTCCCCTTAATTATTTCCTTGCCCATCATATCGTAAATGACAAACGGTTCATTTAATTCAAACCCCTCAAAATATATTTTGCCGTTGTATGCAAATACATTACTGCTGTCTTCCTCGTTTTTGTCAACGCCAATAGTTATTACACCTATTTTGGCATCCATCCAAGCAAGACGCGCATCTATAAATTCTTTAAGATATGCCACCTCATTGTCATAAGTGCCTCTCGACACATAATTTAAGTGTACATTGGTGTTAAGTATGTCCCATCTCCTAAAATTCAACGTTTGGGATTCATACATCATGTTTGAATAGTAATCCACCAAATCAGCCATTGATTGGTCATCGAGGCCTCCATGCTGACGGGCAGTATTCCATTGAAGTTTTATGTTGTTCTTTGCAACTGAATTCATTACAATCCTATTAACCATGTTTCTCATATTTCCTGCCTGAGAACTGACAGGATTATTAAAAACATAGTCCGGCTTTCCTGCCGCATCCACCAAATCGTTGACCGGATGTGTGCGGTTGTCATTGTCAAAAGCAAGGTCAAAATCCCAAACCGGACCGGTATAAATCTTATCGTCATTTTTACGCTTGTACATATAGGTGCTCCAATATGTATCAGTATTTGCACTTAATTCTCCGGTGATAAAATGCTTGACAAAACTGTTTAGATCAAAATATTTTTGGAATCCTGTTGCTTCATCAAGGTAATTGGAACTAAAGAGAGCACTTTCAAAAGTGTTAAAATAGTCTGCTATATATTTTGATTGTGAAAAGTTGATTTCATCATCTTTCGGATACTTGATAGTCACAGGAATCTGCATAATTTGTGAAGTGAATTTCGAAGTTTCTTGGGAAGCATAAGCGTCTATTTCAATAAGGTAACCGCCGGACAAATCTGGAAGAGTGGTGGTTGTCTTTTTCATTTTGTCAACATTTACCCTGTTCTCATTAACTTCAATCTGGTCGCACAGCTGATAGCATCCTTTGTACTCGCCATTTAAAAACACATCAACAGGTTGAATTGCAGAGGTATATTCCAGACCAAGCCTTTCGCTTACCTTAAAGGCTATGATATTTCTCATGAGGGTTTTGTCGCCCCAGTTGTTGATAAGAGTCCAATCCTTTGCAACAGCCTTATTGCCAAGTACGGATGCCTTGTTGTTGAGTTTTAATTTATATGGCTTTTTGGGAAAGCCCCATGAAGCGTTGCCTCTGCCTTTTATCTGCAATGAATCGGTATATATTTCCTTTCCGTCATTTGAAATGAAAGAGACAATGCCTTTAAGATATTGATCCTTCGAGACAACATCCCTGTTGTTTTCCGTATGAATAGTTATTGTTGGAATATTTGTTGTCTGATAATATCTTATTTCACTTGGATTGCCCTCATATCCCCAAAATTCAACCTCGGCTATATTGCATCTTACATTGTTTGGACCAATATATCTTACATATCTAAATGGCTTATTGCAATTAATTTCCTGATAAGTAATCTCTCTTTCCGGTATGTTGGTCTCCTTAATGATTAAAAGAGGAAGTGCATCGCCAAAGTCAGGATTGTTGGCACCCTCAAAAACTCCCAATGGAAGTCTGCTCGAATAGCCGTTTCTTGGAGCATAGCCTATTTTATTTATTATAAACTCCTTTCCCAAGTCAAGACCGACCCATGTGTTTGACCTGTCCATAGATGCATAATATGTGTCAAAATTTCCATCAAAAACCATTGCGGCAGTGTTTACTGTTGTCGATGGAAGACTTGTATTGTAGTCGACATTCATCGACCCCATCGGAGTGCCCTCAAGTTTTTTGCTCTCCTGGGAATAGCTTTGTAATGAAATAAAAGAGGCCAACAATAATGTTGATGCCTTTATAAAAGAGGTATAGATGCTGCTCATAATAGTATTTAGATTTTAAGGATTATCAAAAATAACTTATAATAGTTACATAAGAAACTTTTTATTCTCTAAAATTACTTTTAATCATTTGCATTGCGTTGGATGTTATAATAATAAATTAAGCCTATTTGCAGTTATATATGTTTTTAAAATGAAAAAGCTATTAAATAATCTATTTTTAACCTCGAAAAATAAATTTTAATAGAAGAAAAATTTAAATAACTTAAGATACATTTGAAATATATTTAAGTATAACTTAAAAATAACATTAATAAAATTATTAAAATACTTAAGTCGTTTATAAAAAATGACAATCAAAATTTTAAAACCATAGGGAAAAATAAAATTGTCATCAATTATAATTTTTATAGCAGATTGAACTAATCAAAAAATAAAGGCTGCAAATTGTCGGCATTTGTTTTATGATGAGCGTCTAAAATATATAATTGAATTAAAAATATGTAAAAAGATGTTTTGATAAATACGATAATTATACATACATTTAAAGTACAGATAAATATTCATCTTAAATACATCATTTATGCTTAAGAAATTAATAAGACTGACCACAGTTTCACTTTCACAAAACTTGTTGCTCAAAGGCCAGCTAAAATACCTAAGCAATTATTATGAAGTGGTTGCTGTGGCTTCAGGAGCTGAAGAGTTGAGGCTTGTAGGAGAGAGAGAGGGAGTAAGATGTCAGCCGATAGAGATGTGCAGGGAAATAAGTATTTTCTCTGACATAAGGTCTTTGTTTAAGTTGTATTTCCTTTTTAAGAAAGAAAAGCCATATATAGTGCATGCAAACACTCCAAAGGGAAGCTTGCTTGGAATGATAGCGGCAAAATTTGCAGGTGTGCCAAATAGGATATACACTGTCACCGGGTTGAGATTTGAGACTGAGAAGGGATTAAAACGAGCTGTCTTAAAATTTACAGAAAGACTTACATGCAAGTTTGCCACTAAAGTTATTCCAGAGGGCGATGGCGTAAAGGATATAATGATAAAAGAGAATATATGCAGTGATATTTCTCCAAAAATTCACAACGGAAATATTAACGGCGTTGACCTGAACTATTATGATGCAAATAACAATGCAATAAAGGAAAAGGCATTGTCGCTTAGGAAATATGACTTTACTTTCTGTTTTGTGGGACGTATAACAAAGCACAAAGGTATAAATGAATTGGTGAGGGCTTTTGTAAGATTAAACAAAGATAATCCACATACGGGGCTAATTCTTGTCGGACCAATAGAGGAGAAACTCGATTCGGAGATTCAGAATATTATAGAACTTCATCCGCATATTCGTTTTGAAGGCTATCAGGTTGACATTAGACCCTATCTTTCGGCTTCAGACATTTTTGTATTTCCGAGCTACAGAGAGGGTTTTCCGAATGTCGTACTTCAGGCAGGAGCAATGTCTCTGCCATCAATAGTAACCGATATATCAGGTTCAAGGGAAATAATTCAAAATAATGTAAATGGCGTCATTATTCCGCCGAAAGATGAAGATGCGCTCTATGATGCAATGAAAAGGATGATGAACTCCAAAGATGAGCTAAAAGCAATGGGAGAAAGAGCCAGAGAGGTAATAGAAAAGAATTTTGACCAGAAGGATGTATGGGAGGGAATAAAATCTGTTTATGATTCTCTTTAGACAAAGGCAATATAAATTGACAAGAAATAAAAAAATCCCAAGAAGAAATTCTTGGGATTTTTTATTATAGGAAATAATACAGTTCAATTTTTATGCCATTTGGGCAAGTACGCTTTTTACTTTGTCTGAAATGGCGCGACCCTCGGCAAGACCGGCAAGCTTTTTGCTTGCAACGCCCATAACCTTGCCCATATCTTTAGGACCTTGGGCTCCTACTTGAGCAACGATTTCTTTAATAGATGCGGTAAGCTCTTCATCAGACATTTGTTTAGGAAGATATTCTTCCATAACTGCCACCTGAGCAAGTTCTTCATTCATAAGATCCTCTCTGTTTTGTTCTTTAAAGATTTGAGCGGCATCTTTTCCTTTTTTAGCCATTTTAGAGATAATCTTTAAAGCATCAGCATCTGAAAGTTCGCCTGAAACGTTGTCTTTGGCAGTCTTGGCTTCAAGAAATTCCTTTTTAATACCTCTTAATGTATCGCGTCGAACAGCATCTCTGGCGAGCATTGCTGCTTTTATATCGTCGCTGATTTTATCAAAAAGACTCATAACTTAAAATATAATATTAATAATTTTAGAATTGTATGGATGTATTCTCTGAAGCAGACGAATTTGTTTCAGAAGATGTCTTATGTTCATTTTGTATGTTGCGAATAAAGTTTTTATCCCTGTTATATGTCGGATTCTGCTCGATTTTTTCAATCAGTGGATCATCATCAAGACTTTCATTGCTGAAAATATAGAAAGAGGCTCTTGTTTGATTTGATTTGATGGTATCTACAGCCTCTTTGCCGTATGTCTCTTCGATACGTTTGATGGTGGCTCCCTCATCGTTCATATTTATAGGTTGGACACCTTTGCCGGAATCAGCCGTTTTGATTCCCTTTGGAGGAATGTTGGCAGGCATATCAGGCAGATTGCTTATGCCAAAGCCTGTGGCAAGAAGAGTCATTTTAACCTTGTCACCAAGACTGTTGTCGATGGCAGCTCCCCAAATAACCTCCACATCAGGATCAAATTTGACCATAAACTCGTCGATTTCACGGACCTCTTCCATAGTAACAGGAGATTCCTGACTGAAATAGAGGTTGAAAAGCACCTTTTGTGCACCGAAGACATCGTTGTTGTTGAGAAGCGGAGAGTTAAGAGCGTCATCGATAGATTTGGTAACCCTTTTATCGCCCTCTCCAAAGCCGGTACTCATTATGGCAACGCCGCCATCCTTAAGGATCGACTTGACATCGGCAAAGTCGAGGTTGATATATCCCTCAACAGTGATGATCTCGGCAATGCTTTTAGCTGCAATGGTAAGAGTGTCATCCGCTTTGGCAAAAGCATTGAAGAAAGTCAGGTCTGGATATATGCTGCAAAGACGTTCGTTGTTGATGACAAGCAGTGCATCGACATGTTTCCTCATCTCTTCAACACCGTCAAGAGCCTGATTAATCTTTTTCTGACCCTCAAAAATGAAAGGAACCGTAACTATACCCACAGTTAAGATATCCATGTTTTTTGCTTCACGGGCGATGATTGGAGCGGCTCCGGTGCCGGTGCCACCGCCCATTCCGGCGGTGATAAACACCATTTTAGTGCCGTCGTCAAGCATTTTATGTATTTCATCAAGACTCTCTTCGGCAGCCTCTTTTGCCTTGTCAGGACGGTTGCCGGCTCCTAAGCCTTGGGTTTTTGTTTTGCCGAGTTGAATTTTGCGTGGAATGCCAGCTTTTCTTAAAGCCTGATTATCAGTGTTGCAAAGCACGAAAGAGACATCATGGATACCCTCTTTAAACATATGGTTAACGGCATTGCCACCGCCGCCGCCAACACCAATAACTTTAATGATAGATGGAGCCGCAGTCTCGTAAGCAAGATCAAGCATATCATCTTTTTGCTTGTCGTTTATGTTAATTTGAATTTCGTCCATAATGTTATTGGTTTGATTCATTGAATTCAGCTTCGTCACCATCATCTTTAAAAATGTCACCTACGAATTTAGAAATGAAGCTGAATCCTGATTTTTTTCCCTGTGTCTTTTTAATTGATTCATCATTGTCTTTGGACGTTGTATTTTCCTTTTCCAAAGCATCGTTTGTACTGACCGGAGCAATTTCAGGCTCAGGTTCAGGCTTGTAACAATTGATGTTGTTTGTCATACAGCAAAGTCCAAGAATAGTTGTGAAAGAGGAGTCTTTAGTCAAGTCAACCTGACTTCTTGAAGTTACCATTCTTTGGAAAGAACCGACTTTCACATCGAGGTCTGTTTTCTTTTTCCAAAGAGAAACGACACCGGAAATATTGCTTGCGCCTCCGCTAATGATTATTCCTGAAGGAATTTGCTTGTCAAGGCCGGAAAGCTTGATTTGATTAATAACGTTTTCAATAATCTCTTCATATCTTAAAGAGCAAACTTGAGAGAGTTTTGATTTGCTCACCTCCGGAGAATCAAAGCCTTCGCTGTTTTGCAGCTTAAGTACGATGTCTTCGTTGCTGCCGCTGTCGATAAAGGCATTTCCGTATCTGATTTTTAATTGTTCGGCATCCTTTTCAAGAAGTTGAAGAGATGTAATGTCTTTTGTGACTGTGTTGCCGCCCAAAGGGATAACTACAAGATATTTTAATATGCAATCTTTAAATATTGTAAGAGTGGTAGTCCCGGCACCCATGTTTACAAAAGCGCAGCCAAGCATTTTTTCAGATTCCGAGAGTGCAAATTCAGCCGAAAGAGGAGACAAAAGAAAACCTGCTATTTCAACATCAAGTTTTTCAATCATTCTCTTAAGGTTCTTCATCATTGCGATTTTGCCGAGAATAATGGTATAGTCAATAGTCAGCTCGGAACCGTAAACGCCAATAGGCTGAACTATTTTCTTCCCGTCAACGATGTAATTGCTTGGAATAACCTCTAAAATTTCCTTTCCGGGATATGTTTTTTTAAGGCATCCCTGCTTTACGGCATCGAAAATTTCTTCGGTAATTTGGGCGTCATCATTTAATTGATGCTCTATTCTGTCATTGATTGATATCAAAGACTGCCCACCAACGCCAATATATATTTTGCCTATCTTGGTTTTGGCAATTTTTTCCAATTTAGAGATGAGATGTTTAACTTTCGATGCTGCTTCATCGACGTTTTGAATTAAACCACGCTTAATACATCCATTAGAATCCTCTTTTTCAGAGGCATGCACAATTATAGAACCGGATATATCTTTTGAAGCTACAATCCCTCTAATTTTAGATGTCCCTAAATCAACAGCTACTATGAACTCTTTTAGTTCCATTGTTGTCTGGCGGTTAAATATTTAATAATAAATCTTTTATTTAGTGCAAATAACTTGATTGTCGTATTTAAGATTGATAGTTTTATATACATTCCAACCTCTTTTTGAAAGGCCTTTTTTATAAAATATCATCAGATTGTCAAGTTTTGTCTCAAAATTAGTGAAATCTCCCAAATAAATCGTATTGTTTCCAACTTTAGGGATTAATTCGACTTCACCTTTTGAATCTACATATATTTGGTCGATTTGCGCTCTCCAAAAATCATTGCTGTCAAGGAAAAGTGCAAATTTGTAAATATCCTTCTTAATGTCATCCTTTGTAATATAGCCTGATGCCACCGGAACATGAGCGGTAAAATTAGATGAGGTAGGCATATACTCGCCTCTGTCGTCAATATAAAAATCGCCGTTGATGCCCATCACCCTAAGAATAGGATTTCTTTGTTCGATATCGATTCTAAGAATGTTTCCTGGAGTTTTATAGCAGACGGCTCTTCTAATTATCCTGTTTTCCTCCAAGGTCTGCTGTATCTTATAGGTATTTACCTTGGAAAAAGGCTTGCCGACAGGGGAAACGCCGTTTTTTGAGAGCATATATTTGACATCCTTGATTTTTAGAAAAGGAGCGTCTATACTATCGCCAATAGAAATGAGTACTTCGCTGCATGTCTCTTCATTGCCTTTGTTGGAAAAGACAATATATGCCGCCAATAAATACAAAGGCAGCAGAGAGATAAGTATTATACGAAGTATTTTTTTTATCATTTTGTAAGTAATTCTTTTATTGGTTCTATTAATCTGTCAATATCGCCTGCTCCAAGAGTTATAAGAACTTCGAATTTTTTATTCTCCAATAAAGAAAGCAAATCCTCTTTTTTGCATAAAGTCTTTTCTTTTGAGGTTATATCTTTAAAAATAATCTCTGAAGAAACTCCCTTTATTGGCAGTTCTCTTGCCGGATAAATATCAAGAAGAATGACTTCATCCGCCAAAGATAATGATTTTGCAAATTCCTTTGCAAAGTCTCTTGTCCTTGTAAATAGATGTGGCTGAAATATAACAGAAATTTTTTTGTCGGGATATAATGATTTTATAGAACTTATGCTTGCTTTTATCTCATCGGGATGATGAGCATAATCGTCAATCATTACAAGATTGTCATTTTTTATATGAAAATCAAATCTTCTTTTGGCTCCTCTGAAAGATTTCATTGAATCTTTTATCTCTTGGTCATCGACTCCGTTAAGATATGAAAGAGCAATTGCACCAATACCGTTTTCTATATTTATTTCTACCGGAACTCCAAGTTCGATGTCTTTGATTTTGTGTTCAGGTGCAACAAAGTCAAAGATTATCGTGCCATTTCCTATCCTTATATTTTCAGCATGAAAATCTCCTTTTTCTTTTCCCGAATAGGTGTAGAATTTAACGCCATTCTGAAGTCTGGGTTCTATGTTTATCCCATCTTTCATGATAAGAGTGCCTCCGGGTTGTATAAGAGACGTAAAGATATTGAAACTTTCATGATATGCCTCTGCAGTTCCATAAATATCAAGGTGATCGGGGTCGGCAGCAGTGATTAATGCCATGTAGGGACGAAGAAAATGAAAGGAACGGTCATATTCGTCTGCTTCGATAACAGTTAAATCACTTTTGTCTGAGAGCATAAGATTTGTGGAATAGTTTTTTAATATGCCGCCTAAAAAAGCATTGCAGTCAACATGCGATTGTTTGAGGATGTGAGCTGTCATAGAAGAGGTCGTAGTCTTTCCATGAGTGCCGGCAATGCATATTCCTCTTTCAGATTCTGTTATTAAACCAAGAAGTGCGGCTCTTTTTATAACCTTAAACCCATTATCTCTGAACCATTTTAATTCCGAATGGCTCTCGGGGATGGCAGGAGTATAGACAACGAGCGTTTGTTTAAAGTCTTTGAAACAATCCTCGACAAAGTTGATGTCATCAATATATTTAATTTTAGCGCCCTCTTTTATAAGCGCTTCGGTTAAGTCGGATTCTGTTCTGTCATAGCCTCCGACTTTAAAACCTTTAGCAAGAAAATATCTTACTATGGCACTCATCCCAATTCCGCCGGCTCCAACGAAAAAGATAGAGTTGTATATATTTTTCATATTTATATTATGATTTTTTTTTATCAATCTTTAAAAAGCTAATGTGACCTGGGTCTTAAAAAGTGATTTTCATTTCTTTGAAAAAAAACTTTATTCCGGTGTTTATTGTGCCCGTTTATCAGTGATATGAATTTAAAAATTAAAAAGGAAAACTTGTTTTATACCTTTTTTGAAGCACATTCAATAACTATCTGAGCTATTTTCCGGGCTGCATTGTTAAATGCAAGTTTTGAAATATTGTCTTTTAATAAAGAAACCTTTGATTTGTTGGAAACAAGCCTAATAGCCGTATCGACTAAAGAGGTCTGTGCATTTGCATCAGCAACCATTACAGCAGCATCCTTATTAACAAGTGCCATTGCATTCTTTGTCTGATGGTCTTCAGCAACATTTGGCGATGGTACAAGGATTGCAGCTTTCTCCAAAAGACAAAGCTCGGAAATAGAGCTTGCACCCGCTCTTGAGATAACGATATCTGCAATAGAATAGGCAAAATCCATCCTGCTTATAAAAGGCATTGCCTTTATATTTGGAGTATTGGAATTGTCAAGCTCTTTTTTTGCATTGTCGTAATAGTTTGCACCTGTTTGCCAAATAACTTGAATATCTTCTTTTTGGAAATAGTTTAAACCTTTAGCAATGCTTTGATTTATCGTCCTTGCTCCTAAGCTGCCTCCTATGACAAGTATGGTCTTTTTCTTTGAATCAAGATTGAAGTAATTGAAAGCCTCCTCCTTTGAAATGTTATTCTCTGTTAGAGTCTGCCTAACGGGGTTTCCAGTAAGAACAATTTTGTCTTTGGGAAAGAACCGCTCCATATTGTCGTAGGCAACGCATATAGCCTCAGCCTTTGATGCAAGCAGCTTGTTTGTTACCCCCGCATAGGAATTTTGTTCTTGAATTACAGTCGGAATACCCATCATGCTTGCAATCTTTAATGTTGGACCACTGGCATAACCGCCAACTCCTACTGCAACATCAGGATTAAACTCCTTGATTGCTTTTCTTGCAAGGAAAAGAGATTTTATAAGGTCCTTGACGACGGAAATATTTTTAAATAAATTTTTTCTGTTGAAGCCCCTTACCGGCAACCCAATAATCTTATATCCCGCAGCAGGGACCTTTTCCATTTCCATCCTGCCCAAAGCTCCGACAAAAAGAAACTCTGTTGACGGATATATATCCTTTATTGCATTCGCTATTGACACAGCGGGGAAAATATGGCCTCCTGTGCCGCCTCCGCTTACAATAACCCTATATTTCTTCTGTTTCATAAACTTCTTGTTTTACATTCTGTGAAACATTGTCTGATAACGCTTCATCTGAATTATTTTCAATTTCAAGAGACTCAGCAGATGGCTCTCCGGCTAAATGATTGTCATCGTAATCTTCCTCTCCGATTCCAACACTTCGGCTGATGCTTAATATTATGCCAAAGTATAGGCAGGTAAAGTACATCGAATTTCTTCCACGGCTAACCAAAGGAAGAGGTTGACCGGTGACGGGAATTAAATCAACGCCAACAGCCATGTTTATAAGAGCCTGAAATACTATTATCATTGTCAGCCCTAAAAGCAGGAACCCGGGAAATACATATTTGCATTTGCTGAATATCCTTCCCACCCTGAACATCAGGCCAAGGTATAATATAAGTGTGCCAATTCCTCCGATAACAAATCCCAGTTCCTCTATAATAATCGAATATATATAATCGGAATATGCCTGTGGAAGGAAATCCCTTATTTGGCTATTGCCGGGACCTTTTCCTATCAGACCATTAGCAACAGCCATTCTGCCATATTGAACTTGTCTGTTTTTATCGTCGATTTTTTGAGACACCAAAGGTGTTTTGCTGCTTTCCATTGACAATTCTATACGGGATTTCCAAGTAGCCATACGGCCGGGAAGCTTATCCATCGGAGTTAAAACAAGAACACCAAGAAATAAAGACACACATACTACAGCAATTCCTGCCAAAGACAAAAGCCATTTCCATTGGACCTGAGCAACAATCATCATAAGAAAAATAACAATGGCAAGAAGACCGGCGGTAGAGAAATTTTCAGGGGCAATCAGCCCGCATATAATGCCGGAAAACAAAAGGATATACCATAGTGTCTGCTTTGTTATCCCTTCTTCGCTTTTCCCCTTTGAGAGAAGAAAGCTTACAAAGGTAATCAATCCAAATTTGCCCAATTCCGATGGTTGGATACCAAGTATTTGCCTTTGTGCGCCATTGACTTCTGCGGTAAACATAACGGCAATTAGCAAAAAGACGGCAGCTACAACACTGATAAAGCCAAGAACTTTAAACTTGTGGGGAGGAATGTTCTGAACAATAATCATTCCTATCATTCCGGTAACGATAGACATAGTATGAGTGTACCAAGGGCGCCAATACTCGCTCGCTCTATAAGCAAGAGTACTGGTAGCACTGAAAACTTCAAGGATCGAGATTATTGCAAGGAAAGCAAAAATTATCCATATCCATTTATCGCCTTTAAAAATATGTCTAAAGAATATGCCCATTATATTTCTTATGATGAGTTAAATATGTATCGATTTTTTATTTATGGATTGTAATTATTGCAGAACGATTTTTTATGTTCATAAATACAATAATAATTATCTCATAATATAAAAAAAGTCATTGTTTGTTTAATTTTAAAATGAGTACAATGTTTTTTCAACGTGTTTGCAATAAACAAAATACTCATCTGCAATAAATGAGGTTATAATTAAATTACAACTTGCTTACCTCACATTTAAATTGTTCTCCTCTGTCTTCATAGCTTTTAAACAAGTCGAAACTTGCACAGCATGGAGACAAAAGAACAGTATCTCCTGGAGAAGCCAATTCTGAAGAAAGTTTTATTGCTTCTGACATAGAGCGTGCATCTTTTATCGGAATACCAAACGAATCAAAGAAATCATGAAGCTTGTCGTTGTTTACGCCAAGGAAAACAAGTCCTTTGGTTTTTTCTTTTACAAGTTTGGAAATCTCGCTATAGTCATTTCCCTTGTCCTTACCACCCAAGATAAGCACAGTTGGAGCGGTCATAGATTGCAAAGCGTACCAGCAAGAATTAACATTGGTGGCCTTTGAGTCATTGATATAAAGAACTCCTTTTTTTATATCCACTCTTTCAAGGCGATGCTCTACGCCTTGGAAATCTTCTAAAGCATGTCTAATCTCATCTTTTTTAATATCAAGAATATTAGCAGAGAGTGTGGCTGCCATAGAATTGAGAAGGTTGTGTTTGCCCGGCAAAGCCAGCTTGTCAAGTTCAATCTCAAAATGTCTGCCGATGGTATCTATAATCATTTTCTGAGAATCTACATAAGCCTCCAAGTCGCTGCCGTTTTCTGCAAAAGAAAATAGTTTCGCCTTTGTTGGATGAGCTTTTATCTCTTTGCTTAAGATAGGATCATCATGCCAATATATGAAAGCGTCATTTTCTGTTTGATTTTGAAGAATGCGGAATTTAGAGTTTACATAATTCTGCATCTTATAATCATATCTGTCCAAATGATCGGGAGTAATATTTAGTATTACAGCAATATTTGCTTTAAAGTCGTACATATTATCCAATTGAAAACTGCTCAATTCGATAACATAATAATCATGTTGCTCGGTTGCAACCTGAAGTGCAAGGCTTTTTCCAACATTACCTGCAAGACCGACATTCATGCCGGCACTTTTTAAAATATGATAAGTTAATAAAGTGGTCGTTGTTTTGCCGTTGCTTCCTGTTATACAAATCATTTTTGCCTTTGTATATCTTCCTGCAAATTCAATCTCTGAGATAACAGAAATTTTTTTCTTTATTATCTCAATCATCACCGGAGTAGTCTCAGCAATGCCCGGGCTCTTAATTATTTCATCGGCATTTAATATAAGATCGTAACTATGAGTCATCTCCTCAAACGGAATCTCATATTTACTGAGTGTTTCCTTATAGCTATCTTTAATTGGAGACTTGTCTGAAAGAAAAACATCGAATCCTTTAATCTTTGCGAGCACGGCAGCTCCTGTGCCGCTTTCACCTCCTCCAAGGATTACAATTCTTTTATTAGCTTTCATTTGTATATTATTTAATTTTATAACCGTTACCTCTAAGGTACAAATGCGCCATTTATATACCTTCTGTTTGGTATCTCATCTTTAGGTGAGTTATGGCGGTTTCATTTTTATATTATTTAATTTTATAACCGTTACCTCTAAGGTACAAATGCGCCATTTATAT
>JAUNSR010000011.1:79397-105282 GCA_030539115.1 Bacteroidales bacterium
ACCTTCTGTTTGGTATCTCATCTTTAGGTGAGTTATAGCGATTTCATTTGTATATGAATTTTTTAGAACTCTAATTATATAAACTTACTCAAATAATCAAAAATGGGTTTCAACACCACTTACAAAAATCTGGGTATTTCATAAATTAATATAATATCTTATCAGAATAACTCTGAACATAGATATTAATTTATAAATGTATTACTTATATAAATCGGATATTTGATTTATCTGATTTTTAATGTTACAATAGTTATAACTGCAAGCAAAATGCCAATAATCCAAAATCTTGTAACGATTTTAGATTCCGGAATTGCTATTTTTGGTTTTTTTAATATTGCCTCTATTCCGCAGTCTGCTGATTTCTGAAAATGATGGTGTAAAGGTGACATTCTGAATAATCGACGTCCTTCACCATATTTCCTTTTGGTCAGTTTGAAATAAAACACCTGTAAAATCACAGATAAGCTTTCAACAAAAAATATACAGCATAATATAGGAAGCAAAAGCTCTTTGTGAATTGCTATTGCAAAAACACCAATTATTCCACCTATTGTAAGACTGCCGGTATCACCCATAAAAACCTGCGCAGGATAAGCATTATACCATAGAAAACCTATGGTTGCTCCAATGAAGGCGCTTGCAAAAACAACAAGTTCTTCACATCCCGGAATATACATTATATTTAAATAGGAAGCATACTGTACGTGGCTCGAAACATAAGCCAATATTCCCAATGTAGTGCCGATTATTGCCGAACTGCCGGTGGCCAAACCATCCAGCCCATCAGTTAAATTAGCTCCGTTGGAGACAGCTGTTACTATAAAAATGGTTACCAAAACAAAGATAATCCAACCTATGGTTTGAGATTTTTCTCCGAGAAAAGAGGTAAACTCAGCGTAATCGAAATTGTTGTTTTTTACAAAAGGTATTGTAGTTTTTGTCGATTTGATATTTTCTGTTTGGTATTTAACATCCTCGATATTACCCTTTTTCATTATTTCGTGATTTTCTCTTATCACTACATCCGGGCTGAGATACAAAGTCAAGCCGACAAGAAGCCCCAGACTTACCTGACCGATTATTTTAAATCGTCCCTTAAGACCATCCTTATCCTTTTTGAACACCTTGATATAATCGTCGAGAAACCCTATAAGTCCGAGCCATATAGTTGTGATTAACATAAGAATCATGTATATATTGCCAACTTTTGAGATAAGAAGGCTGGGAATAAGGATGGCCATGATGATAATTATACCACCCATTGTGGGTGTTCCCTTTTTGCTCATTTGTCCCTCCAGTCCAAGGTCCCTTATCGTTTCACCTATCTGCAATAATTGGAGTTTTTCAATAACCTTTTTCCCCGCTATCGTAGAGAGTAATAAAGCAAGCATAAATGCAACGCCTGAACGGAAGGTCACATAATTAAATAGACCGGCTCCCGGGATATCAAATGTTTTATCTAAATAATTAAACAGGTAATATAACATAATATTTTATATGAATTCAGCTTAAAGTATTAATCGATAAGCTAATAATACGCTTTTTAAAGTTCCGAAAATATTTCTTTTACAATTTCTCTGTCATCGAAATGATGTTTCACGCCTTTAACATCCTGATAATCCTCATGACCTTTTCCGGCTATCAGAACCACATCACCTTTTTGAGCAAGCATAAGAGCTGTTTTTATAGCCTCTTTTCTGTCAACAATCATCAGAGTTTTCTTCTTATCCTGAGTGTCAAGCCCGGCCGCCATGTCTTTTATAATCTCATCAGGCTCTTCAAAGCGTGGATTATCGGATGTCAAGACTACCTTGTCGCTATTTTTAGCAGCTTCCTTTGCCATGATGGGACGTTTGCCTTTATCACGGTTTCCGCCTGCTCCGACAACAGTAATCACATTGCCTTTACCGTCAAGTACCTCGTGAATGGCTCCTAAGACATTGATAATTGCGTCAGGAGTATGGGCATAGTCGACAATAGCAGTAATTCCGTTGGAAGACCTTATGGTTTCAAATCTTCCTGCAACGGGAACCAAAAGACTAAGTTTAACTAAAACCTCATCAACGTTAGCTCCAAGTTCTATGGCGGCTCCATACACGGCAAGAAGGTTGGAAGCATTAAATTTACCGATAAAACGTGTTACAACCTCTCTGTTATTGATATCCAAAGTCATCCCCTCGAAATGATCCTCTATAATCTGACCTTTATAGTCGGCAAGAGTTCTCAAAGAGTAGGTCTTTTTACGAGCATTGCAATTCTGAAGCATCACCATACCATTCTTATCATCAAGATTAGTAAGGGCAAAAGCATCTTTTGGAAGATTGTCAAAAAATTTCTTCTTGGCATTGAGGTAATTCTCAACGGTTTTATGATAATCAAGATGGTCTCTTGTGAGATTGGTGAAGATTCCGCCATTGAAGTTCAGACCTGCAATTCTATCTTGGTCGATAGAATGTGAACTGACCTCCATAAAAACATATTCACAGCCGGCCTCAACCATATCCTTTAACAAAGAATTAAGTGAAAGGGGGTCAGGAGTGGTGTGTGTGGCGGCAACAGGGATATTATTGATATAATTACAAACCGTTGAAAGCAATCCGACTTTATAGCCCAAAGCTCCAAAAAGTTTATAAAGCAAAGTTGCAATTGTGGTTTTACCGTTTGTGCCGGTAACGCCAACAAGCTTTAAATCATCGGAAGGATAGCCATTCCAAGCAGCTGCTATAAGAGCAGAGCTTTTCATCGAATTATCAACACTTATATAAGTAATATTTTCTTTATAATATTTTATTTCGCCTTCACAGACTATTGCAATTGCTCCATTATCCAAAGCCATTGGAATAAATTCAGCCCCATCCTGAGAAGTGCCTTTTACAGCAATAAAAAGATCACCTTTTTTTACTTTCCTTGAATCGGTCTCTATGCCTGAAATCTCCAAATTTGCATTGCCGCTGACAATTGTATGCGGTATCTTTTCAAATAATTCAGCTATTTTCATTTGTATATAATTTTATTTTTCTAACCGTTACCTCTAAGGTACAAATGCGCCATTTATATACCTTTTGTTGGGTATCTCAACTTTAGTGAGTTATGGCGGTTTCATATATAAATATTTTTATGGTCATTATAAATCTGAAATCATCATATTTTACAATAACTTATTTCCAAATTAAAACTTTAATGTTTATCTCAATAATCTTATTAATACGGAAAATATATTTTTAAAATTCCTGTAATTAATAATCAAACTTATTTTAAGTTAAGTACGATTCTGTCACCTTTATTAAACCTTTCACCGCCTCGTCTTGACTGAGAGTAAACCTTTCCTACACCTGTTATTTGAGCCTTTAATCCGCAGTTTTCAAGAAGAAAAACAGCATCTTTTGCTCCCATTCCTATCACGTTTGGAACGAGGTTTTGCCCCATTGGCAAATCTTTTATCAAAAGTTCCTTGTCAGTATGCTTAACTTGTGCCCACTCTCCCTCAACATCATCATCGTAATCAATATTCAGCTTGTCGAGCACTAAAGAGAGGTCCTTGAAATTCCCATTTTTTGCATAAGGAATGAAACATGCAGTGGAATCCTGATTCTTTTCTATCTCCAAAAATCTGTCCTGAGCAAATGTTCTTTCAGCTATATTTTTAAAAACCAATCCGCACATGCCTCCACCCGAAGGATAACCGTTTCTTGGAGAACGAATCACCACGATGCAGGAATATTTTGGATTATCTGCCGGAAAATATCCGCAAAAAGATATTTGATGGCTTTTTCCTCCGGCTGTATATCCGGCGGCTCCTTTAGATATCTGAGCTGTTCCGGTTTTTCCGGCAAGCTGAATTTTATCTGATTTGATAACTTTTGCAGTACCATTCTCAACAACACCTTTAAGCATCTCTCTAATCTCTTTAAGTGTCGACGATTTGCATATCTTGGAGTTTACAACCTCAGGCTCCATTGTCTCAATCACTTTACCATCTTTGCTGATTTCATTTACAAAATATGGTCTCATCAATTTACCGTCATTAGCAATGGCATTGTAAAAGTTAAGAGTGTAAATAGGTGGAATTTGTGTTTCATATCCAAAAGACATCCATGGAAGTGATGTTTTTGACCAATATCTTGTAGAGTCTTTAGGATGTCTTATCTTGGGCCTTCCGGCACCGGGAATGCCGATTTTCAGATCTTTATTAATACCCATTTCATAAATGGCGTCAACAAATTCAGAAGGGTTGTTCTCAAAACCTTTAAGAATGATTTTTGCAACACCGATATTTGATGAATTCCAAATAGTTTCCTCAGCTCTTAAATATTGATAGCCTCCCTTGTGCATATTGTGGTCGGTCATTCTTGCTCCCTTATACATGTAAAGTCCATTCTCGCAAAAGACGGAATCTTTAGGTGTCACCACTCCTTTGTCAAGAGCAATCATCATAGAGACAACTTTAAAAGTTGAACCCGGTTCCGACTCATCGGCTACGGCGTAGTTTTGAGTCTCTCCATAAACCCCGGGACTCATTCTTCCAAGGTTTGTAATAGCCTTTATTGCCCCAGTTTTCACCTCCATGACAATAGCTGTTCCTGATTCGGCATCAATAAGTTTTAGCTCATCAAGAAGAGCAGTTTGGGTAATCTCTTGTATGTCAATATCAATAGTGGTGGTTATGTCGGCGCCGTTGGTTGGCTCGACTTCGGTGGTTGTAATATATCTTCCATTGATTTTTTGCCTTGTTCCAATGCCAGGTATTCCGGTAAGGATTGAGTCATATTGAAGTTCAAGACCATTTTTGCCACCTTTGCTCACATCACCGTAAACATCACCTATGGTACGAGAAGCAAGTGAGCCATAAGGCTTTTTTCTTTGAGCCATAGGAGTAAGAATAAGCCCTGACTTATTAGGACCTTTTTTGAAATACGGCATTTCCTTAAGGTCTTTCATCTCAGTATATGATATTTTTCTCGGGATAAGAAGCATATATCCGGTCTTCTTTTCATAGCCTCTAAGAATGTTTGACCTATAGCCTGAGGCAGACATGCCGCCAAATTTTTGGGAAAGGATATTTGATATTTCAGGCAGATATTTCAATAAAGTGTCCTTTACAATACCTTTTGCCTTGAAGTCTACATGTGCATAATATTGAGGAATACTGCTTGCCATCAATTCTCCGTTGCTTGAATAGATATTCCCTCGATTAGGTTCAATCCTTTTATCCTCAACTTTTAATTGTGCAATTTTTTTTAACCATCCTTCTCTCTCAACAAAAACAGTGACGGCTGCTTTTCGAATTATTAGAAATCCAAAAACAACTACAATAGCGATAATCCAGTAAAATCTTTTACTTACATTCTTTTTGTCGATCGAGATACCCATCAGTCATTTAAATTATATGCTGGCTTGTCAGCCTCTTCAAGTTCAATACCCTGCTTTAAAATAAGATCCTTTACCTGTGAATGACGGCTTACGCCTATAAGTTCGGAAGAGCGGGTCAATGCTTCATACTTCAGATCTTGGAGCTCGTTTTTTTGTCTTTCTATTTCTGCAATCTTTTTTTGATTAACAAACCTGTTGTTAATATATATTGCAAGAAAGAATAAAAAAAGTGCACATTCTAAAATATGTGATGTGAAAAATCCTTTCGGGAAAATACCAATTGTGGAGACGTTTTTAACCCCCTTAAGAAAGGATATGATATTCTTCTCGTTTTTTGTGAATACTTCCTTGTCCAATGTGATTTCTCCTCAATAATTGTTAAATGGTTAAAGTTTTTCTGCAATTCTCAGTTTTGCGCTTCTGGAACGGGGATTTCTTTCAACCTCCTGCTCTGAAGCAACAATTACTTTGTTGTTTACAAGTTTGAAAGGGGTTTCAACACGACCAAAAAAGTCCTTGTTGGCTTTCCCCTCAAAATTTCCTGTTTTCATAAAGTTTTTTACAATACGGTCTTCGAGTGAATGATATGTCAATACAACAAGCCGTCCTCCCGGCTTAAGCAAAGATAAAGCCTGAGAGAGCATCTGCTGAAGAGCTTCCATCTCTTTGTTGACTTCTATTCTTAAAGCTTGGAAAATCTGAGCAAGCTCTTTTTTCTCCTGTTTCCTGTTTACAAAAGGTTTTACAACATCAAGAAAATCAGCTATTCTATCAAACTTCTTTTCACTGCGGGCTCTTATGATTGCTGAAGCTATTCGTCTTGAATTTCTCATCTCTCCATAAAGATAAAAAACATCTGCAAGCTTTTCCTCCTCATAGTCGTTGAGAATATCGGCAGCGGTCATCCCTGCACGAGCATTCATTCTCATATCAAGTTTTCCGTCAAAACGGAATGAAAAGCCTCGTTCCTCTTCATCGAAATGATGGAATGAAACTCCAAGATCAGCAAGAAGCCCATCTATTTCTTCAACGTCGTAGTACATCATAAAATTTGAAAGGAAGCGAAAATTACTTCTTACAAAAGTAAATCTATTGTCAGCGGGTATATTCTGCTCAGCATCTTCATCCTGATCAAAAGAATAAAGATGTCCTTTTTGTGAAAGATGCTTTAAGATTTCTTTACTATGTCCCCCACCTCCAAAAGTAACATCAACATAAGTACCCTGTGAGGATATGTTTAATCCTTGTATGCATTCTTCCAACAGGGCGGGAATATGGTAAACTTGTTCTTGCATATTAAGTTATATATTGTTTAATGCAATTATATTCTTTTTGTAAAGGTAACTATTAATATCTTTTCAAACTGCGTGTATAATCACTTTTTAGGCAAAAAGTTATCAACAATTTTTATTATTTTATTATCTTTTTGTTTATAAAGATACATTTTGCAGAATAATTTCTCCCACTTTTGTTTGTAGATGGTAGCTATATGTGCTTTTTTGTACTCTTCTTAGCTGAATTCTATTTATTGACAATAAAAAATAATTTTTAAAAGTCGATTATATGTTAAATTTTAAGATTAAATGCTGATATTAACACTATTATAATTCAAAAAAGAATAGAAAATATATATAAGAGAACAAATATCTTGAAATTAAGTGTATTTTTGCTTCAATTTTTTTTCATTTTGCTACTAATTATGAATAATGTGCAAGTTTTGCAATTAGATGTTGAGAAAGCTATAAAATCAAAAGCCCCAAAAGCCGGTGAGAAAATACCAAAGTTTATTTACAACTTTCTTTCATGGTTGATTTGTCAGGAAAAAATGAATTTCCTGTTAAATCACAACGGTGATAAATATGGTGTTGATTTTGCAGAGGGAATATTGAAAGATATGAATGTTCAGGTTGAGATGGTGGGTGAGGAGAATATTCCAAAAGATGGAAAATTTATTTTTGCATCCAATCATCCTCTTGGCGGTCTTGACGGAATGGCTCTTGTGAAGCTTTTTGGACATAAATTTGATAAAAAAGTGAGATTTGTAGTCAATGATATATTGATGAATATTACAAATCTGGCAACAGTGTTTGTTCCAATCAATAAACATGGTTCACAGGGTAAGGAGACAGCATTGCTGTTGAATGAGGCTTTTGAGTCGGAGAATCAAATATTAATATTTCCTGCCGGTCTTTGCTCAAGATTGGTAAACGGTAAAATTAAAGACCTTGAGTGGAAAAAAGCAGTGATTAGCCGCTCTATTGAATACAAAAGAGATGTTATTCCGGTTTATTTTGATGGAAAGAATTCAACGTTTTTTTATCTTTTTGCTTATATAAGAAAGATTTTAGGCATTAAGTTTAATATTGAAATGCTTTTTCTTCCAAGTGAAATGTTTAAAAACAACAATAAGACATTTAAAGTATATATAGGTAAACCTATATCCTATACAACTTTTGACAAAAGTCGTTCAGCAAAAGAATGGGCTGAATTTTTAAAAAATAAAGTATATCAACTGCAACAACGATAAATATATGGAAGAGATTATCTCGCCTGTAAATAAAAAATTATTAAAATCAGAACTTACTTCTGATCGTTTTCTTCGCTCCACTCGTAAGGGAGGAAATGAAATTTATATTTTTAAAGCATCCGATTGTCCTAATCTTATGGATGAGATAGGACGTCTGCGCGAAATAGCTTTCAGATTTGCCGGCGGCGGTACCGGAATGTCTAAAGATATAGACTCTTTTGATATTATGGATGAACCATATTATCAACTTATTGTCTGGAATCCTGAAGATGATGAGATCCTTGGTGGTTACAGATACATACTTGGAAAGAATGTGAAAATCAATGAAAAAAGAGAGCCTTTGCTTGCAACTGCTCACATGTTCCACTTTTCAGAAAAATTTCTTCAAGAGGTTCTGCCATATACAATAGAGCTTGGCAGGTCTTTTGTTACTTTGGAATATCAGTCTTCCCGTGCAGGCTCAAGAGGCTTATTTGCTCTTGACAATCTTTGGGATGGTCTTGGAGCATTAACAGTTGACAACCCGGAAATAAAATATTTCTATGGTAAGTTTACTATGTATCCGACCTATTCTCCAAGCGCACGTAACCTTATACTTTATTTCCTTAAAAAGCATTTTCCCGATAGGGAAAACTTGATTAAGCCATTCAATCCTCTTCAGACAAATATTAATGATGCTGAAATGGAGAAGATATTCATATATGATTCTTTTAAGGATGACTACAAGGTATTAAATACTGAGGTAAGAAAGCTTGGATATAATATTCCTCCTTTGGTTAACGCATATATGAGTCTTTCTCCTACAATGCGTATGTTTGGAACTGCTATTAATGATGAGTTTGGCGATGTTGAGGAGTCAGGAATATTGATTGCTGTTGAAGAGATTAATTCGGAAAAAAGAGCAAGATATATTGAGACTTATGAAAAATATCTTGAGGGCAAAATAAATATTGACTAATAAGTAAAAACAACGCTGAGTTTTATTGAAAACTCAGCGTTGTTTTTTATTTATTAATATCCATTTTCTTTAATTCTTCTGCGCAGCTTTCAAGTTCGTCATACCAAGCCTGACCAAATTTTCTAATAAGAGGCTCTTTTAAGAACTGATATACTTTAATACCATTTTTCTTGCCAAGTATTTCTGCAGCTTTACAAATATTCCATTTGTGATAGTTGACAGCGGTAAAAGTCGGATATTTCTTGCATCTTATAGGATAAAGATGGCACGAAACGGGCTTATAAAAGGTAGTTTTCCCCTCACGAAATGCCTTTTCTATGGCACAAAGACACATTCCTCCTTTGTCATAATAAGTAAAGACGCAGTCTCTGCCATTGACAACCGGTGTAACCCAATCGCCCTCCTCATCTTGAAAAGCAACTCCCTTTTCATTTATAACCTCTTTGGCTGCAGGGGTAAGATCATCCCATACAATTGGAAGAACCTCTTTGAGAAGATCTATCTCATTCTCATCAAGCGGTGCTCCAGAGTCACCATCTTCATTACAACAGCCACCAAGGCACGCGCTTAAGTCACAAATGAATTCTTTTTCAAAAACATCAAGACTTATTATTGTGTCATCTATTTGAACCATATTTATATTATTGTTGGTAAAGTCTGAAAAGACTTTGTCTTTATTGTTTGCGGAAATTACAGGAACAGCTAAAAACTTTACTTTTTTTGCTTTTTAGAAAAACGTTTGTTTGAAATTCTGTTCTTTACATGATTTTAGTTGCTCTCAAGCAAAAAACTGATTCAAGTACAAAGATAATGCAAGCCGAATTCAATAATTAATTTAAAGCGAAAGCTTTCAAGATAATATTGATGAGGCGCCGCTTATCTTATTTAAAGATAATGCAAGCCGAATTCAATAATTAATTTAAAGCGAAAGCTTTCAAGATAATATTGATGAGGTGCCGCTTATCTTATGCAAAGATAAAAAACGGCGCAAATAAATAATTGCGCCGTTTAAGTATATAGGAATATTTAAGTTCTATTTATTAATCTACAAGATTCTTACCTGTCATTTCAATTGGTTGAGCAACATTAAGTATGTGAAGAATTGTAGGAGCAATATCAGCAAGTTTACCGTTTTCAACTTTTGCGTTTTTGTTGTCACTGACATAAACAAAAGGAACAGGGTTTAAAGAGTGAGCTGTATTAGGTGTTCCATTTGGATTGACAGCATTATCAGCATTACCATGGTCTGCAGTGATAAGAATATCGTACCCGCAAACTTTAGCAGCTTCAACAACATCGTGAAGGCAGATGTCGATAGTTTTAACAGCTTTCTGAATTGCTTCATAGATACCTGTGTGGCCAACCATGTCGCCATTTGCAAAATTACAAGCTATGAAATCAAATTTTTCTGTTTTGATAGCTTCAACCAAAGCATCTTTAACCTCAAGAGCACTCATCTCAGGTTTAAGATCATAAGTTGCAACTTTAGGAGAAGGAATCAAGATTCTTTCTTCATTAACATATTCAGCCTCACGACCGCCATTGAAGAAGAAAGTAACATGAGCATATTTTTCTGTCTCAGCAATACGAAGCTGATTAAGGCCTGCATTTGAAACTACTTCGCCAAGAGTGTTTACAACGTTTTCTTTGTTGAAAAGAATATGAAGACCAACAAATTTAGAATCGTAAGGAGTCATTGTACAGTAATAAAGAGGAAGAGTATGCATATCAAATTCCGGCATATTCTCCTGAGTAAGTACAATTGTAAGCTCTTTGGCGCGGTCATTTCTGTAGTTGAAGAAAATAACCATGTCGCCATCTTGAATAGTGGAAAGCGGATTACCTTGAGCATCAACATTGATGATAGGTTTGATGAATTCATCAGTTATGCCCTCGGCATAAGACTCTTCCATAGCTTTTACCATATTGCTTGCTTTCTTTCCTTCACCTTTTACAAGAAGGTCGTAAGCTGTTTTGATACGTTCCCAACGTTTGTCACGGTCCATAGCATAGAAACGGCCAATTATAGAAGCAATCTTACCTGTTGAAGTAGCCATTTTGTCTTCAAGTTGCTGAATAAAACCAAGGCCGCTCTTTGGGTCTGTGTCACGACCATCCATAAAGCAGTGAACAAAAGTCTTGTCAATGCCGTATTCTTTGGATATGTCAAGAAGCTTGAAAAGATGGTCCATTGAAGAGTGAACACCTCCATTGGAAACAAGTCCCATGAAATGTACTTGCTTTCCATTGCTTTTAGCATATTCAAAAGCTGCTTTTATCTCTGGGTTTTGCATGATTGTATTTTCATTGCAAGCCATATTGATTTTTACAAGATCTTGATATACTACGCGTCCTGCGCCAATATTTAAGTGACCAACTTCAGAATTACCCATTTGACCCTCAGGAAGACCAACATTAGTGCCGTCAGTCAATAAATGAGAATGAGGATAGCCGGCAAGCAATAAGTCCCAATAAGGAGTTGGAGTGGAAGAGATAACATCTGCTTTTGTTTTGTTGCCCTCTCCCCAACCATCGAGGATTAGCAATAACGCTTTCTTTTTCATTCGTATATAATTAAATTTTTAATACTAAGGTACAAATACGCCTTTTATAAACCTTTTGTTTGGTATCTCAACTTTAGTAAGTTATGGCGATTTTATATATAATTAATTAATGATTTTTCTCAATGCAAAATTAATAAAAACCAATTGAAAGTTTTGATAAATAAGCTCCATAGTTTTGGCTTTACACCCTTTAAGAGTGCTTAAATAACAAACTTTAAACAAAGAATCACTGTTATTTACTTTGCTGTTTAAGCTCAGGATAACTTATCCTTGCATGATACATCGTTTTTAATCTCTCAATAAATACCTCTTTAATACTTTCAAGATCTCTAAAGCTTAAAGGGTTATTTTTAAACATTCCGTCTTTAATTTGCGAGTCGATAATGTTTTGAACAAGTTTTGTTACAGATTCATCACTGTAGTCTTTAAGACTTCTTGAGGCAGCTTCTATACTGTCTGCCATCATTAGAATTGCCTGCTCTCTTGTAAAGGGATTAGGTCCGGGATAAGAGAAAAGTTCTTCATCGATATCTTCGTCAGGATGTTCATTTTTCCATTTGTTGTAGAAATATTTAATTTTTCCCTCACCATGATGTGTCGCAATGAAATCAATGATCACCTGAGGTAGGTTTTCTTTGCGTGCCATCTTTATGCCATCTATAACATGTTGTTTGATAATGCGAACGCTTTGTTCATAGGTAAGGCTGTCGTGAGGGTTGATGTCGAGCTGATTTTCTGTAAAAAAAGATGGATTTGAGAGTTTGCCTATATCATGATATAAAGCCCCTGTTCTTATGATTTGAACGTTTGCACCAATCTTCATTGCTGCCTGAGCGGCAAGGTTTGACACTTGAAGGGCGTGTTGAAATGTGCCCGGACACTCCTCTGACAGTTTTCTTAAAAGAGGAGCGTTAATGTTTGAAAGTTCAACCAAGGTAACATTTGAAGTAAATCCTAAAGTCTTTTCAAGAATGAAAATTAGCAGGTATGCAAACAAAAGAAGACCAGCACTTCCTGCAAGGAATATAAACATTGAGATGTTTAATTTTTGGAAACTTCCCTCTGAAATAAATGAATAGGTTGCATACATTACGCAATATGTAATAAAAACAAAGGCGGCAGTTTTTACTAATTGTGAACGCTGAGTAAGATCTTTTAAGCTGAATATTGTAGTAATGCCGGCAGCAATCTGTATTAATATAAATTCAAAAGCAAAAGGCGCAATAAACGAGCATATAAGAATGGTAATAATATGTACATAATAAGCCACACGTGAGTCTAAAAAGGTTCTTACTACAATTGGTACAATCGCAAAAGGCACTAAGTAAACGCTTAAAACCCTAAAGGAGCTGAAAAAGGAACATAGTATTATGATTACTGTGACCATAAGGTAAATCAGTATCACATTTCTTAATCTGTGAAACATTTCATTTCTGAAAAGTTTTAAAAACAAAAGAATAGATGACAATAATATTAATACCAATATTATCTGACCAATAAGTGCCAAAGTGCGTTGACTTGCTGTGCCGGAGCGCTTTTCATCAACGATTTTTAGGGAACGAAGAATGTTGTATATCTGTGGAGTGACAATTTCTCCCCTGTCAACAATTCTTTCTCCTGCCTGAACCATCCCGCTTGAGGCGGAGATGCTTAAAAGTAGCTCATCCTTTACCCTTGAGGTGTTGACAGTGTCGAGAACGACGTTCTCTTTTAAATAACGATTGATGTCGCTGGCCCGAAGTCTTTTCTTTGATTCGTTGTCATTAACATTGTTAAGGATATATTCATAGCTCTGTTTGATGGTCTTGAGCTGAGCAACCGGTTTGGTCCTTGAAATATTATCCTCTTCAATGACTCTTATGAAAGTGTTTTTTTCTTTATCCAGATAGGCTTTGCTTTCTGTTGAAATTATGCCGTCATTATAGAGCTTTGACAAAGTTCTCTCAAGAAATTTGAATTCAGATGGAGAAAGCCTTCCTGCTAAAGTCGATTTGTAATCATTGGAAAGTTGTGAAAGCTCTTCGGAAGTAACATTTCTGTAGACCTTAAAATAAGGAGTGAAGCTATCTAAAATACTATCCTGCTCCTGAATCAATTGCTTTTCGCTTTTATATACAGGAAAGTCAAAAGATGCAGTGAGAAGTCCGTAATTCCATGGCTTTCCCTCTTGAAAAGAGTATCTGAATTTGCCCTCCCTTGGAAGAAAGTAAACTATTATTGCAGCCGAAACTAATAGAATTGCTATCCGGTATATTTTTTCGTAAGAATTGTTGATATGCATAATACAGAATAGATTTATTTATTTTTTTTGTGATGAAACAAACTATTTAATCCCAAATGATAAATTGTATTTTAATATTTTTAGCATATTCTCAATAATTCATTATCTCTTATTTGGTGATAATATAATTGTTTTAATAAAAGTAGCTTATTTTGTTTCAGCCTGAAATACTGATACAAATAAACAACTCACAAATATAGGTAATCTGTCTTAATCAAAGTTAAACAATGATTCATTTCTTGTAGATAGCTCTATAAATGGTGTCGATGATTTTTTTGCAAGAATTTTTTTTTAAAGTTTTCAGATATTTGTCAACTGGAAAAAATATTCAAATCCTGTTGTTTTATTGATTGAATTTCTTTTTAATACAGGACCGATCCGTAATAAATTTTTTAAGCCTTACTGTTTTGATTATTAAATCAATTAAAAATCAATGACAGGATATGAAAATAAAAAAAGGATATAACACAAAGTGGTATATCCTTTTTTATTTCTCAATAAGAAAATATTACATTCTTCTCTCTTTGATACGAGCTTTTTTACCGGTAAGGTTACGTAGGTAGTATAATTTAGCACGACGAACTTTACCGTATTTGTTAACGGTGATGCTTTCAATAAACGGAGATTCGATAGGGAAAATACGTTCAACACCTACGTTATCAGACATCTTACGTACAGTAAAATGCTTCTTTGTTCCGTGACCAGAGATTCTGATTACAACGCCTCTGTACTGCTGGATACGTTCTTTGTTACCCTCTTTAATACGATAAGCAATTGTAACTGTATCACCGCTTCTGAATGAAGGATGCTCTTTGCCTGTAGCAAAAGCTTCCTCTGCAATTTTAATTAAATCCATTTTTAATAGATAATTGTAAAGTTATTAATAATCTACGCAATATAAACAAGTAGCGTTCCCTGTCAGAGATTGCGTAAAACGATGCAAAGGAAAGAAATTTATTTCAATTGGCAAAATAACTGAAATCTTATTCTTTTATTTATTGGTGTTTAGTTTGTGAGAAATTCAAATTTATTGTTACTTTGTATAAGGCTTTAAATTAAAATAATGGATTTAGAGCTGACAAGAAATTATATTTTTATCCTGATTACTATGCAAAAGAGAACGTCTCTTGTTTTATTTCTTTTTATTCTCCTAAATACATTGGCGCTTAATGCTCAAAAAAAGGAGATTGTGATTCTTCATACTAATGACACTCATAGTCAGATTGAGCCCACAGATCCTGCCTCAGCAAGAAATCCAAATGAGGGAGGCGTTGTCAGACGCGCTGCGGCAATCAAACAAATAAGAAAAGACAATAAAAATGTCTTGCTTGTCGATGCCGGCGATTTTGTTCAGGGCACTCCATATTTCAATTTCTTTAATGGCGAGGTTGAAATAAAGATGATGAACCTTCTTGGTTACAATGTGGCTACTCTTGGTAACCATGAGTTTGACAATGGAGTTGATTCTTTGGCAAATATTTTAAAGCTTGCTAGATTTCCATTTGTTTCATCTAACTATGATGTGGCGGGAACTGCTCTTGAGCCCTATCTAAGGAAGAAACTTGTCATTGAAATCGATGGAGTCAAGATTGGTTTTATAGGATTGAATGTTGAACCTTACGGATTGATCTCTAAAAAGAACTTTGTTGGAATCACTTATCTTGACCCTGTCGAGGCTGCAAACAAATATGCCAAGGAACTTAGGAAGGAGGGCTGCCAATATGTTGTTGCCATCTCTCATATCGGCTATTTTGAAAAGGGAAACCGAGGAGATAGGTATATTGCCGCTAACACTTCCGGCTTAGACCTTATTATCGGCGGTCATTCTCATACAAACCTAAAGGGCTGTGTTGAGGTCAATGATAAAGATGGAAAACCTGTGCGCATTGTTCAAACAATGGGCAGAAGTTTTCGGCTTGGAAGAGTCGATATTGAATTTGACGAAAAGAAGTAAATAAATTATTACAATTCGGAAATATTTAAATAAGATGTTATCGGGAGTGAGATTCTTTATAGAAATAAAGGCTTTCCGTAATACTGATAATTAAAAGGTTAGTAAATGAAAAATTTAATTAATAGGAAAAAAGGAATTTTTTCAACGACAATAATCTCTGTGCTGTTTTGTGCAATCTTTTTAGGCTGCAGCAAAGAATATGTACCGGTTTCAATTACATGCGAACAAATTGTAATGGATTCTACTTTGGATGTAAATCCAGATGTTGAAATTGTGGAAACTCTTGACTTTTATAAAAATCAGATTGATTCGGTTATGAATCAGCAGATTGGAATTGCAGCTGTGGCTATGCCTTCCGGTAAACCTCAAAGTCTGCTTGCAAATTTTACTGCCGATATACTTCGTTTCTCTGGTGAGGAATATTTAAAGAAACCCGTTTCTCTTGCTTTGATGAACAACGGAGGCTTAAGAGCCCCGATAGCTAAAGGTCCGGTTACCGTAGAAGATATTTTTAAAGTCTTTCCTTTTGAAAACGCAATGGTTTTGGTGAAACTTAACGGGGTGCAGGTAAAAGAACTTTTCAAAAGAATTGCAGCTATTGGTGGTGAGGGACTTTCCGGCTGTCAGCTTGTGGTTAAGGATAATAAAGTGGTCTCTTTGAAGATTGACGCAAAGCCTGTTGAGGATAACAATGAGTATTGGTTAGCCACAATCGATTATCTCGCCGATGGCAATTCAGGAATGAGTGTCTTGGAAAAGGCTTCAGAAAGAGTGGATACAGGAATCCTTTTAAGAGATGTAATGCTTAATTATATCAAAGCACAGACCGCTCAGGGAAAAGAGCTTACATCTTCTTTTGATGACAGAATCGATATATTGAAATAAGAGATTGATTAAATATTATTTATGAGAATAAGGACCTATTTATTTAAGTTCTTATTCTTATCTTTATATGGGCAAATAAAATTTTTTATTGGCAATGTAGAAATTATTAATCCTGTTTTTTTCTATGAAAATTACATTGTTATCATAAAACTTGCTTTCAAATAAATGTTTTTAAAGATGCTTGGATAATATTAAATCACTTTTAATATAAAATTATTTACCCAAAGAGAGATTGCCTTTTGTTATTAAGAGATGATAATTGACAATTGAGAGTTTATTCTTAAAAAATGATAAGTTAGATATAGAGATGAAGAGATTCTTTTTATTCATTGCATTAGCATTTGTCTGTGATATTTATGCACAGACTACCCCCGATCTTTTAAAAAACAGAAAAGATTCTGTCTTGATGATTCATTGGGTTGACTCAATTTTTGATTCACTCTCTACGGAGGAAAAGATAGGTCAGCTATTTATGCCTGTTATTGAGGTAAAGAATAGTGATCAACATAAAGAGAAAGTTGGAAAATATATAAAAAGTCTCTATATCGGAGGTATCCTCTATTCTAAAGGTGATCCTATCAGTCAAGCCAACCTAACTAATTTTGCACAAGAAAATTCCAGAGTCCCTCTTCTTATCTCCTTGGACGGAGAATGGGGACTTTCTATGCGACTCAGTGACACCCCTCGTTTCCCAAGAAATATGATGCTTGGAGCTGTTTCAAACGATTCTCTTATTATGGAATACGGCAAAGAGGTCGGAAGAGAGTGTCGTGAGATGGGAATACACATCAATTTTGCTCCTGTTTTAGATTTAAACAGCAATCCTGCCAATCCGGTTATCAACACCCGCTCTTTTGGTGAGGATAAGGATGAAGTGGCAAGAAAAACAATCTGTTATTCAAAAGGTTTGGAGGCAAACGGAGTGATGGCTGTTGGCAAACATTTTCCAGGACACGGCGATACTTCGGTCGATTCCCATCTTGCACTTCCTGTAATCAAACATGATTCAACAAGAATGTTTGATTATGAGCTTTCAACCTTTAGAGAATTTATTAATGCCGGTCTTTCTGGAATGATGGTTGCACATCTTTCAGTTCCATCGTTAGATAAAGTAGAAGGTCGCCCCTCATCTCTTTCTGAAAACTTAGTAAATGGTGTCTTAAAAAGAGATTTAGGTTTTACCGGCCTTGTTTTTACCGACGGTCTTGCCATGAAAGGGGTTAGTCAGGAGAACGAGCATTGTGTCAGGGCTCTTTTAGCCGGTAATGACATCCTTTTAGGCCCTATTAATTTGGAGGAGCAAGTCCTTAGTGTTAGAAAAGCTGTTTCCGATGGCCGTATTCCATTAAATCTCATTGAAGAAAAATGTTATAAGGTCCTGAAATATAAATATATCCTCGGACTTTATAAAAAACAATTTATTAATACTGAAAATCTGATTGCTCGTTTAAACACTCCAAATGCAGTTAAATTAAACCGTACACTGCATTCTAAGGCAATAACAATTTTAAAGGATGACAACACTATACTTCCTCTTAAACGCCTTGATGAGAAAACAATCACCGGCGTATCAGTAGGAGAATCCGAAAAAGAACAATTCTTATATACTCTTGAAAAATATGGAGTAGATAAAACAATTGTTGCAGTATCTGCAAAACATAAAGATGAAATCAATAATATTGTAAGACAGAGCCGTTCTTCAAATTTGGTTGTTGTGGGGATTTTCTCAGACAATGCCGCAGATGTATCTTTGGTAAGAAATATTTGTGCAGGCAAAAGATTCATTCTTGCTTTCTTTATTTCTCCATATAAAATGAGTGCTTATAAAACTCTTATTCCGGAAGCAGATGCTGTTATAATGGCTTACGAAAGTTCAGACATCGCTCAGGAATATGCAGCCCAGGCCATTTACGGAGGAATTGATGTTAATGGAAAGCTTAGTGTTTCTATTCCCGGATTGTTTACTCTTGGATGCGGAATAGACAGAGAAAAGGTGCGTTTAGGCTACGGTGTGCCGGAACAAGAGAATATGAGCAGCCGTGTTCTTAAGAAAATTGACAAGATAGTCGAGGAGGGGATGAATGATGAGGCTTTCCCGGGATGTCAAATTCTTGTTGCTAAAAACGGAACCATCATTTTTGAAAAATCTTACGGCTATTTCGACTATGCAAAGAGCAAGAGCGTAGAAAATGACGATGTCTATGATTTAGCCTCCGTCACCAAATGTGCTGCAACGGTGCCTGCTGTTATGAAAGTAAGGGATGATTATAAAGTGTTTATGTCTCAAAAGCTTAGCAAGTATATTCCTGAACTTAAAGGTACCGATAAAGCGACTTTGACTTTCAAAGAGGCTCTTTTTCATGAAACAGGAATGGCTCCAAGCCATCCTTTTTATCTTATGGCTATAGATATTGAGGGACTTGGTGAGCCCCTTTACAAAAATACCAGAGATGTTGACTATCGTCTTCAGGTAGATAAAAAACTTTATGCAAACAGCAATTATAAATATCTTCCAAATCTTGTCTCTGATACTGAACATGATGATTTTAATCTATGTGTTGCTGAAAATCTTTATGTTAATAAGGTTTTTAAAGATAGCGTATTCAGAAAATTGACTGAAATTCCAATAAAAAACAGAGGAAGATACAAATACAGCTGTTTGAATTTTGTGATGCTTAGAAAGGCTGTGGAAAATATCTCAGGAAAACAGATTGACAAATATCTTGATAAAGAAATTTACGCTCCTCTTGGTATAAAAAAAATGATGTACAACCCATTGAGGAAGATTCAAAAAGAGAAGATAGCCCCTACAGAGAACGACCATTTCCTAAGAAAACAGATTCTTATTGGCCACGTTCATGATGAAATTGCAGCTTTTGAAGGAGGCGTTGAGGGCAATGCCGGGTTGTTTGCAAATGCCGATGACCTTGCAAAGCTTTTGCAGCTTTACCTTAATAACGGTGAATATGGCGGCGAGAGAATCTTTTCTGAAGAGACTGCAAAATTGTTTACTATGAGCAAATCTTCAAAATCCCGAAGAGGTTTGGGATTTGACAAGCCAAATGTTCAGAAGCCTCAAAATAGTCCTACATTTTTAAATGTCCCGGCGTCAGTTTATGGCCATACAGGATACACCGGAACTTGCTTTTGGATAGATCCCGACAATCAATTGATTTATATCTTCCTTACAAACAGGGTTTATCCAAACAGATGGAACAACAAGCTTTACAGCAATAACTATAGAACAAGGATTCAGGAGCTTTTGTACGAATCAATAATCACACCAAAAAATAAATAGGTCTTTTTTATTCAAAATAGAATGATAATGTAACCATGTTGGATTTGGCTGATTCAATAGCATCGGTATATTTAATCATGCTTTCATCACGGAAATCTTTTCTGTCTTTTTGAATGACATTTAAAAGTCCGAGACTGAATTTAAGTTCCGGAATAAGTTTAAAATATGGCAGGTAAAGGTCACATCCAATACCTATCTCAAAACATAAATCATATTTCTTAAGAGTGATTGGAGTCTCTTTTCTTTTGGAAAGGTCAAACATCGGAGCTATTCCGGTCATTATATAGGGTCTGTAGTTGTTAAGTCTCAATGCACTGTATCTTATTGAAACAGGAGCTGCAATATAGTTTGATTTCAAATCCTGTGTAACAGTCTCCTTGCTTGTTTCCTCAATAAATGTTATTGTCTTGTTGCCAAAATGAAGAGTTGGTGTAAACCTGAGATTTAGAGACTCGGTAAAAGCATAATCTCCTACAAGTCCTACCGAAAAACCCGGGGAAAAAGAGGGGATTTCGGCAAACCATTTTTCGCCATTCTCTTGGACCTTCCCCGAATGAGAGATGTTTAAATCCTGACTCTGCACACCAATCATAAACCCATAGTGGATTCTTCTTTGATCAATGTAAGGATTGTTTTTTACCCTCTGTGTTTGAGCAAAGATTGATATTAAAGGAAATAAAATTAAAAGAAGTGTAAGTCTGAATTTCATAATTTAATCTCTAAACACCTTATTAAACGCACTATTAATCTATTTATTGCATTCTTCTTTTTATAATAATTATTGTCCGGTTAATAGATTTTTCAATATTGCAACTATGCAATATTTTTTTTTGAAAGAGAAAACAAATGTTCTCAATTAGTCAAAATTATAATATAAGCAGAGTAGAAACCATCGTTGACAATTTCTTATTTTTTTTATTGCTAAAACAAAACATACTGTTAATATTGAGATTATAATAAAAGTTTTTCCAATGTTTAGTTTTAGTTTTCTGGTTTTCATTTACAAAAAAGTAATGATAATAGAAAAATATATCTTTTTACTTTGTCGGTCAGATAAAACCTCTAAATTTGCAGAGCTAAATTAATATTAATTCATTTAAATACTTATCAAAATGGCTCACGTAATTTCTGAAGATTGCATTGCTTGCGGTACTTGTATCGACGAATGCCCAGTAGGCGCTATTTCTGAAGGTGATATCTATTCAATTAACCCGGATCTTTGTACAGATTGCGGTACTTGTGCAGATGTTTGCCCAACAGAAGCAATCCACGCTTAATTAAGATTTTAAAATCTTTATATAAAGAGGCTTTATTCTTAAAGAAATATCATTTTAAAAATCTAAAATGTCGTTTCTTAAAGAAAAAAGCCTCTTTACATTTTCTATTGTATTGATAAAAGCTAATCGGGAAGCCTTTGTATTATAGATCGAATTTGTTTTGCAGATGATATTTTAAGTGTCTACAAACAATGTTAAAAGACCATCCTTGGTATTAAAAATACTCCAAATCTAAAGCTCAACAGGCACAATCTTTCCCATAGTTACATACCAAAGATATCCCTCGACATTGTCAAATCCCATTTTCTTTATCTCTGACATATATTTCCTTACCTGCTTGAAATAGCTCTTCCTTTCAACCATCCCGAATTTATAATCAATAACGGTTGCGCACCCATTATTTATTATTATTCTGTCGGGACGAATAAAATTGCCATCTTCAATAAGTATTTCCCTTTCATTGAGAATATTGATATCATTTTGGAACCATTGATAAACATTCTTGTCTGACACAATATTCTTAATCTTTATAATTATCTCCTTTTTATCAGCCTCTTTAATCTCTCCGCTTCTGACATATTCCTCAACTGCGGCATCGATATCTTCAGTAGATTTTATTGAAGATAAAATCTCATGCATCATATTTCCATATAATCTCTCCTCCCTTTCATTAAAATATCCCTTGCCATGAAGTCTAAGCTGAAGACGTTTGGAGGGGTCAATGGAAATATAATCACCAATCATACATTGGCTGGAGTCTTTCTTTTCATCATTCTTTCGAGTGCAGTAATCACCCAAAGAGAAAATATTCTCGTCACCATCAAAATGCTCATTCAAAGAGATAATCTCCCTTTCATTTTTTGGCGAGCAATTGTTCTCGATAGCATACTGCAAAAGAGAACTTATTGTGTTGAGGTTCTCCGGCTTTTTCTCTTTTTGAGCATAAATTATCAATTCATCCTTAGCTCTTGTAAAGGCTACATAGGCGATATTCATATTGTCTATATATGCGCTTCTTTTCTCATCGAGATATTCTTTTGCAAATATGGAATTTGCCAAACTGCTCTTGTAGCTTATCGGCAATAAAGGAGCCATATTAAATGGTTCAACCTTAGGCGCACACCATATAATATTGTCCATCTTTGAATCGTGGTCAATCAGCCAGCCTGCGAAAGGCACAATAACAACTTTAAAGCCGAGGCCTTTGGATTTATGAATGGTAATAATTCTTATGGCATCCTGAGAGTCGGGAGTGGTAATGGTTTTTCTTACACCGAAATCTTCCCACCATTTTATAAAGGCAGAAAGGTCAGCACTGTTGTTTGTAGTAAAATCCATTACAAGATCCTGAAAAGCCTGAACATACACTCTGTCTGATGAATTGCTGTTTACCCCGAGCAGTTCGATTATCTTTTCTGTCATTTCAAACAATGGCATCTTTCTCAGAGTATTAAACTGAGCTGCAATGTTATTCTCGAAAGATTCAATCCCGTTTTTGTCATCTCCAAAATATTCAGATATGATCTCATTGCTGAAGCTCTGATTTTCACTAATGCTGAAATTCACAGAAGCGTTTGCATGTACAATTTTTGAAGAGGGATTGTCGAAGTATGTCATTATGGCTGTAATGGTTTTTATGATAGGAGCCTGAGAGATGTACAAAGACTCATTTGAGATTACATCAAACTTATAACATGGGTTCGAATTTTCCTTTTTGTATTTCAAAAGCTCATTTGCGACCTCCGTTCCCTCTTTTCCCGACCTTACAAGAATGGCAATATCTTTAAGACTATAATCTTTTGTTTGCAGTTCTATAATTGTTAAAGGCAGTTTCTCAAGCACATTCTCTTTCCAAGTTCTGTTTTCATCATCACTAACAAATTCTATCCTTACATGACCGTCATTGTCGGTCTGCTTTTGAGGTAATTTTTGATATATATCATAATAAGCCTCAGTGATTACGCTTCTTGCAGAGGCATCCAACGAAACCGAAACCGGTACCTGATCGACAATAGCGTTGTATTTGTCCTGAAGCAAAGCAGTTGCGCAGGTAAAAAAAGCATTGTTGAAATCCACAATATTCTTTTTGCTTCTCCAGTTAGTCTCCAAAACGCAGTCCTCTCGGCTGTCTGTCTCAAAATCTCTTAGTTTGCTGTGAAGAAGCTCCCAGTCGGAATTTCTCCATCTGTAAATGCTTTGTTTTACATCGCCTACTATAAGGTTGTCATTACCCCTTGAAATAGACTCTTCAATTAATGGCTTAAAGTTGTCCCATTGCATTCCTGAAGTGTCCTGAAATTCATCAATCATAAACGAATTAAACGATGAACCTATCTTTTCATAAATAAATGGGGTGTCTTTGCCATCGATTATTTTATTAAGAAGCTCTGTCGTGTCTGCAAGCAGCATAACATTCTGCTCTTTGCATCTTTCTCTTATATGTCTGTCGATATCTGCCAATATTCCAAGAGAATAAATAAACTTCAGAGTCTCTGTAATACTGTTGTAGAGAACGGACATATTGCCATAAAGATTTACGGCAGTTGAAACGCAGCTGTTCATCCCTGCATTATAACAGGAAGATATTGTATTTTTAATATCCTGAGGTGTCGTCTTTGAATACCATGCCTCAACATTTCCGTCCAAAGAATAAAAAGTATTTGTCGGTTCCTTTATCTCACCTTTTGCCCAGCGATTGAAATAGTTAAAAGGGGAATTTTTGCCCTTTACAAAGTCAGAATATGAAAGAGAGAACTGCTTCATAAGTTCAACACCCTTCAAACCGTTCTCTTTGGAGATCTCTTCAAAGTTCTTTTTCTGTTCTTTCAATATTTTAATGAAGTTATTAAGAGTTTCCTTGTCCTTTGTAAACTCTATAATTTCATCTGCATGGTTTTTGTAGGTCTCTTTTAAAATTTCCCTTGACAAAGAGAGCAAATCCGCTCTGATATCCCAGCTTTGGGCATTGTCGGTTTTATCTTTTGCAAAAGCGACAATCCAATCGAGTAGGTTTTTATTCTCCGGCTCATCAAGAGAATCGAGCATATTATCTATTGCCTCCGTTCTGATCTTCTCGTCATCAAGCTCAATATCATAACCTCCCTGAAGACCTATCTCCCTTGTAAGAGCCCTAACCATTTGTTGAAAAAATCTGTCAATGGTGCTGATATTGAAATTTGAAAAGTCATGAAGTATATCTATAAGAATCTTTGATGATTTATTCCTTATCTGATCAGCAGTGAAATTAAAATCATTAGACAAAGACTTAAAATAATCCGACTTCTCAGGAGTGACGGAAAGAATAAAAAGTTGAGAAATTATTCTCTCCTTCATCTCATCGGTGGCTTTGTTTGTAAAAGTTACGGCAAGGATGTTGCGATAGGTGTTTTCATCCGAAAAAAGCAGATGAAGATATGTCCCCGTTAAAAGATGAGTTTTTCCGGAGCCTGCGGAAGCACGATAAACTGTCAGCATTATAAATTAAATAACTTTTGTTTTGTAGCCATCTTTTAAAAGTATCTCATTAATCTTTTGTCTGAAATCGCCCTGTATAAGAATCTCTCCGCATCTTGAAGAACCTCCAGAGCCGCATTGAACTTTAAGTTTCTTGGCAAGTACGGCAAGATCGTCATCACTCCCTACATATCCTGTAACAAGAGTGACAGATTTTCCTTTTCTATTTCTTTTATCAAGCTCAATCCTTAGAGTTTGTTTGTTATTTGGAAGCTTTTCTTCAACATTTTCTTGTTCTTCCTCAAATTTGAAGTCGGGATTAGTTGAAAAAACTATGTTTAGTCTATCTTTCCAGTCATTATTTTTCATATAATCTCTCTTTATGCATTAAATGCTTTAAATTTAATTCTTCAAAGAAAAATAAACAGCTAAAAATGTCTTATTTTTGCCTAAAAGCTAAACAATTATTTAAAATGAGTGACGACGTATTGAAATACAATATAAAGTTGCCTGAGCCTACTCTCAGACGTTTGCCCTGGTATCTTGCTTATCTTAAGCTTCTTAAGGATAAGGGAGAAGAGAGTGTTTCTTCTACTCAGATCTCAAAGGAGATAAACGTAGATGCCTCTCAAATTGCTAAGGACCTATCTTTTTTAAATATTACAGGTAAAACAAGGGTGGGATATGATGTGAGTTCTTTGGTGGAAGTGCTTGAGGACTTTCTTGGCTTTACTAAGACTCACCGTGCATTTATCTTTGGAGCAGGAAGCCTGGGAGCCGCTTTGCTTCATGACAACGGTCTTGAACAGTATGGATTGAGAGTTGTTGCTGCTTTTGATGTTAATCCAAAAAAGATAGGGACAATTATTAATGGAATACCTGTTTATAATATTAATGACTACAATCAAAAAAGAGAAGAGCTTCAAGTGAATATCGGTATTCTCACTGTTCCTGTTGATAAAGCCCAAAGTGTGGCAGACCAAATGATTGAAGGGGGCATTAAGGCGGTTTGGAATTTTACTCCATTTAGAATTAAGGTCCCTAAACATATCGTTGTGCAAAATACATCAATTTATGCTCATTTGGCTGTTATGTTTAATAGGCTTACATACAATGCGATAGAAAAATCGGAAAAGAAATAATTCTTCCTATAAGACAAAACTTGATTTTTAAATATCATTAAACTACCTATGTATGTTGTTTTCATATTTTTATTTTCTCACAAATAAATCTATGATAGGCTTCTTGGTGTTTTAGTGTGAAAAATAAATAATATACAAATGAAATCGCCATAACTCACCTACAAATGAGATAC
>JAUNSR010000043.1 GCA_030539115.1 Bacteroidales bacterium
ACTATTCAATCCTTTGAATTTTATATAAATAATATTATATTATATTATATTTAATAACTAAACAACGAGATAAAGGTATTTGTTATACTTTTTAAAGGTGGAAGTAAAAAACAATACAAAATATTTTATTATGAAACATCTCATTGTATATGCCCATCCCAACAAAGATAGTTTTAATCATGCCATTTTACAGACAATGATTAATACTTTAACAGACTTAGGCGCTGTTGTAAATATTCGTGATTTATATGAACTGAAATTCAATCCATGTTATTCGATCAAGGATATTGAGGCTGCAAAAACCGGCGATTACCCGAAAGATGTCCTGACTGAACAAAATTATATTCAGGAAGCTGATAAAATAACCTTTATATCACCTGTTTGGTGGAGTTATTTACCGGCTGTATTGAAAGGATATTTTGATAGAGTCTTCACATCAGGCTTTGCTTTCAATATTCTTGAAAATGGAAGTCAAGGATTGTTAGGAAAAAAACATTTCGGAATGTTTAATACTTTTGGCGGTTCACGTGAAAATATGAAGCTGTTTGGACTTGACAAAGGGATAGAAGCAGTTATTGATACCGGAATATTTAAAATGTGTGAGTCGCCATTATGCTTTCACCGCTGTTTTTATGAGGTGGAAAAAGCCGGATTTGAAAAAAGAACACAAATGCTTGAAGATGTAAAAAAGGAGGTGAAGAAATTTGTCCTCGATTCTGATCTGTGCCCATTTTTTTAAATCGATTAAGTGATATATATCCTTTAAGGGTCCGAAGAAATTGTTTCTTATAATTTCATTCGGACTTTTTTATGTTACATTTATGTTAAATTTTTACATGGTATTAAATATGTAATATTATATAAGTGCTGGAATATCTATGTTTTAGAATTAAATAATAGAATTAAGTAGATAAAGGAATTTAATATGCAAGGTTTAAACCTCATATTTTTTTATCTTTGTCAGGTTTTAACAGTAGTCAGGAGGAAATAGAACAATGATTATCTTTTAAGAATTAATCAATATTAATTTCATCTTTTAAGATTAGTCCATTTTAGATGTTAATAATATGTTTTGTTTTTTCATTTTGAAAATTCCTCATATAAAAATAAACTCTTATTAATTCTTTATGAATCAGACAGTCAATTATCAAATGACTATACTTGTCCCAATTTTTAATGAAGAGGACAATATTAAAAGGTTAGAAAATGTCTTATCTTCTTACCTAAATATATCAAAAATCAAATCCTGTATTCTTTTGATAAATGACGGTTCAAATGATGGTAGTCTTGAAATGATTAAAGAGGTCTGCAATAATAATAACGATTTCTTTTATATCTCACTAAAATCAAACAGCGGTTTAAGTGCAGCAATGAAAGCGGGTATCGATTATACTTTTTCTCCTTATGTCGCCTATATAGACGCAGATTTACAGACGGTTCCCGATGATTTTAATCTTCTTATTCCATACATTGAGGACTATGAACTTGTAACTGGTATCAGAGCCGCAAGAAAAGATACGGTGGTTAAGAAAATGTCAAGCAAAATTGCCAACAATTTCAGACGTTTTATGACTAAGGATGATGCTCAGGATACGGGGTGTCCTTTGAAAATAATAAAAACTGAATGCGCCAAGAAAATCCCTTTCTTTAAAGGTATGCACCGATTCTTGCCCGCGTTAATTCTTCTTCAGAATGGTAGGGTGAAACAATTGCCTGTCCGTCATTTTCCAAGAATAGCAGGAGTGGCGAAATATAATCTGGCGAACAGATTAATATCACCGTTAGTCGATTGTTTTGCCTATCGTTGGATGAAGAAAAGATATATAAATTATAATGTAAATGAGAATAATTTGTAATTGCTGATGAGTCCTTTAATCTTAGCAGTGGGCTTCTTGGCTCAAATCTTTTTTTTCGGTCGTTTTCTTATACAGTGGGCTTTATCCGAGAAGGCAAAGAAGGTCTTGTCGCCGGTGATTTTTTGGCAATTCAGTATAATCGGCTCTTTTCTTTTGTTTGTTTATGGATGGCTCAGGGATGATTTTGCAATATTGCTTGGACAAGTTTTGTCATATTACATATATATATGGAATTTGAAAGTCCAAAATAATTGGCAGAAGTTTTATCCAATATTGAGATATATAATTTTGCTGACTCCGCTTATTGCTATTATTGGGTTGCTGGCAGATTATCAAGACACAATAACAAGATTGTTTAAAAATGACGGCATTCCTCTTCATTTATTGATTTGGGGTTCGATAGGTCAGATTATTTTTACTTTCAGATTTATTTATCAATGGTATTACTCTCAAAAACTTAAAGAATCCGTTCTTCCATTGGGCTTTTGGGCTATTAGTATAATTGGAGCATTCATTATACTTGCTTATGCTGTTTACAGAAAAGATCCTGTCTTGATGTTAGGTCAGGGAACAGGGCTTTTTGTATATTCAAGAAACTTGTTTATTCTAAAAAAATCAAATAAGCTTTTGACTAATATTCATCATAATGATTAAAACAGAGAATAACTATAAGAGAATATTGATTTCTCTGATTCCTTTATTGGCATTTATTCCAATATCAATTTTTAGAGACATTACACCCAACAATGAGCTGAGATATTTCTCAATAATTGATGAGGCTATTGCAAACAATTATTTTTTTGCTTTCTATAATCAAGGAAATATCTATGCCGATAAGCCGCCTCTTTATTTTTGGATAATGATGGTTGGCAGGAAACTTTTCGGCGACTTTCTTCTTGAATTTATGCTAATAGTAAATCTTGCTATTTCCTTTGTTATAACTTATACCATGAATAAATGGTGTTTTACCGTTAATCAAATAAAACAATACTCTGCCGCTGCTTTAGCTTTTCTTACTACCGGATATGTAATGGGGGTTATTGCTGTGGTAAGAATGGATTTGATGATGACAATGTTTATCGTTTTATCTTTATATTCATTCTATTCTTTATATACAAACAAAAATATAAGGCTTAATTCTTGTCTTTTTCCTGTATATGTCTTTTTAGCAATTTTTTCAAAGGGTGCTGTAGGAATCCTCATACCGCTTCTCTCTACAATAGTATTTCTTGTTTCAGAGAAAAAAATTAAAGATATTTTTATTTATTGGGGATTAAAGACTTGGTTGATATTAATAGTTCTTTGTGCCATTTGGTTTACAGGAATCTATTTTGATGGAGGAACTGAATATCTTAATAATATATTGTTTCATCAGACTGTCAATAGAGCAGTCAATTCATTTCATCATAAAGAGCCGTTTTATTTTTATTTATGGCGTTTTTGGATGACGGCTGCCCCTTGGTCTATACTTTTTATTGTCACTTTAATAAAAGGATTGAAGTGGAAAGTGGTTTTTAAGGATAAATTATTGAAATTCTTTTTTGTAATTATTGTAACATCAGTAGTGATGCTTTCAATTATAAGCTCCAAAATCGATATCTATTTAATCCCGATTTATCCTTTTGTAATATATCTTACATTTGTTATATTGACCAAAGTAAAATCTTCTTTGATTATTAAAATATCGACAGCAATTTTGCCCGTAATATTGATTTTGATTCTTCCATGTTTACCATTTTTTGACAAATTCTCACCAATAGAGCTTTCTCATAAAATGCTTGCTTATTTTTCAGCAGTAATATCTTTTATAGGAGGGGTAATCTCTTTATTATACATCAAAAGAAATTTAATTCTCAAATCTGTAATTGTTTCCTCTTCAGCGTTATTAATGCTTGTTTTCTTCTCTTCTTTTCAAATAACACCTTTCAATGAGATTCTTGGAATGAAAAATCTTGCAGACAAGGGCGCAGAACTAAAATCGAAGAACAATGCTAAGTCTTTTGTAAGCTATAAAGCGGGAAGAACAGAGAGTATGGACTATTATTTAAAAGAAGAGATTATTACAGCTAAGACATTAGAGGAACTTAAGGATACAACTTTATATAAACGTCCATATATCTTATTCCTTAAAACTAAGAATATTAGTAAAGATGAAGCTTTGAAGGCTTTCATTGATGGAAGAAAAGGAGAAAAGATGATTTTTTACAGTACTTTTGTAATAGAGTAGAGCTGCCTACTCCTACTTAGTAATTTTAAAAGATGCTTGTCTTAATGCCTTTTTGTGTATTAGATAGTATTACAGCAATTTGTTTTCCTATATATTTCTGACAAAATATGCAGCAAAAGATACGTGGATGTCACATTTAAGACTTTTATTTAAAAATAAGTTATATACAAATGAAACCGCCATAATTCTCCTAAAGATGAGATACCTGACAAAAGGTATATAAATGGCGCATTTGTATCTTAGCGTTAAAAAATAAGTTATATACAAATGAGAATATTAATAACCGGAGTGGCCGGGTTTATTGGAATGAATATAGCAAAGACTCTCTTGGAAAGAGGTCTTGAGGTTGTAGGTATAGATAATATCAACTCTTATTATGATACCAAGCTTAAATTTGACAGGCTTGCTGTTCTTGGAATCAATAATAATGATCCTGTTTTTGATAAAGAGTGCCTATCTGATAAATTCAAGAATTTCATTTTTATAAAGACAGATATCTGCAGCAGTGAGTCATTAAGAAATATTTTTGACCATCACAGTTTTGATGTCGTTTGCAATCTTGCTGCTCAGGCCGGAGTCCGTTATAGCCTAATAAATCCCAAGGCATATATAGATACAAATATTAATGGTTTTTTTAATCTTATAGAGCAGGTAAAAAGCCATAATATCAATCATTTTGTTTACGCAAGCAGCTCAAGTGTATATGGAAGCAATGAAAAGACTCCCTATTCTTGTGATGACAAGACCGATTCACCTGTAAGTATTTATGCTGCAACCAAAAAGTCTAATGAACTTTTGGCTTACTCTTACTCTTCTATTTATAAATTCCACACTACCGGACTTCGCTTCTTTACAGTTTACGGACCTTGGGGCAGACCGGACATGGCACCTTTCTTATTTACTGATGCTATTCTTAATAACCGTCCGATTACAGTTTATAATAATGGTGAGATGTGGAGGGATTTTACATTTATCGATGATTTGAAAGAGGCGGTAGCCAACGTAATTTGTTCTGTAGTTGATGAAAAAGTTAATTTGGCAAGAGTTTATAATATTGGCAATAATCAGTCTGTTCTTCTTTCTGATTTTATAAGAACAACTGAGAATATTTGTGGTAAAAAGGCTGAAATTATTTATAAGCCTATGCAGAAAGGCGATGTTTTGAAAACCTTTGCTGATATAGAGCCTATGAAACGTGATTATGGCTACAATCCTCATACTAATATTAAGGATGGTATGAATGCTTTTGTTGAATGGTATAAAGACTATTTCAACAAATAGTCTATTTCAATAAAATATTTTTAAAGTCTTTTGTAAAGAGTGCTGTTTTGACAGCATGATTTGCAAAAGACTTTTCGTATTAAAAGGTTTGTCAAAAAACATGTTTTAAATAGTATACGTTATATCAATAATTGCTATTATTGTTTTGAAAATAGATATATAGATGTGTTTTTATAATTCAGTGAATGCAACACTTGCTGCTTTGGCGGCACGATATAGAAAAGAATCTTCTTTGGCAGAATCTTCAAAAAGTGATGTTGAATCATTATGTAGGGTAGGAGCTTTCTCCTTTTCTAAGTCTGCAGTAATTACTTCTTCATCACAAATAGAGATTTTTAATTGGGGATTAATTCCAAATTGGGTAAAATCAGAGCAAAGTGCATTAGAGATTAGAAAAGGAACAGTAAATGCAAGAAATGATTCTGTATTTGTCAAGCCATCTTTCAAAAACATTATCTATAACCAAAGATGCATCATACCCTCGACTGGATATTTCGAATGGCGTCAAGAGGATAAAAATAAGATACCTTATTTTATCTTCATTCCTGAGAGTAAGATTTTTTCTATGGCGGGAGTATATGACAAATGGGTAAATCCCTCAACAGGTGAAATAATTAACTCCTATTCCATTATCACAACTACTACTAATCCTCTTACAGATTATATACATAACACCAAACATAGAATGCCTGTAATCCTTTCTAAAGAGAATGAATTAAAATGGCTTGACAGCAATTTGAATAAAGAGTCTATAGAGAAATTAATGATTCCTTATAATGCAAAAAAAATGGATGCTTATATTTTGAACGATGGTTTTCTAAAGAAAGATCCTCATGACATTTCTCTTCTCGAAAAGTATGACCCTGTAAACGAAAACAAATCACAAATAAACAAGTCATTGTTTGATGATTTGAATTTGTGATTTGTCTTTTCCCTTTAATCAGAAATTTTAATTATTTATCTGTAAAGGTGTTTTATTTATCGATAATGGTAATTTGATTAGTAATCACCTCTTTTTATTTGAATGAAATAAAGATTTACTCTCTGATAATTTCAATATTATCAATCCAAAGCATATCTCCTATTGCTCCTACATAAGCGCCGCCGTAGCCTGCTGAACAACGAATAATGATATGGGTAGGTTCGTCGGTATTGGAGCCCCAACCGGTTTCAATAATTTGTTTATTCTCTCCGGCTTTGTTTTTTCCACAAATCACATGGTCGTTATTATAAAGCTTCATATAATCTTTATAATAGTCTGTTTTAGTTATATCGCCGTAATGAACAGAAAGTTCAAATCCATTAATCCAATTGTCTACAGAATTTGGAATTCTCATCCAAGCAGTTCCAACACGTTTGGCAAAAATATTTCCTTCGGCATCTTCCCATCTTTTTTGAAGAATCACTGCAACCTCAGCTTCATTCTTGCCTGGAAGATCTGCTTTTGAAAAACCTGTTGACTTAATCCTTTTACCTCCGGTCTTTGCTTTGTAGTCAAATTTAATACCCTTTATTCTTTCATTGCATGGAATTCCCTGCATAAGCTTCTGCATAGGGTTTTTACTGTCTCTTACCGGCTCGGAAATAGAGCCGGTAAAAATAGTTCCGGTAGCCAAAACCTTAAGATTAACAATGCCAAAGACAACAACCTCCTCCAATCGGGTTTCCAATCTTGCGCAATAGCCATTGCCTCTTTTTTCAGGAAAAACTGTAGAGCTAACTTTATGAATGCCGGCAACTTTGGCATAAACGCTTGAGGTCTCCCATTGCGAATCACCAATCACTCTTGGAATGGCTCCTTTTATTGTGTCCGGCTTTCCAATCTCATAAAGCACTTTGTCATTGCCTCCGATAATAGCACTCTCTTTAATCTCCCTTCTGACCCAATTGTCCATGTCACAATATTTGATATCGAGCGATTGTCCAAAAGAATTAAAAGCGGCACCAAGCATTAATGATGAAATAAGACAATATTTAAGTATATGATTCATATAAAACATTAAAAAAATAAGTCGATTCTATTCTTCAAGAGAATAGTTCCATTGTTCAAGAGCAAACTTCCAGTTTTTCTCTACCAAATCAACTGTTCGAGACTCATATTTATATTTATTTTTTTTATACCCTTTTTTCTTGTTAAGATATTTCTCGATAGACTCTTTTGCTTCATCAAATCCTGAAAGAGAAAGTTCAGTATAAATGCGCTTTGTTGCCTCAAGAGCATCCTTTTCAATATCTTCAAATTTTATCTCTATAAGATTGCCCTTTGGAATCAATGACTTGTCATTCTCATATTTCTCATACATAGTTTTATAGACAGAGAGAATATGCTCTTCAATCTGTTCATTTGAGAAATCCTGAAGCTTTAAAGGCTGTATGGTATTTGTAAAGAATGATCTTGTCGATTCAAAAACCGTGTAAGGATTTCTCATAAGGTAAATAAACTTTGCCTTAGGATAAATCTCAAGAATTTCCTTAATACGTGCAGTATGAGGAGGATTTTTTGAGAGAAACTGGGTACCGTTTGTATTGTAAAGAGATGTTTTCACAAGCTGTTTGAAAACATTTCCAAATTCATCTTTTTCCTCTTGTGAGGCATCCTTGAATGTCAGATATTTATTTGTGTATTCATCCCATGATTTTGGAAAAAACCAAAAATTGTAATAATTGACAGGGGTTAGATTAGACAAAGCAAACTCTTCCTCCTGAGGAAGATCTACATTAAGCTCCATATTATCGGTTGGACGCTTGTCGGGCATAAGCCAAGCCATGGTTTTTTTAAAGAATGGCTGTCCAAATAGCATTAGATTGGGGAATACTGTCTGATAAGTAGTATTATATCCAAAATGCTTGTCAAGAGAGAGTATATTATGAACGAAAGTTGTCCCACTTCTCCAATGACCGAGAATAAATACAGGCTCATCCTCAAATTCATACCTCTTTGTAAGTTTCTTTATTCTTGCATCCTCCAAAGGTTGAAGCAAAGACAGTATTCTGCAGATAGACTTTGTAAGAATAAATTTTGTTTTATATCCTTTGTCTATATCTCTTCCTTTTGCTGTTCTGCAAAAAGTATTCCATTTTGCTCCTACAAGTGTATTAACCGGCAGTTTGCTAAATTCTATTACTCCCATATTTATTGTTGATAGTAATATTTTGTTTTTATAAAGCAAAGCTAACTAAAGGGTTATTCTGAGTTAACTTTGTGTTTTCTATCTCTATTATTTAATGATTATTTCATACAGCGCTTTAATATACAGCTGTAAATGAAGAACCTATTTCTCTTTTTTTATGGTTAATTCAAACTCTCATTCAAACAATTATTTAAGTCTATATTACAATTAATGAGTTATGAATACATAAAAATTATATTCTCTTAATCAAATCCTCTATTCTGTTAATCTCGGAAAGATTAATTTTATAGTCAGCATCGTCAGGAATATCATACTTGACATCAATGCCCGGAATATCATCCTTTTTACCCTCTTCGGCAAGTTTATATAACTCAGGTTGTCTGTTTTTGCAGGCATCAAGAGTCTCATTCATGTAGATAAGAGTAAATCTGTTTTTGCCAATAATCTCTTTTACCTGTTCTCTGATAGAACTGTCAGGCGAACGGAAAGCACAAATAGTTATAATTCCCTGATCGTTAAGCAATCGGCTGATATGAGCCACACGTCTTAGATTCTCAGCTCTGTCGGCAGGAGTAAAATCAAGCTCTTGTGAAAGCCCTGAGCGAACAGACGATCCATCAAGCACCACAACAGTTTTGCCCTCATCAAAAAGACGTCTTTCAATGATATAAGCAAGTTCTTTCTTGCCGCTTCCTGCAAGACCGGTAATCCATATTGTCTGACCTTTTTGTCCTAATCGTTCTTCTCTCTCCTTTGTTGAAATAAGAGAAAGACCTTTCTGAGCCTTAACTCTGTCAATGTCATTTATCCTTGAGGGAAGATCTTTGTTATTGAGTTTCTCGATGATCATTCCCACAGCAGAGGTGTTGTTTGAGATTGGATCAATAAGAATGAAAGAGCCTGTACTTTTGTTTTTCTTGTATGAATCAAACAATAGAGGCTTATTTGTTGTCAATACGGCACGTCCTATCTCATTCAAAGATAGATTGTCGACTTTGCTTTGCTCGAGAGTGTTGACATCAATCTTATAACGTATCTCGTCAATTCTAACCTTTGTAGTATTGGTAGTTTGTTTGATAAAGAACTGTTTTTTTACATCCATAGGTTCTTCATCCATCCAAACTAAAACAGCTTCAAAATGACGGTCAATAGATGGCTGATTATTTGGATGAACAATCATTTCGCCTCTTGAGATATCAATCTCATCTTCTAAAGTCAATGTTACAGACATGGGAGGAAATGCCTCTTCAATCTCACCTTCATAAACATGAATGCCTTTAACCTTGGAGCGTTTGCCTGAAGGAAGTGCCATAATCTCATCACCTTTTCTTACAATGCCTGAAGCAACTTTAGCAGAAAAACCTCTAAAGTCAAGATTAGGGCGAAGAACATATTGTACAGGGTAGCGGAAGTCTTCATAATTATAATCGCTTCCGATATGTACATTCTCAAGAAAATCAAGAAGAGATTCTCCATTATACCAAGGCATTTTATCTGAAACCTCAACTACATTGTCTCCCTTAAGGGCTGACATCGGAATAGGTTTGATGTCAGGAATATCAAGACGGGTGACAAAACTTTTATAATCGTCAACAATCTTGTTAAAAACATTTTCGTCATAATCAACAAGGTCCATTTTGTTGACAGCTAACACCACGTGTTTTATCCCTAATAATGAAACAAGAAAAGTGTGCCTTTTAGTTTGTGTAATTACACCCGTTCTTGCATCAATTAGTATTATTGCAAGGTTGGCAGTAGAACCACCGGTTATCATGTTTCGAGTATATTGCTCATGTCCCGGAGTATCTGCAATGATAAACTTTCTTTTATTTGTGGAAAAATATCTGTAAGCAACATCTATCGTAATGCCTTGTTCTCTTTCTGCCTTTAAACCATCAAGTAACAGAGCATAATCAATCTCTCCGGCACCAGCATTTCCAACTCTTTTGCTGTCTTTTTCAAGAGCATCAAGCTGATCTTCGTAAAGTTTCTTGCTGTCAAAAAGAAGTCTGCCAATAAGTGTCGATTTTCCATCATCTACCGAGCCGGCAGTGAGCAGTCTTAATAAATCCTTTTGTTCATCCTTATCAAGAAACTCCTTAATATTTATATTTTTATCCATTTTAAAATCTTTTTTAGTCTAAAAAATAAAGAAACAAACATCTATTAGAAATAACCCTCACGTTTCTTTTGTTCCATGCTTGCCTCCTGATCAAAGTCTATAACACGTGTCGAACGTTCGGACTTGGTTGTCGTCATCATCTCAGCAACTATATCTTCAATAGTAGCTGCATCCGATTCTATGGCGCCGGTTAATGGATAACACCCTAAGGTTCTGAAACGCACTTTTCTCATTTTAGCAGTTTCGGCAAGTTCTTTAGGCATTCTATCATCATCTACCATAATTAATGAACCGTCCATTTCAACAATAGGGCGCTCTTTGGCAAAATATAGAGGAACAATAGGAATATTTTCAAGACGAATATATTGCCATATATCAAGTTCTGTCCAATTAGAAAGAGGAAACACACGAATAGATTCCCCTTTATTGACTCTTGCATTGTAAATATCCCAAAGCTCGGGGCGTTGATTTTTTGGATCCCATTGCTGATATTTATCCCTGAAAGAATAAATTCTCTCTTTTGCACGTGATTTTTCTTCATCACGGCGAGCTCCTCCAAAGGCAGCATCAAATTTATATTTCTTTAGAGCATTTAAAAGAGCCTGAGTCTTCATCAGATCAGTATGAACTTTACTGCCATGAGTAAAAGGACCAACGCCGGCTTCATAAGCCTCTTTATTATATTCCACAATAAGATCCCAGTTAAACTCTTTTGCATATTTATCTCTAAATTCAATCATCTCCTTGAACTTCCATTTCGAATCGATATGCATTAAAGGAAATGGAACTTTCCCCGGAGCAAAAGCTTTTTCGGCAAGACGAACCATCACAGATGAATCTTTTCCAATAGAATATAGCATTACAGGATTTTCAAACTCTGCGGCAACTTCACGAATAATATGAATTGATTCAGCTTCAAGTTGTTTTAAATGACTTAAATTATATGATGACATAATTAAAATGTTTTATTCTTTTATTAATGGTAAAATAGTGCTCATAACTTTCTCAACACAAATCTTTAGCTCTATTGATGTGGTATCAATTGAAACGGCAGGGTTGTTTGGCACCTCAAATGGAGCGGAAATGCCGGTAAAGTTTTTTATCTCACCTTTTCTTGCTTTTTTATACAGCCCTTTAATATCTCTTTTCTCGCAGGTTTCGATAGGAGTGCTGACAAATATCTCTATAAAATTGTCTTTTCCGATAATATTTTTTGCCATCTCCCTAATCTCATTGGTAGGACTTATGAAAGCGGCAATTACAATTACTCCGCAATCAACAAAAAGCTTTGATATTTCGGCTATTCTACGAATATTTTCATTACGATCGGCTTCAGAAAAGCCAAGATTGCTGTTAATGCCGTTCCTGATGTTGTCGCCATCAAGAATATAGCATAATTTGCCCATCTTATTCAGCTCTCTCTCCATAGCAATAGCAATTGTGCTTTTGCCCGATCCTGATAAGCCTGTAAACCATATTACTTTTGAACGTTGATTGAGAAGTTTTTCCCTGTCCTCTTTTGTCAATGTCCTGTCGAAAATAGGATATATGTTTTCAGCCATAAGCTTTGATTTTATTGTGATGAATTTGCTCAGTTCTAAAAACTCCATATAAATGGAATAAGAACCACAGACATAAGAAATACTATAATTGTAAGTGGCAATCCCACTTTAACGTAATCATTAAACTTGTAGTTTCCAATACCCTGAACAATAAGGTTTGTTTGATATCCTATCGGTGTCAGGAAACTTGCAGAGGCTGCCATACAAATCGTAACAAAAAATGGGAGAGGGTCAACTCCTAATTGCTTTGATGCCTCCAAGGCTATAGGAAATGCAAGAGCTGCCGCCGCATTATTGGTGATCACTTCGGTAAAAAGACATGTGATTAGAAATAAAACAGCCAACACGGCATGAGGTCCAAGATGATAGACAGCTCCAATAGTGTTTTCCGCTATATATGCTGCCATACCTGAATTTATCATTCCTTTGCTTATTGCAAATGCACAGGCAATAGTTATCATTACATCCCAGCTGATAAACTTTGTATATTTCTTTGCCGGAAAAATATTGCTCCAAGCCATTATTACAGCAGTCAGTGCCGCCATTGAAAGCATATCTATCTTAAATCCCCATGGAAGTGATATTTTGTCTCCAAGAGCCGCTCCAGCTATCATTACAAGAGTCAGAAGAAGAGCAAAGGTCTTTTTCTTTGTCTTTTTTGAAATATCTAAGTTACCCGTTTCTGAAAGAAGATAAAAAACACTCGATTCTCCCCAAGCTTTCATAAACGACTCATCGGTAAGCAATATCAATGTATCACCCTCTCTTAGCTTAAGCTCTGCCAAATCCTCTGTAATTCTCTCTCCATTTCTGTGTACTGCCATTACAATGGCTCTATAATGACGAAAGAAGTCAAATTCGCCGAGTGTCTTTCCTATTCCAGGAAAACGTGGCGCAAGAACTGCTTCAACCTGTAGGTTTGCTATGTCTCTGAATTGTATATCGCAGTTGTTTAAACAGGTAAGCTCAAAAGAGTTTGATTGAACAAGGTTTTCAAGACATTTGGAATTGCCTGCCAGTACAAGATGGTCGTATTGTTTAAGTACAATCGAATTATTGTTAGTGTCAATAAATTCTCCATCTCTTTTTATTGTCGTAATCTTAAAGTTTGTAAGATTTTCAATACATCCATTCTTTACTGTTGCATCCACTAAAGGGCTGCTGCTATGAATAGTTACATCATAATAATATTCGCGAGGAACCTCTTTATCTGTATTTTCAATGGCAGGCTCTTTGGGAAGAAGATACCTTGAACCAAAAATGATATATAAAAGGCCAACAACTGCAATTGGAAGACCTACTTTCCCAATCTCAAAGATTGGCATTCCCTTTCCTGTTTCACTTATCATAAGACCATCCACTACAAGATTGGTTGTAGTGCCGATAACTGTGCAAAGTCCACCTAAAATGGTTGCATAGGAGAGAGGAATAAGAATTTTTTTTGATGAAACATTTATTCTTTCCGACCAACTTTTTAGTAATGGCGCAAAAATAATAACTATCGGTGTGTTGTTTAGAAAGGCTGAAAGAGTGGATACCGGTATCAATATCCTTGAAAGCATTTTATTCATTGAACTTTTCTTTTGAGGAAGCATAAATATTGAGAAATTCCTCAAGGCTCCGCTTCTGCTCACTCCTTCGCTGACAAGATATAATAATCCCACAGTAATCATTCCTCTGTTGCTGAATCCTGCAAGAGCCTCTTTTGAATCGATGACTCCGGCTGCCAGCAAGATAACAACTACAGTAAACAGTGTCATGCCGGGCCTCATTCGGTCCTTCATCAACACTATTATCATTACTACAATAAGTATAAGTACAAATAATCCCTGTCCGGACATTATATAAAATTTTATCTTACAATAAACCAAGGATTAAGCAAGTCCTCTTTATTGTAGGTTAAATGTTCAACATTATCTTTTTTATAAATCTGTTTGCCACTGTAAAGCACAATAGCATGACCTGCAGCAGTATCCCATTCCATTGTAGGTGCAAATCTTGGATAAATATCTGCTGCACCCTCTGCTACAAGACAAATTTTTATCGAACTGCCGGAACTTGTCATTTCTATATTGGGATGGGTAAGCTTTATCTCCTCGATAAACTTTAATGTCTCGTCACTGCAGTGAGAACGTGAGGCAACGATTTTGTAAACACCATTATCATCACGCTTTATAGGAAGTTTTCTCCCCTTTAGTATATATTCCTTAAGGGTAAGTATATTGTCCTCCTCTATTTCTTCAACCTTGTATGAACCGACACCCTTTGCTCCAAAATATAAAACTTTTTTTACCGGAATATATATAACTCCCATAATTGGAGTGCCGTCTTCAACAAGTGCAATATTTACAGTAAATTCACCATTCCTTTTTATAAACTCTTTTGTTCCATCCAAAGGGTCAACTATCCAAAGAGTATGCCACTCTTTTCTTGTCTCAAAATCTATCTTTTTGCCCTCTTCACTCAATATATGATATGGAGTATTCTTAAGATAAGAAGAAATTACATCGTTGCTTCTTCTGTCTGCTATGGTAAGAGGTGAATTGTCAGCTTTTATCTCAACCTGAAAATCACTGTCGGGATTATTATATATTTCATTAATGGCAAAGCCGGCTTTAATAGCACTCTCAATACTTAAATTCAGTAGTTTTTCCATCTAATATATTGCGTTTGATGAATTGTTTTACTTTGTGAAATGATAATTTATATGATTTATCCAATTCTGTGGTTCATATACAAAAGATTGATAAATATGATTTTCAGAACATTGTCTTATTGTGGTATTTTACTCGATTATTCTGTAAATACCATCAGTTGTTGGTCGAAATATAAAGATTATTATTCGGAAATTCTAATAACAACAATCACTGCTCACAATTAAACATTGTTTCAAAAATAAACACAAATGTAAAACATCTATTCGTCAAATTGCACCTTTTCTTTGTTTCTTTTACCTCTTTATATGGTCTAATTATCCATTTTTAAAACAATCGTTAGCAAATTGTCAATATCAATGTCAAATTAATTATACTTATAGAAATATTTATTAAGCGATATGAGTCCTTATTATTCTATAATCTTCAAATATTTTGATATTGCGGCTCACAGCTAAAACAAGATATTAAATTCTTAGCTTCATTTTCATAGAGATAATTATTAATACTATTCAAACATCCAAAAGTTATTGTTTTAAATCTTAATTATTTATCATATTGTTATTATCTTCATTGTCTTATAATCTAATACTCAACCCAAACTGTTATGCTTAAAAGAACATTATTGTTTTTCATTGCATTTTTATCTTCTGCTTCTTTATTCTCACAAGTCTGGCATCCCAATGAATGGCCGGTATTGAAACATTATGATCAGGAACATCTGCTAAATATTGCTCTTCCTTTGGGAGGAATAGGAACAGGTACAGTCTCTCTTGGTGGAAGAGGCGAACTTCGTGACTGGGAAGTTATGAATTATCCTGCTATTGGCTATAGTACAATAACAGATGGCAACAATGCACCTTTTTTTGCCATTCATATTTCTTCCAAAAATAAAAAGTTTACAAAAGCATTGATAGGCCCGATACACCCAACCGAGTATAAGCATTTTGAGGGACGCCCTATCAACCATCATGGCTTGCCTCGCTTTAAAGAGGCCTCTTTTGATGCTGCTTATCCTTTCGGTTGTGTAAATCTTAAGGATCCTGAATTGCCGGTAACTGTTAAGATTAAAGGCTTTAATCCTCTGATTCCCGGAGAAACTGACAATAGCAGTTATCCGGTGGCTGTGTTAAGCTACGAGGTTACCAATACAAGCAATATTGCTCAGGAAGTGAGCATTTGCGGCTCTGCAAGAAATTTTATAGGTCGTGACGGGTCAAAAATGGGGCGTGATTGGAAAGGCGATTTCATACCTCAGGGTGCAAAAGAGAATAAAAATGTTTATAAGCAGACCAACGATTTGAAGGGTATTTATATGTATTCGCAGGGTGTGGATTCTTTAAACTCTGCCTTTGGCAATTTTTCAATTATAACTCCTGAGGTTGCTGATATATTCTATCGCACTGCTTCACGAAACAATGCATGGGAAAACTCAATTCTCTCTTTTTGGGATGAATTCAGCTCCGAAGGGATCCTTACTGAACAATTTCCAATTACAGAAGATGACCCGATGGCTTCATTGGGCATTAGAAAAACTATTGCTCCACATTCTACTCAAACTTTTACCTTTTATCTTTCTTGGTATTTTCCTAACAGATATGCATGGAGCAGAAACAATTTTGTTGGCAACTATTATACGACAAAGTTTAATGATTCTTGGCAGGCTGCCGAAGAGCTTAACAACAAGCTTCCTGCATTGGAAAAAAAAACCTTGCAGTTTGTAAACTCTTTTCTTTCCTCTTCCTATCCGGATCAGGTAAAAGAGGCAGCTCTATTTAACATCTCTGTACTTCGTTCGCAAACTGTTTTTATAGACCCTCAAGGACATATGTTGGCTTGGGAAGGCGTGATGGATTATTTGGGCTCTTGCTATGGAAGTTGTACACATGTTTGGAATTATGAAACAACTACTCCGTTTCTTTTCGGTGATTTGGCTCGCACTATGAGAGATGTTGAATTTGGTCATGCAACCGACTCTTTAGGTTATATGAATTTTAGAATAAATCTTCCATTAACAAAACCTCAGGGACGCGGTCCTTTAGCTGCAGATGGACAAATGGGAACAATAATGAAGTTTTATCGAGAATGGCAACTCTCCGGTGATTCAGAGTTTCTAAAAAATTATTATCCCGCAGTAAAAAGGGCTCTTTCTTATGCCTGGATTGAGAAAGGATGGGATGCAAATAAAGATGGAGTGATGGAGGGTTCACAACATAATACCATGGATGTAAATTATTTTGGACCTAATCCACAAATGGGCTTTTGGTATTTAGGAGCACTTCGTGCAATGGAAGAGATGGCAAAAGCTATGGATGATTTGGATTTTGCCGAACAATGTCATGACATTTTCTCAAAGGGAAGTAAATGGATTGATGAAAATCTGTTCAATGGAGAATATTATGAGCAGAAGATCACTGACCCTGAAACCTTTGAATTTATAAACATTGGCAATCCTGATGCAAATATCCCTGAATTTCAGCTTGGAAGTGGCTGTCTTGTAGATCAGTTGGTTGGTCAATATATGGCGCACATCTGTGGTTTGGGATATTTGGCTGATAAAAACAATATTATTGCCACTCTTCGCAGCATAATGAAATACAATTACCTTCCTAAGTTTGAAAATCATTTCAATAACATGCGCTCCTATGTAATGGGCAATGAAGCCGGATTGTTAATGGGCGCTTATCCAAAAAATCGTCTTGAAGTGCCGTTTCCTTATTTTAATGAAGCTATGACCGGATTTGAATATACTGCCGCAACAAATATGCTTCAAGAGGGAATGAAAAAGGAGGGAGAGTTATGCATTAAAAATATTCGTGACCGTTTTGACGGCTTAAAACGTAATCCTTTTGATGAGGTTGAATGTGGCCATCATTATGGCAGATCAATGGCTTCTTGGTCAACAGTCTTGGCTTTGTCAGGATTTAACTATTCTGCAGTCGACAAATCCATCTCTTTTACTAATGTGCCTGGCAGTTATTTCTGGTCAAATGGCTCCTCCTGGGGAATGGCTTATATAACAAAAAAGAAATGTACTATCGAGGTGTTAAATGGTAAACCTATCAATTTAAATGTGATTACTGTTGGAGATAAGAGAATTAAGGTAGAGGATATGAAACTCCAAGCAGGACAAAAACAAACCGTAAAAATCTAATTTCTTAATTTATATTTGTTAAAAAATATTCGGCAGATATTGAATAGCAAAAGTGTTTTATAGCTAATTTCACAAAATATTAACTATAAAAACAAATGAAATCGCCATAACTCACTAAAGTTGAGATATCCAATAAAAGGTATATAAATGACACATTTGTACCTTAGTGTAGAAAATAATAAATAAAAGATATATACAAATGAAAAAAGTAATTATTTGGACTGTTTCGATAGTTTTGGTCTTGTATATTGTAATTGAGTGTGCACTGCCAGGTATAGTAATGCATTCATTTTTAGATCAAAAAGTAAATAATAAGAAAGTTTACTTGGCAGAGGAGTCCGGGCTTCCCACACCCGATACTTTGCATTTGAAATCAAATGATAATATCGAGCTTTTTGCACTAAAAGTTGTCCCTGAAACTCCTAAAGCTGTTGTTGTTTGTCTTACCGGAATTGAAAAGCCATCAGTAACCTGCTTTTGGGGCCATGCCAAAATGTTTTATGATGCTAATTACGCTTCAATTCTACTTGAAGTTCGTGGTCATGCACCAAGTGGGGGCAATAGAATTTGTATTGGCTATGAAGAAACAGCAGATGTTAAGGCTGTAACAGATTATATAAAAAGCAATCAAAAGCTTAAAGATATTCCTGTTGTGATTATGGGCATCTCAATGGGAGGTGCTATCGCCATAAATTCTATTGGCAATAACAATGATATTAATGCTCTTATTTCAATTGCCGCATATTCAGCCTTTGAGGATGCCTTTGTGGAATTGCTTGACGGACAAATTCCAAATATATTTCTTTATGGTATAAAACCATTTGTTGAGCTTACATCTATGATCAGATATGATGTAAATCCATTGAAAATGTGCCCAAAGAGAAATATTACAAGGCTTAACAACCGTCCTGCGCTTCTTATGCATACTAAAAAGGATTCAAACGTCAATTTCGCAAATTTTGAACGTCTGACTAAAGTCGCACCAAAAAATATTCAAACAATGGTTCGTGATTTGGATGAACACTTTTTTACTCCCGACTTTTTAAATCCTCAATCCGACTCTATTTATAGCAATAAAATAATGAGTTTTATTGATGAGGCTGTAAAGTTGTAGCTTATTAGGCTTTTAAAATCATTTCATAATGATTTTAAAAAAAAATATTGAGATAGCAACTACTATAATATAAATTTGATTTTGGTGATTGTATTACATGATTCCAGATTTTGTATTTAATCTATAATATTATAGCTGTTTCAGATAAAAAATGATGTATAATAAAAATAACGCCGAAAATTATTTTTCGGCGTTATTTTTATATATGTCTTAATTCTACTGTCAGTCCCATAGCTGCAGCAATACGATATAGGGCAGAAACAGATGGAACAGTAAGACCTCTCTCTATTCTTGAGATATAGGCTTTGTCTGCTCCTATGCGTTTGGCAAGCTCAGATTGTGTAAGACCGGCATTCTTTCTTGCGTCAAACAATATTTGTGCATTATATTCTTCCCAAGCCTTTTCACGGTTCTTCTCACGTTCAGGTGTATTCTCTTTGCCCAGACCTTCATCAAGCCAAGCATCTACATCGTAAATATCTTTATTGATCTCTTTTACTTCCATAGTATTCATCCTTTAATTTTAATGCTTTTTCTATTTCATTATTTGGTGCTTTACGTGTCTTTTTTTGAAAGCATTAAAAAGAACAACAATAGTGTCACCATCATATATAAAAAAGATACGAAATTCATTACTGCAATGAGTTACACGAAATTCATAAATTCCATCACGTATAAAACTAATATAATGCATTGGCATTTTATCCTCTATCTTAAATAAGTCTAATGCACGACGAAGTTTATTTGCTTCATCTTTAGACAATTTTTTTATAAAATCACTGAAATAGTTCTTATATGCAATAATCTTTCTCTCCTTTCATAATTACTGAATGTTGTACAATTATACAACTCTGAATGATTGATTTTTACTGTAAATTTCCTGTTTTAAGGTATTTTGTTATTAGTCTTTTTTTCTTTACTTCTATATTACAAATATGATATTTGAGTTTCTTAAAAACACATCAAATTTATTTTTCATCCTTACATATCCCTTACCATCAAAGTTATTCTTTAACCTCTTCAGGCATCTTTATCATCTCATTAAGTTGCTCTCTTGTGAACTCCTTTTTTACATTATCCGGGAAGCTTAAAGAGACAGCGTTTTGATTGGTCATAAACATTTCCTCAGATTTTCTGTAAATAAGTTTGCGGAAAAAAGCATGTTGAGTAGTGCCGTTATCTGGATATCTGTCAGGAATTAGTTTAAGAAATGTAATTGCGGCAAGAATACATTCATCGTATTCTTTTTCACTTAAAGTGAATTTATTGTCAAGACCGAAGAAATGATTAAAACATACAGCATATTTAATAAGATTCTCTTTTGAGGAATTTGTTGAATATGCCTTCCAATAATTGTTGCGCGCCTCAATATATTTGCCCTGAGTTTCAAACGTAAGGCCACGCAATCTGAAAATTCGGGCAATTGTAGCCTCATTTGGTTGCAATTGCTCCTCTATTTCATTCAATAAATCCATTGACATTTTCCTTTCTCCACATCTTGTTAAGGCTTCCGCTCTGCATAAAGATATTTCTATATCTGTATGCAATCCCTGATCATTTGTAAATAGTGAATCTGCAATATAAAGAGGCTCCAATGAGTTCATAAACTGACCTCTTAGAAATCTGCTTAAGCCAAGATATTTAAAATTTGATCTGACAGAATCTCCACTTTTAATAAGATTGGTAAAAAGTGAATCTGAATAATTGAAATTTCTTTGTATGAATTTTAATATGCCAAGAGATCTTAAAAGAGGCTGTGATTTGGGATTTACATTTAATGATTGTTCAAGAATGTATTCAGCCGTAGCCAGAGAGTCTGGTAATTGTTTGTAATTGAGAATAACAAAATTTACTGTCTTAACAGCTAACGGCACATTGTGTGGATTTTGCTCAAGAGCAAGACAATAGCTCCCTATAGCTCCCGGAAATAGATTATATTCAGCATAACAGTCACCAATATTATTCAAAACTGATATATTTAAAGAATCGCTTTTAAGACAATTGTTATAATAAGGAACAGCTTTCATTGAATTGCCATTAAGTTGATATATACGGCCTAACTGATAGTTGGCATTAAACGAAAGTGTGTCATCCTTGAAAAGCTTTAGATACAACTGTTCTGCCTCATTTATACGACCGCAGTTATAAGCAACCTTTGCCAAAGATTGAAGATTATCCAAATTCATAGAATCTTTTTCAACAAGAATGGAATAATAACTGTATGCCTTATCATAATGCATCAATCCCTCATGAGCTTTAGCCAAATAATATGTAGTATTGATTTTCTTGTTGTTTTGCTTCATAAGAGAGTCTGCCAGAGAAATCACCTCTTTGTTTTTGCCATGAGATAAAAGATTTTCAAAACGGACATTAATTATATTGTCTGCAAAAGATATGATTGGAACAAGAAGAAAAAGAATGGTAAAATATGTTTGTTTCATAATATTTTGATTTAAATCTCTAAAGTAATTATTTTGTTATATAATTACAATGACTGAAATCAATAAGTTGTCATGGAAAAGACTATTAATATAAAATATTTTGATAACAGGCAGGATTGGAGAAAATGGCTTAATGAAAACTTTGAAAAAGAAAGCGAAGTGTGGTTTGTGTTTCCAAGTAAATCGTCAGGTGAAAAGTCTATCTCTTACAATGATGCAGTAGAGGAGGCTCTTTGCTTTGGATGGATTGACAGCACTATAAGACGACTCGATAAAGAACACAAAATTCAACATTTTTCACCACGAAATCCGAAAAGCAGCTATTCTCAGGCAAACAAAGAGAGGCTGCAATGGTTGATGGTCAACAAAATGATTCATCCAAATATTGAAAATAACATAAGAAAAATGCTCTCACAAGAGTTTGCTTTTCCAAATGACATCATTGAGAAAATCAAGGAAAATACAAGTGCTTGGAATAATTTTCAGAACTTTTCACAATCATATCAGCGCATAAGAATTGCATATATCCAAGCTGCAAGAAAAAGGCCTCTCGAGTTTGAACGACGGTTAAACAACTTTATCAATAAAACAAAAGACAATAGAATGATAAAAGGATTCGGAGGAATAGATAAGTACTATTAAAAGGAAATGGGCTTGTTTGAAATTAAAGAAACATCGTTTGGATGAATTGATAAGTGCTTCTAAAAGTCTAATGCACTTATAGTTATTCATTTTATTTATATCAAGGCATAAAAAGCATTTAAATTATTAGTTTTATGTTGCAGTCAGGCGGCGAAATTTCATCCTAAACAATATTATTTAAACCGAACATAACGCAATTTTTATCCATCATTAGTCCCAATTATGGTTTATCAGAAAATTGTGTCAGATATGTCAATAAAAATCGATAATGAAAATTTAAAAATCGACGGTCAAAATTGAATTTTTGATGGTGAAAATTATTTTTTCGA
>JAUNSR010000044.1:0-316 GCA_030539115.1 Bacteroidales bacterium
TCGAAAGACAGCAGATTTACAGTCTGCCCCATTTGGCCACTCTGGTATTCGCCCAATACCTTTGCTTTCGTTCCCGATTGCGGTGCAAATATATGAATCTTTTCAGCAAACTTCCAAACATATTTTATCTATAATCTTGCTTTAAATGCAATAAGAGCCATAACTTACATTTAAAAAACGAAAATTCAAATAGTTAGCAAAATACTTAAAATTAATTAAAAGGGATATTATATTAGCAGTTTCAAATTTAGAGAGAGATTAATGGGTTATATCTTTGTATAAGATATGCGGCGCCTCATCAATCAAATTTTTAAAG
>JAUNSR010000044.1:416-21545 GCA_030539115.1 Bacteroidales bacterium
TTATTGCTTTTAAATGTTGATTGAATTCGGCTTGCGATATCTTTGTATAAGATATGCGGCGCCTCATCAATCAAATTTTTAAAGTTATTGCTTTTAAATGTTGATTGAATTCGGCTTGCGATATCTTTGTATAAGATATTAAATATTTTATTTCAACAAAAAGAAAAAAGTATAATAGCGGTTATGTTTATTAAAAGCAAAAAGACAGTTTTATTAATAGCAGCAATTCTTATCGGTACAGTAGGATTTGCACAACAGGAAAGAACAATACTTATATCAACAAATAAAGGGGATATGAAAGTTAAGCTTTATAACGACACTCCCCGTCACAGAGATTATTTTCTTTCGCTTATAAAAAAAGGTTATTTCGACGGCACTCTTTTTGGTCGTTCTATCCAGCAATTTATCATTCAGGGTGGTTCACAAGATTCAAGAGGCGTAAAACCGGGAACTTTAGTTGGTGATGGAGACAGAGATATGGAGATTCCTCATGAGATAAGGAGCAATCATATTCCTAAAAAAGGAGCCTTGGCATGTCCAAGAAGAGATGTCAAAGTCAATCCAAATAAAGATTCCGACATGTCGATGTTTTTTATTGTCGAGGGGCGCCCATATACTCAAGGACAATTAGACACTCTTGAGCTTGTAAAAAATGTTCCTATAAAAAAGAGAGTCAGGGCAGAACTTTATCCTCCTCTAAAACCTATGCTTGATTCTCTTAAGAGAGTTAATCCCGCAGAATTTAATAAAAATGTAAGAGCCCTTAATCATCGTATAGATTCAATTACAAGAGCAACCCCCGGGTCTTTAACATTCACAAAAGAGGAAAGAAAAGCATATACAACGGTAGGCGGATCCTTGCACCTTAAGAATGAATATACTTTTTTTGGTGAAATAGTCGAAGGTCTGGATGTAATAGAAAAAATATCTTCAATACCTACCGATGGCAACGACAGACCTAAGGAGGATGTAGTTATGAAAGTTACTATTTTAAACTGATATTCCATCCTTTAAAAGAAAAATATGCAAACTTTAAAAACATTTTAGATGTTCTATAAAATGTTTTGCTCAAGCGTTTAAAAATATGAGAGACTTAATTATATTGTATTAATTGAAAAAGTTATTATTAATTGTGTAACAATGATTGTATTTATCTTATATTTTTGGAATGATTAAATGAGTCAATGCAATGTTTGCTTCTATAATAAATTGTTTAGAGCATCAAATAACAAATGCTATTTTAAAGATTTATTTTTTAAGAAAAGACATATAAGCAACACATTTGAATCTTTATGATAAAAAATCGAATATAAATAAATGAAGACATTAATAGTTTATACTTCAAATCATGGCACGACAGAAAAAGTCGCTTATATGATTAGTTCTGAAATGCAGGCATTAGGCAGTTCATCTATTGAAGTTATCCCTCTGAAACAGATTTATAGAGTAGATATAAATAGTTTTGATCAAATTATTATCGGCACTTCCATTCATGCCGGTAATCCACCATCTGAGATGACCACCTATCTTGACAAAAGCATGAATTTTTTACTTACCAAAAGATGCGCTCTTTATTTGATTGGAATGAATGAAAAAGAGATAGCTAAGAGCATGGATAAGGCTTTCCCTAAAAAACTAAGGGAACATTCCATTGAAACTGAATATTTGGGAGGAGAATTCATTTTTGAAAAAATGAATTTTATAGAAAGGACTCTTGTCAGGAGAATTACCGGCTTTAAAAAGAGTGTTTCATTATTAAAAACAGATAAAATAAAATCATTTGCAAAAAAATTAGTACCATAGAGCCCGGATTTTTTGCATTTAAAACAAATAATCACCACAAAAGTTACGATTTGTTAGAAAATAATTGATTTTTATTATAAAATTATTTGGCACTAACGAAATAGGTTTTTACATTTGTACCCAACAAACGAGTTAAAATTAATTTAATTATGAATTATTCATTATTCAGCCTGATTATATCTTCTATTATTATTCTGGTCGTCGTGATTTGAATAAGAGAAAGGCTGTGTACGAAAATTTATAATATTACATATTAAAAAATATGAGCCTTTCTCTATATATATGAGAGAGGCTCTTATTTTTTATATGGATATTCAATTTTAACAAAACAATTTATACAACTACATATTAGGCTTGAAATCTTTATATCAAAGAGTTTAAAAATAAATCTGAGAGAAAACTCCTGAACGAGATAAATTTTCAGTATTCATTTGATTAAATACTCTTGAAAAAGATTCCATCTGAATAAAAACTTTGATCAGATGAAAATACAATTAAGAAGTGCACAGAGTACTCAAGGAAGAAGGATGGCAGGAGCCAGAGCTTTATGGACAGCCAATGGAATGAAAGAAGAAATGATGGGCAAACCCATTATTGCAATTGTGAACTCATTTACTCAATTTGTACCCGGACATGTTCATTTGCATGAAATCGGTCAAAGAGTTAAAGAAAAGATAGAGGAACTCGGATGTTTTGCAGCAGAGTTTGATACAATCGCCATTGACGATGGCATAGCCATGGGCCATGATGGAATGCTTTATTCACTTCCTTCAAGAGATTTAATAGCCGACAGTGTTGAGTATATGGTTAATGCTCATAAGGCTGATGCCATGGTTTGCATAAGCAACTGCGATAAAATAACACCGGGAATGCTTATGGCATCCATGAGACTTAATATTCCTACAATTTTTGTTTCGGGTGGTCCTATGGAGGCAGGCAGATTGGGTGACAAAAAGCTCGATCTTATCGATGCCATGATTCAGTCGGCAGATGAAACCGTAGATGACAAAACTGTAAGAGAGGTGGAAAAGAATGCTTGTCCTTCATGTGGATGTTGCTCTGGTATGTTTACTGCCAATTCGATGAATTGTCTTAATGAGATACTTGGTATGGCTTTACCGGGAAACGGCACAATTTTGGCTACTCATAAAAACAGGGAGCGTCTTTTTGATCAGGCTGCCATTCAGATTGTAGCAAACACCTATAAATATTATAGAAACGGTGACACTTCTGTTCTTCCACGCTCGATAGCTAAAAAAGAGTCTTTTTTAAATGCAATGACATTGGATATTGCAATGGGGGGCTCTACAAATACTGTGCTTCACCTTTTAGCAATTGCTCAGGAAGCTGAGGTCGATTTTACAATGGAAGATATCCATAACCTATCTTTAAAGACTCCCGTGCTTTGCAAAGTTGCGCCTAACACTAAGAAATATCATGTTCAGGATGTTAACAGAGCAGGCGGAATTCTTTCTATAATGGGTGAATTGGACAAGCATGGTCTTGTAAACAGGGATATGGTAAGAGTGGATGGCTTAACCTTAGGTGAAGCAATTGATGAGTATTCCCTTTCAAGTGACGAATGTTCCTCTGCAGCCAGAAAGCTTTGGGCTTCTGCCCCGGGCAATCATTTCAATCTTTCTCTTGGTTCTCAGGAGACATATTATGAATCACTCGATGAGGACAGAGAAACCGGATGTATAAGAAACTTTGAGAATGCTTATGTAAAAGATGGCGGATTGGGAGTCCTTAAAGGGAATATTGCTGTTGACGGTTGTGTTGTAAAGACAGCCGGTGTTGACCCTTCAATTTTTAAATTCAGTGGACCTGCCGTGGTTTTCGAATCTCAGGAGGAGGCATGCGAAGGTATTCTCGGAGGAAAAGTAAAAAGCGGCGATGTGGTGGTGATTGTTTATGAGGGACCTAAAGGAGGACCTGGAATGCAGGAAATGCTTTATCCCACATCTTACATAAAATCACGCCATCTTGGAAAAGAGTGCGCCCTAATTACCGATGGTCGTTTTTCAGGTGGAACTTCCGGTCTTTCTATCGGTCATGTCTCTCCGGAAGCTGCCGCAGGGGGTAATATTGGTCTTATTAAGGATGGAGATATTATTGAGATTGACATAGTAAAAAGATCGATTAATGTATTGGTTTCAGATGAGGAGCTTGCAAAAAGGCGAGACTCTGAACTTGAAAGAGGAGAAAATGCATTCACTCCGCACAATAGAAACCGAGTCATCTCCAAGGCTTTGAAAGGGTATGCCAAAATGGTAAGTTCTGCAGACAAAGGAGCTGTAAGAATTATATAACTGAAACAAATAAACCTTAATTATTAATTGTCTTTTTAGACGATGAATATTAGAATATAATTACATGGATACAATAAACGGCTCTGAAGCATTAATTAAATCATTAATTGCCGAGGGAGTAAAAACAATATTCGGATATCCCGGAGGACAGATAATACCGGTCTTCGACAAACTTTATTCCTATAAAGATAAAGTTAATCATATACTTGTTCGTCATGAACAAGGAGCTGTACATGCTGCTCAGGGATTTGCAAGAGTAAGTGGTGAACCGGGAGTGGTAATAGTTACATCAGGCCCCGGAGCAACAAATGTTTTGACAGGGGTTGCTGACGCAATGATAGATTCAACTCCTCTTGTAGTAATTACAGGACAGGTTCCAGCCCCACTTCTTGGCTCGGATTCTTTTCAGGAAACAGATGTCGTTGGCGTTACACTTCCTATTACAAAGTGGAGTTATCAAATCAGAAAACCTGAAGAGATTGCATGGGCTGTTGCAAGAGCTTTCTATATCGCAAAGAGCGGACGTCCGGGTCCGGTTGTGCTCGACTTTCCTAAAGATGTACAAATTGGCAATGTTGATTTTGAATATAAGAAATGTGATTATATAAGAAGTTATCAGCCAAATCCTATAATTGATTATAAAAGCATTTCGCAGGCTGCATCTATGATTAATGGTGCAAAAAAGCCATTTTTAATTTTTGGACAGGGTATTATTCTCAGCCATGCAGAGCAGGAGCTTAAAGATTTTATTGAAAAAAGCGGCATTCCTTGCGCTTGCACTCTTTTAGGGCTCTCTGCGCTTGCGTCCGATTTCAAACAATTTAAAGGAATGGTCGGAATGCACGGGAATTTGGGACCAAATAAAAAGACAAACGAATGCGATGTGCTGATAGCTGTGGGTATGCGCTTTGATGACAGAGTAACGAGCGACGTAAACACTTATGCCAAACAGGCAAAAATAATCCACATCGATATAGACCCATCTGAGATTGGGAAAAACATTCCTGTAGAGATTGGCATTCTTGGTAATGCCAAGGATGTGTTGAACTTGCTGATAGAAAAGGTTGACTCTTCAGACCATTCAAACTGGAGCGAAGAGTTTGACGCTCTTAATGCCATTGAAAACGAAAAAGTCACCCTCCCAGAGACAAAACCGGAAAGCGGATATCTGAATATGGGTGAGATTGTCGACAAAGTTTCTCAGGCTACTGCAAACAGTGCAATTATTGTTACTGATGTCGGTCAAAATCAAATGATGGCTGCAAGATATTCTAAATTTACTATTACAAGGAGTTTGATAACTTCAGGAGGACTGGGCACAATGGGATTTGGACTTCCTGCGGCTATCGGAGCAAAAATTGCATCTCCCGAACGGGAAGTATGCTTTTTCACAGGAGATGGCGGTATTCAAATGACTTTACAGGAGCTTGGTACAATCATGCAGGAAAATACAGCAGTCAAGATTATTGTACTAAACAACAACTGGCTCGGCATGGTAAGGCAATGGCAGGAATTATTCTTTAATGAAAGATATTCGGAAACAAGAATGGTTAATCCTGATTTTGTAAAACTGGCTGAGGCCTATGGTATAAAGGCTGAAACTGTCGGCAAAAGAGAGGAGATTGATGATGCTATAAAAAGAATGATTGATCATAAGGGCGCTTATTTGTTAAATGTGAATGTTGTTGAGAATGGAATGGTATTTCCTATGATTCCGGGCGGAAAATGTGTTTCAAAAATGATGCTCTCAACGAAAGAATGGTATTAAATTATGGAAGAAAACACTTTATATACAGTTACCGTTTATTCTGAAAATCAGGTTGGATTATTAAATCAAGTTTCAATTATTTTCACAAGAAGGAATCTAAATATTTGGAGCTTGTCTGTTTCATCCTCCGCTATCGAGGGAATTCATAAGTTTACTATTGCTTGCCGCACCTCTAAAGCGATGATTGAAAAGGTTGTAAAACAAATAGAGAAAAGAATAGACGTTATTAAGGCTTTCTATTATACTGATGATGATATTATCTATCAGGAAATAGCGCTTTACAAAGTTCCTACCGACAAGCTTCTTGAGTGCGGAGAGTTTGAAGAATTGGTTAGAAAGCACAATGCAAAGATTCTTGAAATGAACAGCACTTTTACTGTAATACAAAAGTCAGGACACTGTCAGGAAACCACGGCTTTGTTTAATGATTTAAATCGTTACGGTGTACTGCAATTTGTCAGGTCAGGCCGTGTTGCAATTACCAAGTCAAAGGTTGAGCATGTGACCAACTTTATTGAAGAACAGGAAATAAGGCGCATCCACAATGCAAGAGAAAATGAAAAAAGCATTGTTGAATAGTGAAAAAAGGAATAAAGAACTAATTGTATGGATAATAAAAAGGGTGTAACATCTTACAAAGTCTACTCAAACGAGGTAAATTTTAAATGGCAGTTTTCTGTTTCTAAAATTGCCGAGGCTCTTATTGATGGTGCATCAAGGCATGCAGAAAATAATGGTTTCGGCTTTAGAGACCTTGAAAAAAATAATCATGCCTGGGTTTTGGCAAGACTTTGCTTTGAGATGAAAAAATATCCAACTATCGATGATACTTTAATTGTTGAAACTTGGGTCGAGAGCTTTAACAAGCATTTTTCCTCACGTAACTTTTGTATGAAAGATGCCTCTGGTGAAGTGATTGGATATGCAAGAAGCATTTGGTCGGTTATCAATTACGACACAAGAGAGGCTGTAAACTTACTTGATTACAACAAAATTGGAGAACTAATTGCCGATTATCCCTGCCCTATTGAGCGTCAATCAAGAATTGAGGCCCCTATAGATGAGAATCCTGAAAATTATCGTATAAGATTGAGCGATTTGGATGTAAACAGACATCTTACAAGTGGTAAATACATTGATCACCTTTTGGATACTATTGATGAAACTCAGTTCGAAGAGGGATATGTTTCAAGATTTGAGATACAATATATGTCAGAAGTGCTATATAAAGAGAATGTAATTTTAGCCAAACAGGAAATATTGCCTGGCAATTATCTTTTGGAGCTGAAAAATCAAGAGGGCAACGGAGCATGTAAGTGCAAAGTTATTTTTAATAAAGATATCTAAATACAGAAATTTTATCGAATAAACAATTCGGTATAAAGGACTTAAAAATATTATTAACTTATCAAATTTAAACAAAATGGCTATTATGAATTTTGGTGGTGTTGACGAAAATGTTCGCACCCGTGAAGAATTTCCTTTGGAAAAGGCAAGAGAAATATTAAAAAATGAAACTATTGCTGTAATTGGCTACGGTGTTCAGGGACCTGGACAAAGCTTAAATCTTAGAGACAATGGCTTTAATGTAATTGTTGGTCAACGTAAGAATTCCAAGACTTGGGAAAAAGCCATCGCCGACGGTTGGGTTCCTGGAGAAACTCTTTTTGAAATTGAAGAGGCTTGTCAAAGAGGTACTATTATTCAATATCTTTTGTCAGATGCTGCCCAAATCGCAGTTTGGCCTACAGTAAAAAAACATCTTACTCCCGGAAAAGCTCTTTATTTTTCTCATGGCTTTGCCATTACTTATAAAGAACGCACGGGTATAGTTCCTCCTAAAGATGTTGACGTTATTATGGTGGCTCCTAAAGGCTCAGGCACATCTTTGAGAAGAATGTTCCTTCAGGGACGTGGTCTTAACTCATCTTTTGCTGTATTCCAGGATGCAACAGGAAAGGCTCTTGACAGAGTTCTTGCTCTTGGTATCGGTGTTGGTTCAGGTTATTTATTTGAGACTGATTTCCGTCGTGAAGTTTTCTCAGATCTTACCGGTGAACGTGGTACTTTGATGGGTGCTATTCAAGGAATTTTTGCTGCTCAATATGATGTTTTACGTTCTCATGGACATTCTCCTTCGGAGGCTTTCAATGAATCGATTGAAGAGCTTACACAATCATTAATGCCTTTAGTTGCAGAAAATGGTATGGATTGGATGTACGCAAACTGTTCTACAACTGCACAAAGAGGTGCATTGGATTGGTGGAAGAAATTTAGAGATGCAGCAAAACCTGTATTTGAAGATCTTTATGCTTCTGTTGCTTCAGGAAAAGAGGCTCAACGCTCAATAGATACTAATTCACAACCTGATTATCGTGAGAAACTCGATGCAGAATTAAAAGAAATGCGTGAAAGTGAAATGTGGCAGGCTGGTGTCGAAGTTAGAAAACTTCGTCCTGAAAACAATTAATCTTTAGATTGTTATCTTATTTAATATTTTAAATGGCGGTATCACGGTTGTGAATGCCGCCTTTTATATGTAAATTATTCAGTATGCAACAAGAATAGATATAAGTAAAATTTCACTTTGAAATAGGTTACTTTGATAGACTTTAAATATAAAAAAGATAGTGGATTTGATTATTTTAATTTTCGAACCTTGAATCTTTACAGCTTAATCTGTCAAAAAATTTCTGATAATATTATCCCTTTATATATCCATTCATCATAGCATAGAACGTTAATCCGCTTACAGTCTTGATTCCAAGCTTTGCAGTTATGTTTTTCCTATGAGTTAAAACCGTATTCAAACTAATAAACAATATTTCCGCAATCTCTTTATTCATTTTACCTTTTGCAATAAGCTTAAGCACGTCAATTTCCCTTGAAGAGAGTTCTTCTTGATTGTCTTCGGCTGAATGGCTCGAGAGTTTTTCAAGCATCGACTGCAAAGAATCGATAGTTTGGCTCAACCCGGAATAAAGCGGAAGAGTAAAGAAAGAGGTAGAATTATAATTTTCAGAGCCGAGGGTCATGACAATAGTTTTTGCCTTTCTTGGCAGGAAGAAATCGTAATTAATCAACACCGGCTCAGAAATCACAAAATAAAGGTCATAACTATCAGGCAAAGAATCCATCATTTGCTCGACACTTGAAAAGATATGACAATTTATTTGATCGAAATATTCAATCATTAACTGTCTAAGGCCATAATTGACCAAGGAAAAAGGTGAAATAATAGCTATTTTTTTGCTTATTGCCATCTTAATTCTTTTTTTTCAGCGCTTCAATAAGGGGAAAGAGTATCTTATTTCTAATTCTGTTATTTTGATTTATATCCTTTTCAAGATTACAAATAGACACCAAAACTGCATAGCAAAGATTTTCATCATATTCTCCGTTAAGGTGTTTAACCATGATAATTTTCATATCAAGAAGTTTTTCTTCAAGGACATCTTCGGTTTCATCAAAATTTTCAAGCACTACAGCCTCTTCAGGGAACTTGTTTGTAAGGTCCTTAACCAAAGGAAAGATATTGACATTGTCTCTTTCTATCCTTGTTTTCATTTCTTTCTTAAAAAGCTGGAAAAACTTTCTTAAAGCCTCGAGACTTGTATTCTCAGGGTTGCTGCGTTCAATGAATGAATTTAAGTGTCGTTCGATATTAGGGAGCAAGAACCTTTCGTAAGATTGATTTGTCTTTGTCAAATAATCAACAATGGGGGTACCACAGAAGGACAGCAACTTGTTTTGTGGGAAATAATTTACATGAATAAATGTATTAAGAATAGATACAAAAAAATCGACATCCAAATTTTTCTCTTTGCAAATAGTTCTGATTGTTTTGTCACCCAATCCAAGATGAATACCAAAGCGTGTCGTTACCGGAATCAATGAAGTCTCGTTAAGAATAACATCGCTGAGTTTCATCTCTGCCTGAATAAAAGCCATATAGAGTATTTTTTAAAATTTTAAAATTAAATCTGTTTCTGTAATTATTCCATTAAGAGGAATATCAGTTTCTTCGGTGGGAATTGAATTGGTTATTTGGAAATCGAAAGCAATGCCAATAGCAGGAGCTTTAATTGCAGGTAAAAGCTTATCATAATAGCCCTTTCCTCTGCCAAGTCGATTGCAATCCTTGTCGAAAGCCACCCCTGGAACAACGACTAATTCTATTTGCTCGGGAGAAACCTCTATACCTCCGGTTGGTTCATTAATTGAGTAGGAGCCTTTTTTAATATTATCCTTGTCATATTGCTTAATAACAAGAATATCGCCTTTTACGACAGGAAGAAAAATATTTTTGCTTTTACACCATTTCCTTATAAAGCTCTCTGTCTGGACTTCATCCTCAAGAGAATAGTAAAGCAATATATTTGATGCATTTTTAAATGATGGCAAACTCTCTAATTTACAAAGAATAGATTCGGAGAGTTCAACTTTCTTATCAAAAGAGATTTGCTTCTTTAAAGAAGCAATCTCTTTTCTAATCTCTTTCTTTTTGAGAATTATATTATCCATTTACTATTCCTCAGTTACAGGGAAAGTACTATTGTTTTTAATTACATCAACAGCATTTGAAATATTTTTATCATTTCTAAAGAAGCTTTTATAAAATGCCTCCTCGCCCATTATATTTCTCGCTATATATGACTCTATCTGTTTTACTATAATATCTTTTGAAATATTGATATAAACCGGTCGGCGTCGTATTCCTTTTGTTTCTGCAAAGGTTACAAAATCTTCCAAAAGGGGTTGTGAGGCAAGATAACTCATTAATTCCTCATAAGTCTTAAACTGTATAAGTTTATCCCTGTTTACATCTGCATATTTAAAGGCAAAAAGATACAAAGCGCCGGAATTTACAACACTGTTAAGGTAAGAAGTGGAACCAGTAGTATCGCTTGGCACAAAAATGTCGGGCATAATACCTCCGCCACCATAAACAGTTCTTCCATTGGCGGTTTTATAAAGAAGCGAATCGTTCATTTTGATGCTGTCTTTGGAATAAAACTCACCATGAGTGTATCTGTTTATGATATCCATGCTGTAATCTGAATTTTTACCAAGTTTGTAATCCTTTTGAATGCTTCTTCCCGAAGGAGTATAGTATCTTGCTATTGTAAGACGAAGAGCAGAGCCATCATTAAAAGGAATTTGTTGCTGAACAAGGCCTTTACCAAATGAACGACGGCCAATAATCGTGCCTCTGTCGTTATCTTGTATCGCTCCTGCGAAGATTTCACTTGCAGAAGCAGACCACTCATCAATAAGAACGACTAAAGGAGCATTTTGGAAAGAACCCGCACCATTAGAATAGGCATCCGAACGAGGAGAACTCTTTCCTTCGGTGTATACAATAAGTTTATCTTTTGGAAGAAACTCATTTATCATATTAATGGCAATATCCATGTAACCGCCTGAGTTTCCTCTTAAGTCAACAATAAAGTTTTCTGCACCCTCGCTTTTTAATTTGGCAAGTGAACTAACAAATTCATTATAAGTAGTTCTGCCAAATTTGCTAATCTTTACATAGCCGATAGAATCGCCCATCATATAGGCTGCATCAACTGTATTGACAGGAATATCTCCTCTCACAATGTTAAAATCAAGGATTTCCTTTGCTGTTTTTCTCTTTATGCCAAGCTTAACTTCAGAATCTTTTGTTCCTCGAAGAGTTTTCATTACTCTTTCATTGGTAACCTCTTTTCCTGTAAATGTACTGTCGTTGATAAGTACAATTCTATCGCCTGCCATTAAGCCGATCTTTTCTGAAGGACCGCCAGGAACAACGCTTACGACCATTACAGTATCGTTTTGGATGTTAAATTGAACTCCAATACCGCTGAAACTGCCTTCAAGTTCCTCATTTGTAGCGGCAAGATCCTTTGCCGGAATATAAACTGAGTGAGGGTCAAGTTCATCAACAATAATCGGCATAGCATCCTCGATAATTTTATTTACATCGACACTGTCAACATAGCTGTTGTTAATAATGCCAAGCAAATAATCTACTTTCGAATAATTCGCAATCTTATTATTTTTAGCCGACTCATTTGTAAATTTTGCGTTTAGTAAAAAACCAAATGCTACGGAAACAGCAATTATAAGAGGAATCCAAACGTATATCTTTTTTTCATTCATAATATTTAATTGTTAATTTCTATAAGATCAACTTCTATACCTGCTTTTATTAAAAGCTGAAGACCATCATCAAGACGATAATTCTCTCCATAAACAACACGTGTAATACCTGACTGGATGATTAGTTTTGCACATTCTATGCAAGGAGAAGCTGTAACGTACATGGTTGCTCCTTCACTGCTGTTGTTTGATTTTGCAACCTTAGTGATAGCGTTTGCCTCTGCATGAAGAACATATGGGAAAGTACGGCCTGTTTGGTCCTCACAAACATTTGTAAAACCTGAAGGGGTACCATTATAACCGTCGGAAATTATCATTTGGTCCTTAACTAAAAGCGCTCCGACCTTTCTTCTTTCGCAATAAGAGTTTTCCGCCCAAATTTTTGCCATACGCATATAGCGCTTATCAAGTTCAAGTTTCTTATCCATTTATATATTTTAGAAAAGAGTGTAAATATAATAAATATAGGAAATTGCTAAAATTATTCCTCCTATTCTACCGAGTTTTGAATTGTTTAGAATAAACTCAGGCAAAGAAATAATATTTTTTCTTTTTTTCATTATAATCCAAAACGGAATAATCAAAAGCAGCAATAAAAAAGATATTGCAAGCATCCAGTAAAAGTCATAACTGAATGTATTCCAATCCAAATTTATTGGTTTTATCAAAGATGTAAGTCCAATAACACATAAAATATTAAATATGTTTGAACCTATAATATTCCCAATGGCAATATCTGTCTCTTTTTTCAATGCCGCAGACAATGAAGCTGCCAATTCAGGCAAACTTGTACCAAAGGCCACAATGCTTACACCTATTATTCTTTCGCTTACACCCAATGACTTTGCAATATTTGATGCGCCATCTATCAAAAAGTCTGCACCGAATGCCAATCCCGCTCCCGAACCAATTATATAGACTATTGCCAACCAAATAGGTATTTGCGGTATCTCCTGCTCTTCTGAGGCTATATTTTCCTTTCTTGATTTATATATCTGAAATATTACAAAAAATACAAGAATCATGAATCCCGACAATCCCTCAATTCTTGATATTTCCCCATTTGATGCTGCAAACAAAAAAAGTATTGTTGCAATCATCATCATTGGCCAGTCTATTTTAATACTGTTTTTTGAAACCACCAATGGATAAACCAAAGCTGTAAGACCAAGAATGAATGCTATATTTGCTATGTTTGAACCTACAACATTACCAATTGCTATTTCCGGATTACCCATCAACGCAGCTTGAACACTGACTAAAAGCTCAGGTGCCGATGTACCAAAAGCAACAACTGTCATTCCGATAACCAAAGTTGATATTTTTAATTTTGAAGCTATTGCAACTCCACCTCTAACTAAGTAATCTCCGCTTACAACTAAAAGTAATAGTCCTCCAATAAGTTTTATATAATCCATTTGCACATTTATTAATAATCTTTCCCTTAAACTTCGGGCAACGATTTAGAAAGGCAAATTTAATAATAACTATTGAGATAAAATATTCTTATTTTATCTTGTATTGCAATATTCCTTTAATAATACATTAATAAAAACTCTTTTATATTAAAAGATATTTGTATTATGATTATTAAAACAATCAGTATTATCAATCTTCCAAAAAACAGTCAATATTTTATTACATGTTTATAGAAAAATAAAACAAAAGATGACAATAAAGAATATAGTCATCTTTATTGCCATCTGTAAAACAAAAATTTTATTTCTAAAAAAAGCTCTAAAATTTTTAAGGTATATTCTATTTTTCAAAAAGTGTATTTTGTTCTTCAAAAAATGAATTATAAATTAAAAAATTCATTCTTCAAATTTCCAAAATTTAGCCTATTTAATTATGCCATCTCTTTTCATAAGTGCATCAATAGTTGGCTTCTGTCCTCTAAAATTAACATAAAGTTCCATTGGATCCTTGGTTCCACCCATTTCAAGAATATTTTTACGGAAAGAAGTTGCTGTATTTTCATCAAAAAGACCATTTTTCTTAAACATAGAAAAGGCATCTGCATCCAAAACTTCAGCCCATTTATAGCTGTAATATCCTGCAGCATATCCTCCCGAGAAAATATGGCTGAAAGTAGCTCCGATCATTGTTCCATCAACAAACGGTATAACCTGAGTACTTGCTAAAGCATCTCTTTCAAACTTAACCACATCACCCTCTATAGGTGAGTCAATTGAATGATAAGCCATATCCAAAAGCCCAAATGAAATCTGACGCACGCAATCGTAACCAACATTATAATGACTTGATGCTTTGATTTTCTCTATCAATTCAACAGGAATCTTTTCTCCTGTCTGATAATGAGCGGCAAAAGTATCCAAGAACTCTTTCTCTCCCATAAAATTCTCCATGATTTGAGAAGGAAGCTCTACGAAATCACGATATACATTAGTTCCCGACAAGCTCTTATATGTTGTGTTTGCAAACATTCCATGCAAAGAGTGTCCAAATTCATGAAGGAATGTATTAACCTCATCGTATGTCAAAAGTGCCGGTTTGTCTGCTGTAGGACGGGTAAAGTTCATCACAATAGTGATATGAGGACGGCTGTCTTTACCATTTTCTTTCCATTGTCCCTTAAAATCATTCATCCAAGCGCCGGCTCTTTTACCTTCACGAGGATGGAAATCCGTATATAAAACAGCCAAAAACTTACCATCCTTATCAAACACCTCGAAAGCCTCAACCTCAGGATGATAAGTTTGTATTTTTGTATTCTTTTTAAAAGTTATGCCATAAAGTTTAGTTGCAAGACCGAAAACACCTTTCTTCACATTTTCCAAAGGAAAATATGGTTTAAGCATCTCGTCATTGATACTGTATTTGGCATTCTTAAGTTTTTCTGAATAATAGCCAAAATCCCAAGGCATAAGTTCAATGTTCTCATTTTCTTTGCCAATAGCATAGCCTTGTATCTCTTTAACCTCCTGAAGCGCCACCGGTTTGTAAGCCTCCAAAAGCTGATTAAGAAGTCCGTTTACTCCCTGCTCGTTTTTAGCCATTCTATTTTCAAGAGCCTTCTGAGCATAATTATCCTTACCCATAAGTTTTGCAGTCTCAAGTCGTGTATTTGCAATTTGTCTCATGTTTTCAACATTATCAAACTCACCTCCCACACAACGTGAATTGTAAGCCTTATAAAGTTTTTCTCTCAAATCTCTTCTTGAAGAATATTTCATAAAAGGCACATAGCTTGTAGCAGAAAGAGTGATAAGATAACCCTCTTTATTTTTATTTTTTGCCGCCAAGGCACAAGCTTCTTTAAAACTCTCCGGGAGGCCGGTCAATTCATCCTCTTTAGTTAAAATCATTTCAAAGGCATTTGTTGCTTTTAGAGCATTTTGTCCAAAAACCAACGAAAGACTGTCCTCTTTCAATGAAAGAGTTCTATATGTCTCCTTATCTTTTTCATTAAGAGTGGCTCCGCTTGCTTCAAAGCCAAGATAAGTATTCTTAAGAAGCATTTTCTGCTCTTCATTAAGGTTAAACTTATCCTGATTTTCGTAAACCTCCTTTACCTTGTTAAAAAGAAGGCTGTTAAGTTGAATATTGTTGCTATGTTCTGAAAGCATAGGCTGAATTTTTTGAGAAAGCTCCATCAATTCATCGCTGCACTCAGCACTTAGAAGATTAAAAAACACGCTTGCAACCTTAGCAAGCATCTCGCCCGAATTATCAAGAGCTTCTATAGTGTTTTCAAAATCAGGAATTGCACGGTTATTTACAATCACATCAATCTCTTGTTGATGTCTTTTTATTCCCTCTTTAAAAGCAGGCATATAATGTTCTGTCTTTATCTCCGAAAAAGGGATTGTTCCATGAGGAGTCTTATACTTTCCAAAAAATGGATTTGCAGCTGATACAGTCATCGTTATTGCTATTGCTACTGTTAATAAAATTTTTCTCATTTGAAAATGTTCAATTTGAGTTTACTATCTATATAATTTTTTACTCTATCTTAATGTGATGAGATATTGCTGATTTCTTTGTGCAATAAATATTCCTTTTACCTGAGCTTAATTCACAAAATTTTTCTCTTTGACACTTCATGTATTACCTATGAATAAATTGTTTAATTCAAGTATATGATTAATACATTCTTTAAAATAAAGAGCTTCATAAATAAGATTCACTCAGCAAATATCCCCTTTTTATTTTAAGGGTTAGTAAAATAAAGAATTTTTAATACTGCCGCTATCATTCGAAAAATGCTGTTCCACCACCTTTTCACTCTCAATAGATGGCTTCATCACAACGCCGATATTCTTTGTGCCATTAATTTTTATTGCCAAAGGCGAATTAAATTCAACTACTCTAAGGAACTTTGTCTCTTTAACAGCAGGCAGGGAATCAAGATATGGCTGATCAAACCATCCATCATTGCGTGAGGGATTAATCGTAAAATATCCAACCCTGAAAGATGTCAAATTTTGAAAAAAGTGAGTTCCCTGACTTGGTTCTATTCTATAGTTTGGAAGCGACATCTCCACAATGACTCTTGCCTGAGAAATATGAGCCCATTTGACCGGTATGCCTAAATAATGATCTTCCGAGCCCCATCTTCCCGGGCCTACAAGAATATAGTTTTCCCTGTTATCAAGAAATTCATCATTTATATCCTCAATTTCACGCGCTATTGCAGAATTGTTTGAAGCCTTAAAATCATCTGTTTTGACATATACAATCTTCTTTACATCCTGAATAATGCCATGTCCCAAAGCATGTTTCGATTCAATAAGAGTATTCTGAGGGTCTATTGCCTCAATATCATCTTCAAGCATCTCCTTGGTATCAACAATAGGTCGTATCTGAAGCCAATAGAAAGATGGCTTTTTACTTTTGTCATTAAGATTGACTGCAAATTCTATCTCTATTGGACGGCCCATTTCATCAGAACCTATTTTCAATACATCCTTGAGAATTTCAGGCAACGGAAACTGATCATGACGCAGAATATTGGCAAAGGTCACAACCTTTCTTCCCTTATCATAATAGCCGTCCCTTATCATCATATCATAAGGGTCATAGGTAGAGACCATAAGCCTCAGCGAATCATCTTTTTCGGCATCACGAACCAAGAGTCTTAAAAGATTTGCCCCGTCATCAACGGTAATATCTTTGCCAAGCCCATTCATATCAAGAGCATAAAATTTTGTCTGAGTATCTCTAAGAGCCAAATCAAGGGTACTTGTTTGAAGCACATTGTTAGGCCATGAAGGCGAAAATCGAAGAGAAAGGCCTCCATCTACAATATATTTTCCAAGTCCTATTGCTATCTCGGCTATTCCCTCCTCAGGTTTTTCATCATGAATCGGATAATAGTTTAATGATCTTGCCACACCGGAAAAAGAAGGATAGTAACGGTCATCATACTGAGTCCCAACAACCTCCTGAAGAATAATAGCCATTTTCTCCTGATCGATAACATTGCTTGTTGCAACCATATAAGCTTTGCTGTCCTTATAAAATACAGAGGCATACACTCCTTTGATAGCATCGCTCACAAGGCGAAGCATTTCATACTTATCCTCCAGATATGGTATCATATATGTTGAGTATATCCCTGCAAAAGGCTGGTAATGTGAATCCTCAAGCAAACTTGATGAACGGATTGCGATGGGAGATTTAACCACATCGAAAAATGCCAAAAAGTCATCGATCAATTTATGTTGAAGTTTCCCCTTTAGGAAATATCTCAGTATCTCTTCATCAGAAAGATCGGACAAACCTACTTGGTAAAGGTTGTTCATATCCATAAACTCATCAAAAAGGTCGGTACAAAGCACCAGAGTTTTAGGTATTGTTACAGTAGCTTTGTCAAACTCTTCCAAATCGGGATGCCTTTTTATCAACGAATCTATAAAGGCAAGTCCTCGCCCTTTACCCCCTAAAGAGCCATCGCCAATTCTTGCGAAATTTGAATAACGGTCGAACTGACCTCTCTTAAACTCAGCCACAACACCCCTGTTCTTCATCTTTCTATATTGAACGATAGCATCAAAAATAGTTTGTCGCATCTCCTGCATCTCTGAGAGTTTTGTAAATTGCTTCTTTCTCAAAAACTCAGCAAGGGGAAACATTGCCCTTGAGTAGAGCCATCTTGAAATATGATTTCTTGCTCCATGATAAAACAAGGATTCGTCAGGTATATTGAAAACAATATCCTGCAGTTCCTTTAAGGTATGTACAGTTGCTATCTCCTGACCTGTCTCCGGGTCAATAAATACAAAAGCTCCAAAACCAAAATTCTTCATTATAGTTGACCTTAGGTCGACAGGAAGCTTTCTTGACTGTTTATCCAAGAATGAAGCATTTAATTTTGTTGCATATTTTGCATTTTCAGATTCCGAAGACTGCAGAATAATTGGCAGAAACTCATCATAGTCTCTTACCAACTTGCAAAATTTAACACCCGCCTTTTTATCCAGTTCTCCCCCATGCTTAAAGCTTATATCGGAAATCACTCCAAGCATATTGTTTTTATATTTCTGATAAATCTCCACCGCCTCTTCATAAGTACGTGCCAGCATAATTTTTGGACGTCCTCTCATTCTCATCATCCTTTGATGTTCATTAAGAGCCTCTGTAGAGAAAATCTGTGATTGCTTTAAAACGAACTTATACAGATGAGGCAAAAGTGAAGAGTAAAACCTGATTGAATCTTCCACAAGAAGTATCACCTGAACGCCAACCGATTTGACATCTGCCTCAACATTCATTTTATCCTCTATAAGCTTTATGATAGCCAAAAGAAGATCAGCATTGCCAAGCCAGCTGAAAATATAGTCGATTGCAGAAAGATTCTCAACACTGATTTTTTTATAAACTTCTCTCGAAAAAGGTGTCAATACCACAATTGGTATTGTAGAATAAACACCCTTTATGGCTTTTGCCATGTCAAAAATCTCATTTTGCTCATTGGTGGGCATTGCTATTATCAAATCATACCTTCTATTTGAGAGTTCCTCCATAGCTTCCTGCTGATTGGAAACCTGAGTAAAGCGTGGCGGATATCTTAAGTTCAGTTGTACGTACTCAAAGAATATTTGTTCGTCAACTCTCCCGTCATCTTCAAGCATAAATGAATCGTAACGACTGGCAATTAGCAGCACATTGAAGATTCTTGCTTGCATTAAGTTAGCAAATGATGTATCTTTGAAATATAATTGATTAAACGAAGCCGAAATTCCACTCATAATTTTATATATTTAGTAGCATTTTGCCAAAATTAACAATAAAATAATTTTAGTTAATCTGTTGTTTTATTCTGTTATTTTTTACATTTGCAATATACGCATTTATAAAATATAAAAAAGTATGAACATCGAACAAATAATGGCATCTCTTGAGGCAAAACACCCGGGAGAAGCAGAGTATCTGCAAGCAGTAAAAGAAGTGCTTTACTCAATAGAAGATGTATACAATCAACATCCGGAATTCGAAAAAGCGAAAATTATAGAACGTCTTGTTGAACCTGACAGGATTTTTACATTCAGAGTTAATTGGGTTGACGACAAAGGAAATGTACAAACAAACATAGGTTACCGCGTACAGTTCAATAATGCCATAGGGCCTTATAAAGGAGGTATCCGATTCCACGCTTCTGTTAACCTGTCAATCTTGAAATTTTTAGGATTTGAACAAACTTTTAAAAATGCTCTTACCACTCTTCCTATGGGCGGAGGCAAAGGAGGCTCGGACTTTAGCGTAAGAGGCAAATCGGATGCAGAGGTTATGCGCTTCTGTCAGGCTTTCATGCTTGAGCTTTGGAGAAATCTTGGTCCTGACCGCGACGTTCCTGCCGGTGATATCGGTGTTGGTGCAAGAGAGGTTGGATATATGTATGGGATGTACAAAAAACTTGCAAGAGAAAATACAGGTACTTTCACAGGTAAGGGTCTTGAATATGGCGGTTCGAGAATACGCCCCGAAGCTACCGGCTTTGGCGCTTTGTATTTTGTGCTTAACATGCTTAAGGAAAAAGGCACTGACATCAAAGGAAAAACTATCGCCGTATCCGGTTTTGGAAATGTTGCTTGGGGTGCCGTTAAAAAGGCTACCGAGCTTGGAGCAAAGGTTGTTACTATCTCCGGACCTGACGGTTATGTTTATGACCCTGATGGAATCTCAGGTGAGAAAATCGATTTTATGCTTGATCTAAGATCTTCAGGCGAAGATATTGTTAAGCCTTATGCTGAGAAGTATAATGTTGAGTTCTTCCCTAACAAACGTCCTTGGGAGCAGAAAGTTGACATCGCTCTTCCTTGTGCTACTCAAAATGAACTTGACGGAAACGATGCACGCAACTTGATTTTAAACGGCGTTGGCTGTGTGGCTGAAGTTTCAAACATGGGATGTACTCCTGAAGCTATCGATTTGTTTGTAAACAACAAAGTAATGTACGGACCAGGCAAGGCTGTCAACGCAGGTGGTGTGGCAACTTCTGGTCTTGAAATGACACAAAACGCTATGCACCTTACTTGGAGTGCAGAAGAAGTGGATGCAAAACTTCATCAAATAATGAAAGACATACATACACAATGTGTTAAATATGGCACAGAAAAGGATGGATACATTAATTATATGAAGGGGGCTAACATTGCCGGATTTATGAAAGTTGCAAAGGCAATGATGGATCAGGGTATTATTTAATTAATAGATGATCTGAAAAAAGTATTATCTTAATTTGCTGATTGACAATTTATGGATGAAGCTTTAATAAAACAATCTTTATAATACTTTTTTTTACAATAATATAAACAACCCATCGGTTTGAAGAGTCAATATTAATATCTTCTGCCGATGGGTTGTTGCTTTATATGCCATAGCTATTATTCAAAATAAAATTCTTATGAATTTCGGATTTTTTGTCATTGCAGTATAGCAGTCTTAAATTGATTATTGCCATTTTTTATTCCCATTTTTTACCTCTGGAAACAGCGACTTTACAAATATGACACATCTCATTTTTTTATACTTTCTAACGTTTGAAATTTTACACATCTAATTTACAGCACTTTACAACTAATAAAAAATTTAAATTAGTCAGACTACAATTTCGACCGTCGAAAAATTTATTTT
>JAUNSR010000045.1 GCA_030539115.1 Bacteroidales bacterium
GAGTTCTTACAATCAGGTAAATATAATTCGATGAGATTTGCCAGTTATTAACGGAACCGACTTGATTATTTCTTTCTTCGAATAGTTTGCCTGTCATTCTCATTTTTTCCTCATTGCTGAACCGGGGACTTTTTTCAAAGTTTACAACGGCAAGAGGATATTTCTCAAAATTTGATATACACCAAAGTGTGTCTGAAAGCATGTCATCATAGATAATTTCATCACCACATTTCTTCAAAATGGAAGCATAGAAAAACTCCCGGCGCATAAATTCGGAAGTTTTGTAGCCACAGGCTTTGGGATTTTGGTTTCTGTCTGCTATTATTAACTGATTTAAGTCAAGTATGTCCGAAAAGGCATTATAAGCTGTTCCGGTATAAATAATCATTTTGTCTTTTTGATATTCCAAAGCTGTATAAAGATAAAACAATGATTCAACACGCTGTAATTTCCCTTTTAAGTTATAGTGCATAAGTTTCCTTCCCGTAAGGTCCAATAGAACAATCTCCTTATTATCCTTGTCATAAGCAACATTCCAGGCATCAAGATGCTCTCCTGGTCCGTGCCCTTTCTCTCCCAAACGGCAACGGAAACGTCCGTCCTTTTCGAAAAGAAATACATTGCTGTTATCCCTGTCCAATATGCAGAAGCAGTCATCACACACTAAAATTTTCTCAATTCTTCCTATTATACTTTTCTCAGTGGTTTGCAATGGAATAAATTTATAGGAAGAAAAAACTGTGTCCAAACAGACTTCATTGGGCTCATTTGGAATTGAGATATTCAGGCATTCATCCAAATTCCCTGTTTTCAGATTTTTAATGCTATCCAATGAAATCTCAAATGCTTCTTCATCTGTATTTGTTTCAGAAAGGGGACGAAGCACATTCGTATTTGGTTGCTTTGTACACGCCCCTGCTATAAGCAGTAAAATGAATAAAAGATTTTTGTTATACATGATATTAGTTATTTTTTGTAATACAATTGCTTAATATTAAAAATTACGTAATGTATATTCAAAAATTGCCGGGCTGTCACTGTCTTCAATGGAGCAAAAGATTTCACAAGGAGTCATTTTACCATCCATCTTTTTGGGCAGATTTGGAATATTTAACATTTATTTTATAAAAACAAAATCTTCAGAAGATAATATTTTATAATATTTATCCTTATGTGCAGAAGTAAATGCCATTGGATTTGACTGCCATGGACCATCTGTTGCTACATACTTGTATGCGATACTTTTATTTGTATTTTTGTTATAAGTAAATGACGCCAAAGAAGACTCAAAGCTGAAATCTCCGGTTACATAATGAGTATTGTCATGTACATTAACTATTCTCCATGCTTTATGTGAATTTCTTAAATTTTCAGTTGATAATTGTTTGATTTTAATCAAATTATTTATTTCATCGTCACTCAGTAAGTTGTCTTGTTTTTCATTGCATGATGTAAATAACAGTAGACATGCCGCCATTAAGTTGTATAAAATAAATTTACAGGAGTTTAAATATTTCATAAATGTTAACTATTTGTTATAATATGTAAATATATATATATAAATTTATTTATGCTCCATAAACACAATACTTCGGTAAGTAATTACCGAAAACAATTAAAATTCAATTTTTTATAGGCTAAAGACTATTTGAAAAGCACAAAAGGTATCTTTGAAATTATTACAATTTGAATTGTTGACTTTTATTTATAAGCCAATGATTTTGAAATTTTACTTGTCAATTTATTTAAACAACTTTAGATATATTGACATATAACTTAAGTAACAAGTTTAAGATACTTAAGATAGATTAATATGTTACTTAAGATAGCATGACAACTTACTTAAGTAACATTGAAAAATGAATGAGTAAAATTAACGAATGGATAATTGTTATTATAAAATAAACAAATAGATAAAAAATTACAAATAACTCTCAGATTGCGAATAAACAGCAATTGAACATAAGTCAAAAAGATACTTATTTTATAAACATTATCTTAGTTACAGCCCCTTTTTTGCAGTTGGAAGAGTTTGCATAAACCAAGTAAACGCCCGTTGAAACTCTTTTGCCTTTTGCATTAAGTCCATTCCAAGTAGCCTGCCCTCCCACCGATTTGGTTCTGAAAACAAGGTTGTTTGAAATATCAGTTATGCTGACAGTGCTGTTTTCGGTTAATCCTGTGATAGTGATCAATCCGGAATAGTCAGAGCTTACAGGGTTTGGATAAGCATAAACATCGTTGTAATTTTCGTCAGCCTTTATGGCATCGGAATGATAGGAAACAAGTCCAAGAGCTGTTCCTATATATACCTCGCCCGTAACATCATCTATGGCTATTGAATAAATATTGTCGGATGGCAAAGGAGAATTAAGAGTTGTAAAGTGATGAATGGTCTCCTCTCCGGTATCATTTAAGAGATAGACGCCACTGCTCTGTGTTCCAATCCATTTCCTGTTTCCACCGTCAACGGCAATAACATTTATTTTTTCAGATTCAAGAAGGTAGTCGGCGAGCCCCGTTCCATCATTTCTTGGGATCTTTACCCTTGTAAAATAATGAGAGTCATTGAAAATATTCTTTGGGTTTGAAGAAATAAAAATTCCTTTATCTGTGCCGATCCAAATTGCACCATTGTTATCCTCTGCAATAGCCGGAACAGCGGAAGGAGTAAAATATTTAGGCTGTCCGTTATCGCTGTATTTGATGTTTGTTATATAAGCGATAAGGTCATCAGATGTATTATCTATTGTGTTGTTGTCATTAAACACGCAGATGGCATAACCATAACCCGTGGCAAGAACATTCATCCATTTGTGATTGTTTTTTGTGATAACAATCTTTCCCAGGCTGTTATGATTTTTCAGTTCATTAATTTCAAACCCTTTCCAAGTGCCATCTTTGTAGAGCACTTTAAGCGGCTTGCTTACCATTGAATTTAAAAACCAAAGATTACCATCCTTGTCGAATGTGCCGCCGTCGACCCTGTGGTAATTAAGATTGTTTTCATAAATAGTTTCTATGTTGGAATTTTGATAATTGAAGAGATTGACAAATTTGTCATCCTTGAATTCAAAGATACCCTCACCCCAGGTGAAAGCATAGAAATGAGTATTGTCGTGAGGGTCGACAGCAATATGAACCACATCATTAAACTTGGAATCCGTATATTCCTTAATGTCATTTTCAGAGATATTATGCCAATTGTTATTGTCAAAAATATTTATTTTCCCCTCCCGGTCAAACCTGTTATTTGTTTTGCCGCCGCCTGCGACGAAAAGCCTTTCGTTTGACCATGTCATGTAATAAGGAAGTTTGTTGTTTATAGAATATGGCATGATATCCGAGTTTATAAGAGTTAAACTGCCCTCGGAAATCTTGTAGGAACATAAATTTTTATATTTATCTCCAATCCAAAGAATGTTGTCTTTTATTGAAATATCCATTGGAGAGCCCTCTAAGGAATATGTATTTATTGTGCCGTTTTCATTTAAAACCATCATCTTATTGCTCTCCTTAGACAGGAAAGCTATTTGGCTGCCCTCTTTCTTAAGAAGATCCAAACTAAAGTCATATTTGATGCTTTTCCATGTATCACTTTTTGCATCATAGCTCATAATCATTCCCGATGGGTAAAAGCCGTAGAGAAGCCCGTTAAAAGCAGTGATAGACAGGCAGGTATGGCCCGAGAACAGCACCCATTTGGATAGATCGGATAGGTTGTCGTTTACGTTACCTTTCATAACGCCTTTCTCGCAAACTATATAAATAAAGTCGTTTAACAGGGCGGCGGATGTTGTCTTATATCCAAAAAAATAGGACTCCTTTATCTCTTTTTTCTCAAGGTTTACAATAACGGTACCAAAGCCACAGGAGATATATGCCTGTTTATTATCTATCTGAAGGTTGACAATAGTTCTGTCGCCGGTAATAACCTTATTTTTAAGGTCTGAGATGTTGTAAACAGAGCCTTTTGAAAGAAGATCGATATTTCCATTGCTGTAAACAATAACAAGCATATTCATCTCATCTGAAAACTTTATAAATGCAATGTTATTGTCGCTCAGTCCTGAGTTTTTGTCATAGGATACTATGGAATTGTCATCTTCTGAAAAGCAGAAAAGATTGCCGTTGCTTACACAATACACTTTATTGGCACCATACTCAATGATTTCCGGGCTGTTGTAAGAAGAATAATATTGCCAGTCTCCAATAGAACTTTGTGAAAAGGAAAAATTGTAAAAAGCAGATATAAACAGTAATATAATAACTAACAGATTCTTCATAATGTAAAGCTGATAAAAAGGGATATATGATCAAAAATCAATTATATAATATACAAAACGAAAAAAAACGGATTCTATTATAAAAAACGGATTTTTTGATTTGATAGGAATGTCAAAATCGACAGCTATACGTTTCTAAAAAATAACAGAGGTTTACATTGGTTTTTTGTTGAATTAAAGGATCAAAACAAAGATGGTTATCAGATTTCCGATAACCATCTTTGTTTTATGTAATTATGTGTAATTATTTCTCATCAATTGTGTAATAGGAATAATTTCGTAAGCCACTGTTATTGGAAACAGATTAAAGATTTAAAAGAAAATCCAAAAGTTTGCTCATTGCCCTGCCTCTATGGCTGATTGCATTTTTTTCATCGGCGGAAAGCTCGGCAAAAGTCTTATTATATCCGTTTGGTTTAAAAACAGAATCATATCCGAAGCCGCCATTTCCTGATCTCTCTTTTGCTATTTCACCCTCTACGATTCCTTCAAATGAGTATTTTTTATCATCGATAATAAGAGAGATGACAGTTCTGAATCTTGCTTTTCTGTTATCCTTGTCATTAAGCTCAGCAAGGAGCTTGTCGATATTGTCCTCAGAATTTTTGTTTTCGCCCGCATATCTTGCGGAATAAACTCCCGGTGCATTGTTCAACGCTTCCACCTCAAGGCCGGTGTCGTCGGCAAAGCAGTTGTAATGAAAATTATCACTGACAAAGGATGCTTTTATCAGAGCATTTCCCTCTAATGTATCGGCTGTTTCCGGGATGTCCTGATGACAATTAATATCATTTAGGGAAAGAATCTCAATTTTGTTTCCGAGTATTTGCTTAACCTCTTCAAGTTTATGCTTGTTGTTGGTTGCAAATACAAGTTTATTGTTGGTCTCAGACATAGACTTTTATTTTATTTGATCAAAACCATTGCCATACACGCTGTTGACATTCCCCTGAGAAATTAATGCATCAGGGTCGATAGACTTGATAATTCTAAATATTGTAATAGAGTCGACTCTTCTTGCCAAAACCATAAGAATCTTAATATTTTGCTTTGTATACCATCCTGTGGCATCGAGAACGGTGCATCCTCTTTGAGCATCGGTATTTATGGCAGTGGCTATCTCTTCATACTTCTTTGAAATAATCATAAACTGCACAGAACGTCTGTTTGAGTTAATAACCATGTCGCAGATATAAGAAACTATCACTAAAGCAACAAGACCAAACACTATCTTTTCAATGCTGTGGAAAAGAAGATAGGAAGAAGAGATGATAATCATATCACAATAAAGCATTGTCCTGCCGATTGTGATATTTCTTTTCTTGCTGACCATAGCGGCGATGATATCTGTGCCCCCGGTACTGCCGTTATGTATGAAAACCATCCCGACTCCTATTCCGCAGAGCATCGCACCAATAATTACATTCATAAAAGGCTGCGCCTGAACTATTGGATGTTCAAAAAGAGGCTGCATCACTCCGATAAGGAAACTTAAAACAGATGCGCCAAAGATTGTACGAATCACAAAAGTCCTTCCAACAGATTTGAAAGCAATTAAAAGAAGAAGGATGTTAATTCCATAAACGGTGAAGGCAACAGGTATGCCTGTAGCATAATAAAGTAATGAACCAAGACCGGCCATTCCTCCCATAACTATCTTTTCAGGTAAGATAAAGGCTGTAAGTCCAAAAGAATAAAGAAACAATCCAAAAACAATGGCGATATAATCGCGTGCTTGCATCCACAAATTTTTTGGAGTTAATTGCATAAGGTTAAATTGTTAGTGTTGTTAAAAACAAACCGGAAGATATAAATCCTCCGGTTTTAAAGTATTTATTACTAAAGGACAATGTTTACAATTTTGTTAGGGACAACAATAACCTTTTTAGGTGTTTTCCCTTCTATCCATTTAGCTGAATTTTCATTGGAAAGAGCCATTTTCTCAACATCCTCTTTTGATGTACCGGCTTCGACCTCCATAGTAAACCTTGCTTTTCCGTTAAATGAAACAGTATAGTTTATTACAGATTCTTTAAGGTATTCTTCGTTATATTCAGGCCACTTGGCATCGCAAACAGATGTTTCATTTCCTAAAGAATGCCATAATTCCTCAGCAATATGAGGGGCAAATGGAGTAAGAAGAACGACAAGATCGCTAAGGACAGCCTTTTTATTACATTTTAATGCAGACAATTCGTTTACGCAAATCATAAAGGCTGCAACAGATGTGTTAAATGAGAAGTTCTCTATATCCCAGCTTACTTTCTTAATAAGCTTGTGAAGAGATTTAAGTTCCTCTTTTGCAGGCTCATCTTGATTAACAAGGAATTGGTCATTCTTATAGAACAGTCCCCAAAGTTTACGAAGAAATCGATGTACACCATCTATTCCGTTCGTATCCCAAGGCTTTGATTGTTCAAGAGGTCCAAGAAACATTTCATAAAAACGAAGAGTGTCTGCACCGAATTTCTCAACGACAACATCAGGATTTACAACATTAAACATAGATTTGGACATCTTCTCTACAGCCCATCCACAGATGTATTTATTATCTTCAAAAATAAATTCAGCGCTGTTAAATTCAGGACGCCAATTTTTAAAGGCTTCGGTATCCAGAATGTCATTTGAAACAATGTTTACATCTACATGCAAAGGAGTCACATCGTATTTGTCTTTAAGATTATATGATACAAATGTGTTGGTATCCTTAATTCTATAAACAAAGTTTGAACGTCCTTGAATCATTCCTTGATTTACCAATTTTTTAAATGGTTCAGGCTCACAAATAAGTCCAAGGTCAAAAAGGAATTTGTTCCAAAAACGACTGTAAATAAGATGACCTGTCGCATGTTCAGTACCACCGATGTAAAGGTCGACATTTTTCCAATACTGATTTGCATCTTTGGAAACAAGAGCTGAATCATTAGTCGGATCCATGTATCTTAAATAATAGGCAGATGAACCTGCAAAGCCCGGCATAGTATTTAATTCCAAAGGATATCCATCTTCAGTAACCCAATTTTCAGCATGACCAAGAGGCGGCTCTCCTGTAGAAGTTGGAAGGAAAGATTTAACTTCAGGCAGTTCAAGAGGCAGTTTGCTCTCATCAAGCATGTAAGGCATCTCATTTTTATAGTAAACAGGGAAAGGCTCTCCCCAATAACGCTGACGGCTGAAAATAGCATCGCGAAGACGGAAGTTTACCTTGACACGACCAATACCTTTTTCTTTTATATAAACTTTTGTCTTTGCAATAGCCTCTTTAACATCAAGACCATTCAAATCAAGTCCGTTGCCACAGGAGTTAATCATTTTTCCATCCTTTGCATCGAAGCTTTCTTCAGACACATCGCATCCTTCAATTAGAGGAATGATAGGAAGGTTAAAGTGTTTTGCAAAAGCATAGTCACGAGAGTCATGAGCAGGAACCGCCATAATAGCGCCGGTTCCATATCCTGCCAAAACATAATCACTAACCCAAACAGGGATCTTTTCATTTGTCAATGGATTGATGGCATAGGCGCCTGTAAAGACACCCGATACAGTTTTGTCCATTTGACGGTCACGCTCTGTTTTGTGCTTGATGGAATCAAGATAAGCTTTCACTTCATCTTTTTTGTCATCTGTAGTTACTTGGTCGACATATGCGCTCTCAGGAGCAAGAACCATAAATGTTACACCGAATATTGTGTCGGCACGTGTAGTGAATATTGTAAATTCTATATCAGAATTGTCAATCTTGAATTGCATTTCTGCACCTTCAGAGCGTCCAATCCAATTTTTCTGAGTTTCTTTTAATGATTCGGTCCAATCAATTGTATCTAATCCTTTAAGAAGACGATCGGCATAGGCACTGACTCTTAAACACCATTGACGCATAAGTTTTTGCTCGACAGGATATCCACCACGTTCAGAAACACCGTTTATAACCTCATCATTGGCAAGAACTGTGCCAAGAGCAGGGCACCAATTGACCATTGTATCGCCAAGATAAGCAATACGATAGTTCATAAGAACAGCCTGTTGTTCCTTTTCATCCATTCTGTACCATTTTTCAGGGCTGAATACCAACTCTTTTGACGCTACAGCATTAACTCCAAGGCTTCCCTTTTCTTCAAATATCTTTACAAGATGTGAAATAGGCATTGCTTTGTCTTCAGTTTTATCATAGTAATGATTAAACATCTGAATAAATGCCCATTGAGTCCATTTATAGAAATTCGGCTCACAGGTTCTAACCTCACGGCTCCAGTCATAACAAAAACCAATCTTGTCAAGCTGTTCGCGGTATCTTTTGATGTTTTGTTTTGTGGTAATAGCAGGGTGTTGTCCTGTCTGAATAGCATATTGCTCGGCAGGCAAACCATAAGCATCGTAACCCATAGGATGCAAAACATTGAATCCTTTTAATCTTTTATATCTTGAAAAAATATCTGAGGCAATATATCCAAGAGGATGACCAACATGAAGTCCTGCACCTGATGGGTAAGGAAACATGTCTAATACATAATATTTTGGTCTTGAGGCATCTTCTTTAACTTTGTAGGTCTGGTTGTCTTTCCAGTATTGCTGCCATTTTTTTTCAATATCTCTGAAATTGTACTCCATTGTAAATATGTTATTTTCTTTGAATTATTTCAATAAATAGTGTCGTATGTAAAAACCAATTAATGGATATCCTTATTTGAGTATAAAATTATTATTAATTGACTTAATAAATAATATATATTTTTTATAAGTTGCAAAGTTAGTTAAACTTTGGAAATTACACAGTTTAATGTAAGTATTATAGATGTTTAGCAAGCTTAAAAAGCTTTTATAAATGGCAATAGAATCTATTTGAGATGGAAAATTTATCCTTATTGCATTATCTTTGCCCAAGATAAGCTTCGCCTCATCAAACGCATTTGTGAAAGTTACACTTTCAAATGCTTATTGGGTTCGGGTTGGGATATCTTGGGATAAGGGAGTTAATGATTCGGAAATAGATATAACAAGTAAGATATAAATAAAATCGCCATAACTTACCTATAGTTGAGATATCTAACAACGGATATATAAATGGCGCATTTATACCTTAGTGTAAAAAATAAATGTTGAATAAATGAAACCGCCATAACTCACCAAAAGAAGAGATACCCAACAAAAGGTATATAAATGGCGCATTTGTACCTTAGAGGTAACGGTTAAGAAAATTAATAATATACAAATGAAAATAGACAATATAGAGTTAGGGAATAACCCTGTTTTTTTGGCACCAATGGAGGATGTTACTGATATTGGTTTTAGAATGATGTGCAAACATTTTGGTGCAGACATGGTTTACACCGAATTTGTTTCATCGGATGCCTTGATAAGAAGTATTAGCAAAACTCAACAGAAACTTATTATTAATGAATTGGAACGACCTGTTGCAATCCAAATCTATGGAAGAGAAGTTGATGCCATGGTTGAGGCTGCAAAGATTGTTGAAGAGGCAAAGCCTGATATTTTGGATATTAATTTTGGCTGTCCTGTAAAGAAAGTTGCAGGTAAAGGTGCGGGTGCCGGTATGCTCAGGGATATACCTAAGATGATTGAGATAACAAAGAATGTTGTTAATGCCGTTAATATACCTGTTACCGTTAAAACCCGTCTTGGCTGGGATAACGACTCGAAAATTATTGTTGATCTTGCCGAACAGCTTCAGGACTGCGGCATTAAAGCTCTTGCAATTCACGGCAGAACAAGAGCGCAGATGTATACCGGAGAGGCTGACTGGGAGCTTATTGGTAAGGTGAAAGATAATCAAAGAATGAATATCCCTATTATTGGGAATGGCGATGTAACAAGCGATGTCATCGCAAAAGAGAAGTTTGACAAGTATGGTGTTGATGCCATTATGATTGGAAGAGGCTCCATAGGCCGTCCTTGGATTTTTAAAGAGGTGAAGCATTATTTAAATACCGGCGAACATCTTGCTCAAATCCCTTTCTCTGAAAAACTTCATATTCTTAAGCAACAAATAATTGACAGTATTGACCGTTTGGATGAACGCCGCGGCATTCTTCATTCAAGACGTCATCTCGCTGCTACTCCTTTGTTTAAGGGTATCCATAATTTTAGGGAAACTCGCATAGCTATGCTTCGTGCAGAAACTAAAGATGAACTTTTTGATATCCTTTCTCAAATAGAGGAAAAACAAGAGGGCTGCTAAATTAGCGCCCTCTTAAACCAATTCTTAAATCCTAAACTAACTATTTTAATTTTACACACTCGTCACGAGCTTGGAATTAAATCACTTTAAATCTATTTCTTATTTATTTTTTTCTTTTTATAAAAATTATGTACAAATATACATATTAAATACAAAAATAAAAGTTTTTGGATATAAAATAGCCTAATTTGTTATCCAAATGAAGAAAAAATAGCCTTATTTAATTAAAAAACGTGTCTGTTGTAATAACTATTAAGATTTTAAGCACTTAAATCCGATTTTTGTTTCTATTCAAACTTGTCATTTTATATATAAAACGACAAGTTTGTCTCATTTATTGATGGAAATAAATAAAGCTTCAATATTAATTGCAATTGACAGTTATTATTATGAAAAAATAATAATTGAGTTTTATTTTGATTATGAATAAATTAATAATGAACATTTTTTAAATTTGTTTTAATGGAATAACCCTTTTATTTAACTTTCCTTTTTTATGTTTATCATTGATGATTACTTTCTTTGTATGAAATATTAATATCTTTAAAGGTTTAATAAATAAGATGACATTAATAGATTGTTATATATTATTCCATTACAAAACATTTATTTGACAAATATCAAAATTAAAGACAATATGAAAACAAAATCTTTTTTTCTTTTATTGATGCTTTTGTTTATAAGCCTCAATGGTTATTCTCAGCTTTTTAAGAAGGTTGTTGGCAATGACAAGTATATTACAAAGGAATATAAGGTAGATGATTTCGTTAAGGTAAACATCTCAAATGCTTTTAATGTAATTTACAAAGTTAATCCTGATTCGGCAGGCGTTATAAAAGTTTACGGAGAGGAAAACATATTAGACCTTATTAGCATAAAGAGTGAAAAGGGAACTTTATCAATGAAACTAAAAGGTGCCATTGATCCGGAGTTTGGGGTTATTTTGATTCATATGTATTCAAAAAATCTTGTTGCTGTAAGAAATGAAGGCAGCGGAACATTTGAAATACAAAGTCCTATTGAAAGTGCAGAGATTAAATTTAATATCTCCGGTTCCGGTCAGATTAAAGCTGAGGATATAAAATGCGGAGTTGTTGATGTGAATTTAGGAGGATCGGGAGATTTCTATGCAAAAGGCAGTGCCGGTTTTGCTTCTTATTCTTTGCAGGGAAGCGGAGAGATAAGATGCTTTGATTTAAATGCTGAAACATCAAACATATCAATAACCGGAAGCGGAGCAGTAAAATGTTCTGTAAGCAAAGAATTGAAATCGTTCTTGACAGGTTCGGGTAAAATATATTATAAAGGGGAACCTGAAATAAAATCAAGAACAATAGGCACTGGTCAACTTGTTAAAATGTAAAAGATTTATTGTTTACATGTCCAATTAGGTTATTCAATTGTTTTAATAGTATAGGATATCATAAAAAGGAATCCTATTAAAGAAATAATTCTTTAATAAGTTGGTTAGTATCACTAATAAGTATAATTTTGCACTCCGAAAAACCCTGTATAGATTTCAATTAACAATCAAATAACTAAAATTAATTCCTATGTGGTTAGTTCATTCTTCTATCGGTAGAAAAGTGGTCATGAGTATATCCGGCCTTTTTCTAATCGTGTTTTTATGTGTTCACTTAACTGCGAATGCATTCATGTATGTAAGTCCTCAGGCTTTTGGTAAGGCATGTGAATTTATGGGAAGTCCTCTTGTAATGGCAGTAGTTCCTGTTCTTGCATTAGGTTTTATTTTTCATATCATCTATGCATTTGTATTGAATGCCCGCAACCTTAAAGCTCGTGGTCATGAAAAGTATGCCGGAGGTAATAATACCGGAGTTAGCTTTGCTGCTCGCAATATGTTGGTTTTAGGTATTATTGTTTTGGGAGGTTTAGCTTTCCATTTGACTCAGTTTTGGGCACAGATGCAGCTTCAGGTTTTTATGGGTTCAGAGGAATATCCTCTTCTTGTAAACAATGGCATGGATTTATTCAATGCTGAGGGTGAATTAATCGCTCCATATTTGTTGGCAAGGATATACTTTGGAAATGTTATCTTTTCAGTTTGTTATATCGTATGGATTGCAGCTCTTTGGTTTCATCTTTCTCATGGTTTTTGGAGTGCGTTCCAAACATTGGGAGTTAACAACAAAATTTGGTTCAAACGTTGGAATGTTATCGGCATAATCTTTGCGACAGTTATCTGTCTTGGTTTTGTTTCATTCCCTATTTCTTTCCTTCTTGGAATCCTTTGTTGATTCATTTAGGATAAATAATTAAGTTAAACTCATAATTCTTTAAAAGATATGACTCAAATTAATTCTCGTATTCCGGAAGGGCCGTTGGCTGAGAAATGGAGTAACTATAAGGATCATCAGAAATTGGTGAATCCGGCAAATAAACGCCGTTTGGATGTTATTGTTGTTGGTACAGGGTTGGCAGGTGCGTCTGCCGCAGCATCTTTAGGAGAGATGGGATTCAATGTATTGAATTTTTGTATTCAAGATTCTGCTCGTAGAGCACATTCAATAGCCGCTCAGGGCGGTATAAATGCAGCTAAAAATTATCAAAATGATGGTGACTCTATTTACCGTCTATTTTATGATACAATAAAAGGTGGTGACTATCGTGCACGCGAAGCTAACGTATATCGTTTGGCTGAGGTGTCGAATGAAATCATAGACCAATGTGTTGGTCAGGGAGTGCCTTTTGCACGTGAATACGGCGGTCTTTTGGACAATCGTTCTTTCGGTGGTGCTCAGGTATCAAGAACCTTTTATGCTAAAGGCCAGACAGGTCAACAGCTTCTTTTAGGTGCATATTCTGCACAGATGCGTCAGGTAAAGAAAGGAACAATTAAGCTTTATACTCGTTATGAAATGCTTGATCTTGTTATGATTGATGGACGTGCACGTGGTATTATTGCACGTAATCTTGTAACAGGTCAGCTTGAACGTTTCGCTGCTCATGCTGTAGTTATCGCTACAGGTGGTTATGGAAACGCTTTCTTCCTATCTACAAATGCAATGTCTTGTAACGGTTCTGCTGCTATGCAGTGTTATCGTAAAGGTGCTTACTTTGCAAACCCTGCTTTTGCTCAGATTCACCCAACTTGTATTCCTGTTCACGGTGAATTCCAGTCAAAACTTACTCTTATGTCTGAATCATTACGTAATGATGGACGTATTTGGGTTCCTAAAAAGAAAGAGGATGCACAAGCAATCCGTGAAGGTAAATTAAAACCTACACAAATTGCCGAAGAAGATAGAGATTACTATTTGGAACGTCGTTATCCTGCATTTGGTAACCTTGTTCCTCGTGATGTTGCTTCTCGTGCTGCAAAAGAACGTTGCGATGCCGGATTTGGTGTTAACAATACCGGTCTTGCTGTTTATCTTGATTTCTCTGAGGCTATCAATCGTCTTGGTAGGGATGTTGTTGAGGCTCGTTACGGAAACTTATTCCAGATGTACGAAAAAATCGTTGATGAGAATCCTTATGAAACTCCAATGATGATATATCCTGCTATTCACTACACTATGGGTGGTATTTGGGTCGACTATGAATTGATGACATCTGTTACAGGTTTGTTCTGTATTGGTGAGGCTAACTTCTCTGACCATGGTGCCAACCGTTTAGGCGCTTCTGCTTTGATGCAGGGCTTGGCTGATGGTTATTTTGTACTTCCTTATACAATTCAAAACTATCTTGCCGATCAAATCAGCGTTCCTCGCTTCTCTACTTCTCTTCCTGAGTTTGATAAAACTGAAAAAGAATTGAAAGACAAGATCGAACGTATTATGAATGTTAAGGGTAACCGTACGGTTGACTCTATTCATAAAGAACTTGGTTTGATTATGTGGGAATTTGTTGGTATGGCTCGTAATAAAGAGGGTCTTGAAATCGCCCTTAACAAACTTGCTGAAATTCGTAAAGAGTTCTGGAAGAATGTTTATGTCCCGGGTAAAGCTGATGACTTGAACACTGAGTTAGACAAAGCTCTTCGCTTGTTAGACTTTATTGGAATTGGTGAACTTATGGCTCTTGATGCTCTTAATCGTGAAGAATCTTGCGGAGGTCACTTCCGTATTGAACATCAGACTCAAGAGGGTGAAGCTTTACGTCACGATGATAAATTCTCTTATGTTTCTTGCTGGAAATATGAAGGTGAAGATAAAAAGCCTGAACTATTGAAAGAAGAATTGAACTATGAATTTATCAAGGTTCAAACACGTAACTATAAGTCTTAATCATTTTCTTTCTAACTCTAAAAAATTGACCAAATGGAAAAATTTATAAACGTAACGCTTAAGGTTTGGCGTCAGAGAGGCCCGAAAGAAAAAGGCCGCTTCGAAGAATATAAAATGGAGAAAGTTTCTACTGATAGTTCTTTCTTCGAAATGTTGGATACTTTGAACGAAAGACTTGTTAGTCAGCATCAGGAACCAATCGTATTTGACCACGATTGTCGTGAAGGTATTTGCGGTACTTGTTCTCTTTATATCAATGGTCGCCCTCATGGAACTGACTCAGCGGTAACAACTTGTCAGTTGCACATGCGTAGATTCAATGATGGAGAAACAATCACTGTTGAACCATGGCGTTCAACTGCTTTCCCTGTTATTCGTGACCTTATGGTTGACCGTTCTGCTTTTGATAAAATTCAGCAGGCAGGTGGCTATATCAGTGTAAACACCGGTGGCCCTCGCGATGCAAACGAAATTCCAATTTCTAAGAAGCACGCTGATGAAGCTATGGATTCTGCTTCTTGTATTGGTTGTGGTGCTTGTGTTGCTGCTTGTAAGAATGCTTCTGCTATGCTTTTCGTTTCTGCAAAAGTTAGTCAGTTTGCTCTTCTTCCTCAAGGACAGGTTGAAGCAAAACGTCGTGCCAAGGCTATGGTTGCCAAGATGGACGAACTTGGTTTTGGTAACTGTACAAACACAAGAGCTTGTGAAATGGAATGCCCAAAAAGTGTTTCTATCAGCAATATCGCTCGTTTAAACAGAGAATTTATTTGTGCTAAATTGACTGACTAATTATTAGTCTTCAAAATAAAAGCTCTTAAGGGCGAAAGTTTTCAATGACTTTCGCCTTTTTTTATTTCCAAAAACCGATTTTTTAGTATCTGTTTTTCCGGTTTATATATTTATCTCTTTACTTTATCTCTAATAATAGGTTCTTTTGTTTCTGATGTTCCATCTTATTTCTTTATCTCTTTATTTTTTTATCCAACAAAAAGGTTTTTTGGCATAAAAATCAATTAATCTTTATTAATAATCAACTCTTTTATCTTTATATAGTTATTTAATTATTAATTCACTATTTCGGTATAGTTATTCTTTTTTATCTTTGCTTACCCGAATAAGTCCATATATATGTTAATATGTGATTTATTCTCTTCCAAGAAATACATTTATCATAAGATATGAAGAAATACAATTTATTAAACAACATTTTCGGATGGGTAGCCTTTGTCATCTCGGCAATAGTATATCTTTTGACGGTAGAACCGACTGCCAGTTGGTGGGATTGTCCCGAATTTATTACATGTGCCTCATTTCTTGAAGTTGGTCATCCTCCGGGCAATGCTTTCTTTAATCTTACAGGACGTTTCTTTGCAAATTTTGCAGGTGGTGATGTAACACGTATTGCTGTTTGGATTAACAGAATGTCTGCACTATGCAGTGCGGGTGCTATATTATTCCTTTTCTGGAGTATTACTCACCTTACAAAAAAGATAGTCTATAAAGACCAGAATAAAGAGATTACTCTTAGTCAGATAATAACAATTCTTGGAAGTGGAATGGTGGGAGCATTGGTTTACACATTCTCCGATACTTTCTGGTTCTCGGCTGTTGAAGGAGAAGTTTATGCTTTTTCATCTTTGCTGACTGCACTTGTTTTTTGGCTTATTCTAAAATGGGAAGCAAAAGCCGACGACGCACATGCTGACAGATATATTATACTTCTTGCCTACGTTATCGGTCTTTCAATTGGTGTTCACCTGTTGAATCTTTTGTGTATTCCGGCAATTGTACTTGTTTATTACTTTAAGAAATTCTCAAATATCAATCTCAAAGGCACTCTCGTTGCCCTTGCCATATCATTTGTAATAATTGCATTGCTGCTATACGGATTGATTCCGGGCTTTGTAAAACTTGCAGGCTACATGGAATTACTTTTTGTCAATGTATTCCATTTTGGCTACAACACCGGCACAGCGTTTTATTTCTTCCTTGTTCTTGGACTTCTAATTTGGAGCATGTATGAGAGTTGGACAGGAAAAAACATAAAAATGATAAAACTATCATTCGTGCTTTCAGTGGCTCTTATCGGAGTTCCATTCATTGGCAGTGGCTATTGGCTTGGTATATTGCTGACTATTATATTTGCTGGCGGAATTTTCTATTGGAAGACTCCTAATATGAAGATTCTTAACACAATTTCATTAAGTCTGTTTGTAATACTTATAGGTTATTCGACATTTGCACAGATTATTATACGCTCATCTGCAAATACTCCTATGGATCAGAACTCTCCGGACAATATTTTTTCATTTGCCAAATATCTTGGTCGAGAACAATATGGTGACCGTCCTCTTTTCTATGGCTATACTTTCGTTTCAGATGTTCAGCGTGATGAACAAGGCAAAGCATCCACAAAACAAGGAGAACCTATTTATGCAAAAGTTGTAAAAGAGAATGATTCTCAGCCCGACAAATATGTTATTTCAGGTTATAAGGAAAATTTTATATACAATCCTGAGCTTGATATGCTCTTCCCTCGTATGTATAGTAAGACTGAACCGCATGTAAGTGCTTATAAGGAATGGACTAATTTTAAAGGCAAACCTGTTAAAGTGTTTAAAGATGGACAGAATCAGGTTGTTTCGATGCCTACTTTTGGCGAGAACCTTAAATTCTTCTTTAAATACCAGCTTAACTATATGTACTGGAGATATTTTATGTGGAATTTCTCCGGTCGTCAAAACGACCTTCAAGGTTATGGTGAGATAACAAAAGGCAATTGGATTACAGGATTTAATTTTATAGACAAATATTTAGTTGGTGATCAAAGTGATCTTCCTGCTGATATGAAAGACAATAAGGGACGGAATGTTTATTTCCTTCTTCCATTAATTCTTGGAATACTTGGACTTGTCTATCAGGCGAATTCAGGGGAAAAAGGAATTCAAGGTTTTTGGATAGTATTCTTCTTGTTTATTATGACAGGTATTGCAATTGTATTCTATCTTAATCAGACTCCTTATCAGCCTCGAGAGAGAGATTATGCCTATGCAGGCTCTTTCTATGCTTTTTCAGTATGGGTTGGAATGGGAGTTGCCGCTTTGGTAAATTATTTGCAGAAGTATCTTAAACCATCTATTGCCGCTCCGGCTGTTGCAATTATCACCCTTGCAGTTCCTATTCAGATGGGAGCGCAAAACTGGGATGATCATGACCGTTCAAACCGTTATATAGCACGAGATATGGGATATAACTATCTTTCATGCGTTGATGATAACGGTATCATCTTTACTAATGGCGATAACGATACTTTCCCTCTTTGGTATGCTCAGGAAGTTGAAGGATACAGACGTGATGTAAGAGTTTGCAATCTTTCTTATCTTCAGACTGATTGGTATATCACTCAGATGAAGAGTCCGTCATATACATCTCAATCATTGCCAATCAATATTTCTCCGGCTGCTTACGACCAGTCCAAGCTGAATTTTGCTTATGTCATTAACGTTTCAAAGGAACCGTTGGCTCTTAGCACTGCAATGAATTGGCTTACCTCCGAAGATAAGAGAACAAAAACTCTTCAAGGCTCAAATGAAAGAGTCGATTATATCCCTGCAAACGATTTGTTTATAAATATTGACTCTTCTGCTGTGGCTTCGTCCCCATTGTTTAAGGGCATAGACAAAGACAGCATAACAAAAAGAATGAATCTAAACTATTCTTCAAAAAATGCTGTCATAAAGAATGAGATTGCCGTGCTTTCAATGATTGACGAAATCAGCAAAGCAAATTGGAACAGACCAATCTATTATTCTTCAACCGTGGGCTCAGATATGTATATGGGACTTGAACCATACTTTACTATGGCTGGTCTTGCCTATCAGATTACTCCTGTTAACGGTGGAGGTATTGAGAATGTGAACACTGAAAAGTCTTACGATATCTTAATGAACAAGTTCCTTTGGGGCGGTATTGACAATCCTAAGGTATATCTTGATGAGAACAGCCGTAGAACAGCCAGAATACTTAGAATGAGATTCTCTTTGCTTATTGATGCTCTTATTGCAGAGGGCAAGAATGACAAGGCTTTAAATGCTCTTGACTATTGTATGGAAAAGATTCCTGAGGTTAACGTTCCTTACGACTATAGCGAGATGAAGCCTTTGGCTGCCGCCTACATTCAGGTTGGAGAAAAGAAAAAGGGTGAAGATATAATGATTAAACTTGCCAATAAGTCTCTTGATAATTTGAGATGGTACTTCTCTCTTTCTCCTTCTATGTTTGACTCTGTGGTTAGCAGCGCTTGGAATGACCTTGCTGTTGTTTACAATCTTATAGGCTCTCTTAAGGAGTCGGGAAACACTCAAAAAGCAGAAGAAATACAAAAATCTTTTGACGTTTATCAAACAGCATGGTCTACTCTTAACGGGAAAGGCTCTATTTAATAAATCAATTCTTTCAAAGGGGTAGAAAAACATTTGATTGTTTTCTACCCCTTTGTCTTTAAATTTAGAATCTATCAGGTAATGTTTATAGAACAACCTCCATATCTTTTTAGAATGCTCTTTACAGAGTCTATTTGGCGTCTTCAGGGCCATCCTAAATGTGTTTATCTCACATTTGATGACGGTCCTATTCCTGAAGTTACGCCTTGGGTTCTTGATTTGTTGGATTTGTATGGCATTAAGGCTACATTTTTTTGTGTTGGCGACAATGTCAAGCGTAATCCTGAGCTTTTTCAGGAGATGAAAAACAGAGGGCACAGAGTTGGCAATCATACCATGAACCATATTCAGGCGCCCGGCTATTCAATAAAGAGATATCTTTCAAATGTTGAGAAAGCCAATGAGGTTATCAAAAGCAATCTTTTCAGACCTCCGCATGGCTGGATGAAAAGAAATCAATCACTTGCCCTTAAAAGACATTACCGCATTGTTATGTGGGATGTGGTTACTCGTGATTACAGTAAAAAGCTTTCGGGAGAACAAGTCCTTGAGAATGTGAAAAAATTTGCAAGAAATGGCTCTGTGATTGTTTTTCATGATTCTTTAAAAGCAGAAAAAAATTTAAGATATGCTCTTCCAAGAGCTATCGAATGGCTGTTGCGTCAAGGTTATGACTTTAGAATATTCTCATAAAATAGACATTATCAAGGCTGAGGCTCAGAGATTGGGTTTTGACGCCTGCGGCATTGTTTCTGCTGCCGAGGTTGCAGATAAAGAGTTTTTCAAATCTTGGCTTGAAAATGGCTCTGCTAAAGATATAAGCTATATGGGCAACCATTTTGAAAAGAGAATGGATCCAAGGCTCCTTGTCGAGAATGCTAAAAGTATCATTGTTGTTGCTCTAAACTATTTCCCGGCAAAATTTATTCCATCTGCTAATCCTCTCTTTTCATATTATGCCTATGGAAAGGACTATCATGAGGTGTTAAAGGATAAACTCAGAGAGTTGTATTGCTTTATTGACAGAGAAATATGCAATATTTCCGGAAGAATTTTCGTCGATTCTGCTCCGGTCTTAGAAAGATATTGGGCAGTTAGGGCAGGAATAGGATTTGTTGGTAAAAATACTCAGCTGATTATACCTAATAAAGGTTCTTACTTTTTTATCGGAGAGATTATTTCAGATCTAAATATTGAGTCCTTCCCAAATATAATCGTAAACAAATGCGGTTCATGTACCAATTGTATAGAAGCATGTCCTGCCAACGCTCTTGAAAAGCCATGCTTTTTAAATGCAGAGAAATGTCTCAGCTATCAGACTATAGAGAACAAAGGGGATCTTTCTCCTCAAACTAAAGAGAATATTGGCAACCGAGTCTATGGCTGCGATGTATGCCAAATGGTTTGTCCTCACAATAGATTTGCAAAACCAAATCAAACTCCTGAATTTTACCCCTCAGAAGAGTTCCTATCCTTGGATTTAGCTAAACTCAAATCACTCACAGAGGAGGATTTTAAACGCATTTTTAAAAACTCTCCCGTAAAAAGAGCAGGTTATAAAGGACTGAAAAGAAATATTGATGACATTAATATGAGTCATAATTAATTTTTTTAAAAATTAATTAGAATCTTCATCTATATTTATTTAATCCTGCTTCAATATTACAATTTATAAGTCTTTAATCTATTTCTTAATTATCTCGTAACTATTAATAAATTGGATATATTTTAGATATTCTTCTTAATATTTACCCATTTGTATTTAAAGTCTAACATCTGTCGCCTTTTTCATTACAGTAGCTAACATAATACCTAATAAACCCAAATAGAAGAGAATAAAAGGGTAAATTATCTTTATTTTATCCATATTAATCTCTATTATGTGTATATTCATATGGTGTAAAACCTCAATTATGTGTGTTTTGTGTGTTTTGTTAGTCTCCTCTATAATATTATATTACTTGAAGGTTATGTTATAATTAAATAGAGAATGTAGATAAAGTTTATATTATAAATAATATACAAAAAAAAGCCACTTCCGTCGAAGTGGCTTTTTGTATTTTGGAGTTTTTCTTTCGATTCACATCGTCCCTTTATACTCCCTATTTATCATT
>JAUNSR010000046.1 GCA_030539115.1 Bacteroidales bacterium
TCAAAATTTTTTTTTCGACGTTCAAAATTTGAAAATCATAAATTGAAAAATTGTAAATATTTTATATTGTTGATTATCAGACGATAAAATATTCTGGCATTCTCTATGGTATTGAAAATTGCTTGTGTCAAATATGTGAAACGGCGAATATCGTCTATTGAACAGCTTTTATTACTCTCCTTATGTTTTTAATTTTCTCAAAAGGAATTTTCTTTTCACGGCTTAGCTCAATTATTTTGTTTTTTACATCTCTCATATCATGAAATGATAGGTTAGCCAAATTGATTGACTGACTTTTGTTTTCTATAATCAACTTTATAATGCTTGGATAAACCGCCACTGACTGAACTTTATCCCAATAAATATTTATAGTCGTTTTCTCTTTGTGGTTCTTTACAATTATTATATTGTCATCAATGATGATAAAAGTGTGAAACTTATTGACTACACCGAAAATAAACACTATGCCAAGGATTGTGTATATAATAAATATTCCAGTTAGAAAATTGTTTAAATGAAGAGTGAAAGCGGATAAAATAGCGGCTAAACCAATTAAAATATGAACTACTCCGAGTGTTAAATAAAAGAATCTTTTTTTTGAGCTCATAGAATTGTCTATAATAAACCTTTCCATAATGTAAAAATTTTAATAATATAACATTGCAAAATATCTATTGTTTAATAATATGTTTTGCTACATTTGACCCCAATTTCAAAGCTTAAAAATTATTAGTAAAAGTAAATTATATTACAATCGGATGATTGATAAAACGTTATATAAATTAATTATTATTATTTTTCTCTCTTTCTTTTCATTTCAAGTTTTCTCTCAGCCGGTCAAGGAAATGAGATGTATATGGCTGACAACAAATTGGCGTCTTGACTGGCCATCTAAAGCCGGAGTTTCCACTCAAATTGAAAAGCTTCAAAAAAATGAATTAATTGCAATGCTCGATAAAATAGAACAGATGAATATCAATGTCGTGTTTTTTCAGGTTAGAGCAAGAGGTGAGATAATGTTTAAGTCTTCAATAGAGCCTTTTTCTGCTTTTATAAGTGGAAAGTCAGGAGTCTCAACTTCTTATGATCCATTGCAATTTGCCGTTCAAGAGTGCCATAAAAGAGGAATGGAATGCCATGCATGGATGGTTTGCATGCCTCTTGGGAAAAATGGCGGCAATTGTCTGTCGCTAAAAAAAGGTATGATAACTTCCTATAAAGGTGAACAGTTTTTGGAGCCGGGACATCCCTTTACTGCAGGCTATTTGGCTTCGGTAGCTTCTGAAATAGTGAAAAATTATGACGTAGACGGACTTCATCTTGATTATATAAGATATCCTGACAAAATAAAGGGTTATCCTGATTCTAAGTTATATTCTAAATATGGCTCCGGAATGTCTCTTGAGGATTGGCGCAGAAAAAATATCTCCGATATTGTTTATGCTATATATGATAATGTAAAGAGAATCAAACCATGGGTAAAGGTCAGCAGTGCCACTCTTGGACGTCTTGACGATATTCCGGGAATGAAGGCTTATGGATGGAATGCTTATAATTCTGCCTATCAGGATGTGGAACGATGGCTTGGTGATGGCAAACAGGATTTTATTGTTCCTATGATGTATTATAATGAGGAACTTTTTTATCCTTATATGATTGATTGGTTAAGAAAAAATAACGGCAAAGCTGTAGTTCCGGGTCTTGGTGTTTATAGAATAGAAAAAAATGATTCAAATTGGGATGTTTCGGAGATAGAAAATCAAACATATTTTAGCCGTGAGTTTGGAGCATCGGGTCAGGCGCTTTACAGAGCTAAGAATGTTCTCGACAATCAAAAGGATATCTATTACAAATTCAAAAATGTTCTTTATGAATATCCTGCAAATATTCCATCGTTGATACATGAAACCGGGGATTCCATAAGCAATGTCGAAGATTTAAAAATATCTGCTCAATATGGAAATGAATCATTAACCTGGAGTAAAGTTGAAAATGCTTATTATTATTCTTTGTATGGATTTGATGAAAATGGTAAAATTTATCTTTTACATTCAAAAGTGACAAGCAATTATTTTTCTTTCAATTTTCTTGAAAATGATGCTTTTATCAAATTAGGAGTCAGTGCATCCGATAGATATAATAATGAGAGCGATATTTCCTGGATAGAATTAAAACAAAAGGAGTTTAAAGATTATTCACATTGTTTCTCAAAATTATTTTATGATAATAATAGAAATGTATTAAGTTTGGAAGATTTTAGTAAATATACATCCATCTCAATTCAAGATGTAGGTGGTAATATTTGTTTTAGAGATCAAATAAAGAGCGATAAAGTATCTTTAAGTCTCTCTAAAGGCTTTTACAGAGTGCAATTGTCTTTAAGGGATGGGAAAATAGAAAATAAATGGTTTGCTGTTGAGTGATTTTTGTTTGCACCTTTTGTTCTCTGCTCAACATATGAAGTGCTTAGTAATTAAATAATAAAATATATACATATATGAACTTGTATCCGTTAAAATTCAATCCGATATTACGTCCAATGATTTGGGGAGGAAATGATATATGCAGCTTTAAAGGAATTACCCCTGAAGAGGTAGGTATAGGTGAAAGTTGGGAAATTTCAGACGTAAATGGTGCTCTTTCTGTTGTTGCCAATGGTGATCTTAAGGGTAAAACTCTTGCTCAGGTTATTGAAAATCAAGAAAGTTCTATTTTGGGTGCACATGTATTTGAAAAGTTTGGGTCAAAATTCCCTTTGCTTATAAAATTTATTGACGCTTCAAACGATCTTTCTATTCAGGTTCATCCTGATGATGAGCTTGCAAAAAAACGTCATAACTCTTTTGGCAAAACAGAGATGTGGTATGTTATTAATGCACGCGAAGGAGCCGGTCTTTATTCCGGCTTTTCTCAGCAGATTACGCCTGTAGAATATGTTTCGAGAGTGGAAAACAATACTTTTATGGATGTCCTTAAAAGGTATGAAGTAAAAGAGGGTGATGTCTTCTTTTTGCCTGCGGGAAGAGTTCATGCAATTGGAAGCGGTTTGTTTATTGCTGAAATACAACAAACTTCTGATGTTACCTACCGTATCTATGATTATAACAGACGCGATAAGGATGGAAACAGAAGAGAACTTCATACTGAGCTTGCTAAAGATGCAATCGATTATACGCTTGAAGATGATTATCGAACTCATTATAATTCACAGCAGGATGTTCCTGTTGAGCTTGTTGAGTGTAAATATTTCCATACAAATCTTCTTGAGATCTCTAAAGAATATACTAAAGATGTTAAATCTCTTGATTCTTTTGTGATTTATATTTGTATGGAAGGCGAAGGTCTGCTTGTTGATTCAAATGACAATAATATTTCTTTCAGAAAGGGTGAATCAATTCTTATCCCCGCTTCTATAGATGGAATAAAGATATCTCCAAAATCAAATTCAAAGCTTTTGGAGGTTTATATTCCTAAGAAATAAAATGCTTATTTATTCATTGTTTGAGTTATAGTAATGAGATAGACAATGAATCCTAATATTAATTCATTCTTAAAAGGGAAGAGGTAATCTTATAAATTACCTTTTCCTTTTTTATTTTATACCGATTTGATGCCATAAGAATCTTTTGAGGTAATTGTCTTGTTGATTTTTCTAATATTTTAAAACTAAAATACTGTTTGAAATTAACTTTAATTATTGAGGCTTAAAAATATATATAGGTAGAGTTATGTATACATAATCTAAAACCTGAATTTAAGATATTAATTAGCAGTGATAAATCATAATTCCTTTACTAATTGGTTTTATACTGAAGTATTATAAATTGAAAGAATAAAATGTTAAAGATTTTTGATTTTAAATAAATTGTTTTATGGATATGTTTTAAAATATGCTCAAAATGACTTTGTTAATTAAAAAAAATGAATAAAATTAGGGAATGAAAATGCAAACAAATGTTTAGATAAAAATGATTATAAATAACAATTTAGAATGAGATACTATGAAATATATTTTTTAAGAACCGTTAATTGATTTATTTATGGGCAGTTCCAAAAATATATTTTAAAAAACTCTTAAATAGAATAAAAATTCTTATGCTATGCAATATTTTAATGCGTTGATAAACAGTATAATATATGGTGTAAGTGTTTATTTTAATCCAAACAAGGTGCTTTTTTTCATACCTTGATACTCAGATAGTTATATTTTAAATGAAATATACAAGAGAAAAGGCTATTTGTTTTTCAAGAAATATTTTTTGAATTTTGTATTTGCAATTTACACGACTTGAATAATTTGGTTTAAAAATGAATTCTGATTACACAGCTTTGTGGGGAAAATGTCTCGACATTATTCGTGATAATGTGCCGGAGGCAGCATATAAAACATGGTTTATGCCTATAACTCCATTGCATTTCCGCGACAAGGTTCTTACTATACAAGTTCCAACACATTTCTTCTATGAATATTTGGAAGAGAAATATGTAAACTTACTTCGACAGTCTCTTTACAGAGTTTTTGGCGAGGGTACTCAGCTTATGTATCAAGTCGTTGTTGACAATCAAACAAAATCTACAGTTGATATAGAAGGCTCGACAAAGTCAATGGTTGTTGAGAATGCCCAGCCAAATATAAAGGCACAGGAACAGCGTCAACCAAGGGTTATTGATCCTTTCAAACGTCCTGTTTATCAGGAATTGAATTCTCAGCTAAATCCAAATTACAATTTTGAAAACTATTTTTCAGGACAGAGCAATAAGCTTGCCCGTACAGCAGGTGAGACAATTGCTGCCAATCCGGGAAAAACAGCTTTTAATCCGTTGTTTCTTTATGGTGAATCGGGCGTTGGCAAGACCCATCTTGCGCATGCAATAGGTATAAGAATTAAAGAGCAAGACCCGACAAAAAGAGTCCTTTATCTTACCTCTCATCAATTTCAGGTGCAATATACAGATGCAGTAAGAAGCAACACTGTTAATGACTTTATAAATTTTTATCAGAGTATAGATGTGTTGCTGATTGATGATATTCAGGAATTTGCAGGCAAGACGCAGACACAGAATACTTTCTTTCATATTTTTAACCATCTTCACCAAAACAGCAAACAGCTTGTTATGACTTCCGACCGTCCTCCTGTTTCTCTTCAAGGTATGGTCCCAAGACTTTTAACTCGTTTTAAATGGGGGCTTACTGCAGAATTGGAAAGACCTGACTATGATCTTAGACGCTCTATCTTAACAAACAAGATACGTCATGACGGACTTTCAATAACTAAAGAGGTCGTGGATTATATTGCCCGCAATGTTACTGATAATGTGCGTGATTTGGAGGGTATCATTGTTTCTCTGATGGCTCACTCTACAATATTCAATCGTGAGATAAGTATTGATCTTGCTGAGCGTGTTTTGAGTACAAGTGTAAATATTGAAAAGAAACAAATAACGATTGATGTTATTCAGGATGCCGTATGTAGGTATTTTAACATTGACCAAAAGCAGATTCATTCTAAATCAAGAAAGAGAGAGATTGTTCATGCCCGGCAGGTATCGATGTATTTGTCAAAAAAATATACCGAATGTTCTTTGTCAAGAATCGGTGAGATGATAGGTAAAAGAGATCATGCAACAGTGCTTCATGCTTGTAAAAATATTAGTGGTTTGATTGACATTGATAAAGCATTCAGGGCAAATCTTTCAGAAATTGAGGAACTTATAAGACAATAATTCATATATAATATTTTTAAAGTCGATTATTTATTTAGTCGGCTTTTTTTATATTTATGCACTTTTTTAAAGCAATTATTTTATGTGCAAAATAAAAGGAGCGATTTGAGTCAAATCAAATCGCTCCTTTTTTAGAGTGTGGATTATCAAATAAATTAGTGATCATAAAATCACCATGTTATGATATAGATGATAATGTTTCTAATTTTTTTGCTTTTTTACTGATAGGTTTATTTAAAAAAGTCTTCAGCTGTAAATGTCTTGAAAGATTTCTCTCCCTCTTTACGGATGCTTACTGATGCATCATCCCAATTTGAAGGCCAACCACCGATAATATGTCCGAGGAAGATAACTTTAATAGGATGTAGACCTTTGGATAAAGCGACAGATTTGTCAGCTCTTGAAAAACGCTTTACTTCATTGCTGTTGTCAATCAATAATTTCCCATCAATCCAAACCTGATCATTGTTTGAAGTGAAATAATATACACCATCATCTGGAATGTTTACATAGCCGTTTGCGGTAGCTCCATATTGGTTAACATCTCTCATTTGCTCATCAGTGTGAACAACGCTTCTTAGCTCTCTCAAGGTTTTAATATCGGAGATATTTCCTTCCATGTTTTCGTCAAATTCAGACGCATTAAGATAATATCCGTCTATAACCTTCATTGTAAGTCCAGAAGTTGGATTTTCAACAGTTGCAGCAGGTGAAAGTTGTTGTTTCTCTACTGTTATTTCTCTTACAGGACTTGTTTTACCTGAAGGAAGAATGCTGCAGATATTAAGAGTTGTTGTTTCACTAATTTTGATAGGATCTGTATATTCTTTGGAAGAAGCATTAGGAGTAGTTCCGTCAAGAGTATAAACCACTTTGATTGGTCTTGAAGTTTTAAATTCAAGAGTTGCTGTGTCTGTGAATGCAACAAAATTACATGAACCGTTAACCTGTTCCGGTTGAGGAATATGATAGTTTATGTTATGTTCATCAAGACGGACATAAGCATTGGTTATCCTGCGGGAGAAATCAGAGAAGTCTTTTCTGTCAAGATTGCTCCATGCAATTTCAGAAAGTGCAAGTATGCGAGGATATATTCTGTATTCATTTATTGAAACATTATACATATACTCAGCCCATATATTGCATTGAACACCTTTTATATAGTGAGCCTTGTTTTGTGCAACAAGAGTGTCCGGAACAGGATTGTAACTATATGTCTTTTCAAGTGTAGTGTATCCACCTATGGAAACTGGTTCAATTTTAGAATCACCTTGATATTGATCGAGATACATACCGTTTGAACCCGGGGTCATTATGACATAATGGCCCATTGAAGCGGCTGCAATGCCTCCTGTTTCCCCTCTCCAAGACATTACTGTGGCTGAGGGAGCTAAGCCGCCCTCGAGTATTTCATCCCATCCGATGATTTTTTTACCATGTTTGGCAAGAACCTTTTCCATTCTATTGATAACATAGCTTTGTAGTTTCTCTTCGGCAGAATGTCCATTTTCAGCTTTCAAGCCCTCGGCTTTAATTCTGGCTTGACAGGCAGGACATTTCTCCCAGCTTTTTTTAGGGCACTCATCACCTCCGATGTGAAAATGTTCACCAGGGAAAAGCGGAACCATTTCATTTATTACGTCCTCAAGAAAAGTAAACATAGTCTCTTTGCCGGGGCACATAACTATATCTTCCACACCCCAGATAATACGAGGAGTGATATCTTTCCCTTCGCAGGATAATTCAGGGTAAGCTGAGATTGCTGCCAATTCATGGCCGGGAATTTCAAGCTCGGGAATAACTGTTATGAAACGTTCTGAGGCATAAGCAACAACATCTTTTATCTCTTCTTGAGTATAGAAGCCTTCATGGATGAATCCTTCGCCTTCTGTTCTTTTGCTTCCAATCTCTGTTAGTTTAGGATATTTTTTTATTTCAATTCTCCAAGCCTGATCTTCGGTAAGATGCCAGTGGAACGTGTTTATCTTAAATAATGCAAGAACATCAAGCTGCTTTTTGATATCTTCAACAGTTAGAAAGTGTCGGCATACATCAAGCATTATACCTCTATAGCCAAATCTTGGTTCATCTTTTATTTCTACGCAAGCAGCATTCCATGCGATATTTTTTGTGGTGTTTTGAGATTCAATTTCGGCTGGCAATAATTGAAAAAATGATTGCATTCCGTAGAATAGCCCTTGAGGGGTTTTTGCTTCAATTGATACCTTTGAAGGTGTTACGGAAAGAATGTATCCTTCTTTATTTATATCTAAATTGGAATTTAATGATAAAGATATGTCGGCATTTTGTGCACTTTGTTCAACTGAAAATGTGTATCCTGTTGAGCGCGACATCTTCGAAGCAAAGAAATCTCCAACTTTTTTTACCTCTTCATTTGAAACTGAAATGGTATTGTTCTTTTTTAATGAGAAAGTGCCATCGGTTTGTACCAGCGATTGAGGAGCGGGTATGATATTAATCCCTTCGTTGTATGATGCTGTTTGAGCCTTTTCATTACAAGAGGAAAATAATGTACCTGCCATTGCTGCGATAGCCAATGCATGGATTTTTTTCATAGTGAAATAAATGTATTTGGTAAATAAATATAATTAAAGAGTTATAAAAAATTATTTTCTTTCAACACATCGATGAATTTCTTGGAGAAAACCTCATTGTTGTTTTTTGTGTATCTGATATCTGTAAAGACTTGTGCAAGAGTTTCTTTATTGTTTTCTTTTACAAACTTTTGATTTGCTTCAAGTGACTCCTTTTCGGAATATAAAGATTTTATCATCTTCTCATCATAGTCACAATATACTTCATTGTGTACAAAGGCTTCTAAAGGCAACCTTTCTACTTGAGGTGGTATATCGGCAGGATAGCCAACTGTGATAGTAGTTATTGGAATAACTCTCTTTGGAAGAGCTAAAGTGTCGATGATATCTTTAGCATTGTATGTTGTGGTTCCCAAGTAGCAAATGCCAAGACCTCGGCTTTCAGCTTCATCGCAAAATGCTTGGGCAATAATTGTCGTATCAAGCATTGCTGCTGTAAAAGATTGAAAATTGTCGTATCCTGGAATGGCATTGTTTATTTCGCACCATTTGACAAAACGGTTCAAATCAGCGCAAAATGTGAGTACAATAGGAGCGGATTTAATCATAGGTTGATTGAAATGAAATGGAGATAATTTTTCTTTCATTTCCTGACTCCTTGTTACTATAATGCTGTAAAGTTGCATATTGCCCGTTGTTGAGGCTCTTGATGCTGCTGATATGATGTCATTCAATAGCTCTTGGCTTACTTCTTTATCAGAATAACTTCTAATAGAACGTCGGTCTTTTCTTTTCACAATAGCTTTTTTTGAGAAAATTTCAAATAATATTTTTACAGATACATAATGTTAAGCAATAAAAAATAAAAACCTTTTAGCTTTTTATTATTGTATAGGCATAACTATTGTGAATCTTTACAAAAATAAGAATTATATATTGTCCTGACTTGCTAAATGAATAGAAAGAAGTTTAAAAAAATGTTTTTGTAAGATATAATTAAATTTTTTCTTAAACTTTAATTGTCGTTATTTAGAAATAGTTTTCTTAAAGGTATAACTAAAGTGCCCTTGTTTATAATATTGTTTGCATTTTGGAAAATAATTTGTATTAAAAGGAAAGTCAAATAACAGGATATCAGGTAGATGAAAATATTTTTGGACAACTTTGTAATTTATAATAATTATTCAATTATCAAATATTGCCATTGTGGAATGTTTTTACGTCCTTTGTAGTACCAAATTATTTAAAGCATAGACCAAAAATCTAAGCATAGAAAACACAACAAAAACAAACAAAAAACAAAGTGGAAAAAATGACTTTTAGCTACAATGAAGCATTCGAGGAATCGCTTCGTTATTTTAATGGAGATGAATTGGCTGCGCGTGTTTGGGTAAACAAATATGCACTTAAAGATTCGTATGGAAATATTTATGAAAATTCTCCTGCAATGATGCATGAAAGAATAGCATCAGAAATAGCAAGAGTTGAGGCAAAATATCCCAACCCAATAGATAAAGAAGAATTGTTCAGTCTCTTTGACCACTTTAAATATATCATTCCACAAGGAAGTCCTATGTCCGGAATAGGCAACAATTATCAAGTTGCATCTTTATCAAATTGCTTTGTGATCGGGCTTGAGGGAAATGCTGATTCTTATGGAGGAATAATAAGAATTGATGAAGAGCAGGTTCAATTAATGAAAAGAAGGGGAGGCGTTGGGCATGATTTATCTCATATCCGTCCTTCCGGTTCTCCGGTTAAGAATTCTGCTTTGACCTCTACCGGACTTGTTCCTTTTATGGAAAGATACTCGAATTCAACAAGAGAAGTTGCACAAGATGGTCGAAGAGGAGCTTTAATGCTTTCTGTTTCAATACAGCATCCTGATTCTGAATCTTTTATTGATGCAAAAATGACTGAGGGGAAAGTAACAGGTGCAAATGTGTCTGTGAAAATTGACGATGATTTTATGAGAGCTGTTGTCAATGATGGCAAATATATTCAGAAATTCCCTGTAGGTTCGGAGCATCCGACAACAACAAAGGAAATTGGTGCAAAGAAATTATGGGATAAAATTATTCATAATGCATGGAAATCGGCAGAACCGGGAGTGTTATTCTGGGATACTATCATTAAAGAATCGGTTCCTGATTGCTATGCTGACTTAGGCTTTAGAACCGTATCTACAAATCCTTGCGGTGAAATACCGCTTTGTCCTTATGACAGCTGCCGTTTGCTTGCAATTAATTTATATTCTTATGTTATAAATCCATTTACAAAGGATGCATATTTTGACTTCGATCTTTTCAAAAAGCATGTTACTTTAGCTCAAAGAATAATGGATGATATTATTGATCTTGAAATGGAAAAGATTGATATGATTCTTGAGAAGATTAAAACCGACCCTGAATCAGACGAGGTAAAGCATACAGAAATTCATCTTTGGGAAAAAATTAGAGAACGTACACTTCAGGGAAGAAGAACGGGTGTAGGTATCACTGCTGAAGGTGATATGATTGCAGCAATGGGATTGACTTATGGTGATGAAGATGCTATATGCTTTTCAGAAGAGGTACATAAAACTTTGGCTCTAAGTGCATATCGTTCTTCTGTAATAATGGCTAAGGAGAGGGGAGCATTTCCAATATTTGACGCAACCAGAGAGGAGAAAAATCCATTTATTAATCGTCTGAAAGCTGCGGATCATGAACTTTATGAAATGATGAAGCAATATGGAAGACGAAATATTGCTTGTCTTACAATTGCTCCAACAGGAACTACAAGTTTGATGACTCAGACAACCTCAGGTATTGAACCTGTATTCCTACCTGTTTATAAAAGAAGAAGAAAGGTTAACCCAAATGACCCTGAATCACATATTGATTATGTAGATGAGGTTGGTGATGCATTTGAAGAATATGTCGTTTTCCATCACAAGTTTATTACTTGGATGAAAATTAATAACATAGAGGTAAAGAATAATTATTCACAAGAAGAACTTGACGCACTTATTGAAAAATCACCTTATTATAAAGCAACTTCAAATGATATTGACTGGGTGCAAAAGGTGAGAATGCAAGGAAGAATCCAAAAATGGATTGACCACTCAATAAGCGTGACCATTAATCTTCCAAATGATGCGAATGAGGAATTGGTTGGAAATCTTTATGTAGAGGCTTGGAGAAGCGGATGTAAAGGTTGTACTGTTTATCGTGATGGCTCTCGCTCAGGGGTCCTTGTTTCAACTAAGAAAGATGATAAAAAACAGTTTGCTTTGCCAGTTGTGACTATTGTAAGGCCTATAGAGTTGGAAGCAGATGTCGTAAAATTCCAAAACAATAGAGAAAAATGGATTGCTTTCATCGGTTTGAATGATGGTGTTCCTTATGAGATTTTTACAGGTCTTGCTGATGATGAGGATGGAATACTTCTTCCAAAAAATGTTACCAAAGGGAAAATTATCAAACAAATAGACAGTGATGGCAATAAACGTTATGATTTTCAATATGTAAATAAAAGAGGCTATAAAACAACTGTTGAGGGACTTTCTGATAAGTTTAATCCTGAATATTGGAACTATGCAAAGCTTATCTCGGGCGTTCTTAGATACAGAATGCCAATGGATCAGGTTATTAAGTTGATATCAGGATTGGAATTAAACAGTGAGTCAATTAATACTTGGAAGAATGGTGTGGTTCGTGCTCTTAAGAAATATCTTCCTAATGGAACAAAAGCTAATGGTCAGACTTGCCCTAATTGTGGTAATGAGACATTAATTTATCAGGAGGGTTGCTTGATTTGTACATCATGCGGAGCTTCTAAATGCGGATAGTATAACAATATTTGATTATGATAAAAAAAGGCTGTTCATTCAAGTATGGACAGCCATTTTTTGTATACAACCAATTCTGATATAATAATTTTTAAATATGAGTATTGAAACTTTCTGAAAATAGAGTAACTTTCAAAACAATATAAGTTTTAAAACTTTTTTATTATATAAAGGAATAAGATGCTGTTTTTGTGTCATCTTAAATTTAATAATTTCTGAAAAGGGAAAGCTTTATGAAAATTAATTTTACCTTGGATTATCATACACAGTGGGGCGAGAAGATACTTATAAAAATTAACGCCACATTAAAAAATGAAACAACTGTAATAGAAAAATATCTTGATTATAATACAGAGAAAAGTTGTTCTACAACTCTTGAATTGCCTAAGAATAGTGTTGTGACCTATAAATATTATCTCGTTAATGAGAATTTGAATATAAATAAAGGCGAGTATGGCGCCAAAAGAATGTTGTCTTTAAATTTTAAGGAAGATGATTCAATTTTATTAAAAGATGTTTGGCAAACACAAGAGTATCAGACCCCTTTAAATTCATGTGCTTTTACTGACTCGATATTAAAGCAAAGCTCAAATGAGCAAAACAAAAGACATAATGACGAAATTGATTTAAATGTTAAAAATCGTTCATCCAAAAAAAATTCTTCGATAAAAAAGAACGAATCGTCTATTAATGACAATAAAGTTTCAACTGTTACTGTAAAAACGTTTATTCCCTATCTTCTTCCATCTCAAGATCTTTTAATTTGCGGTAATAGCGGAGAGTTGGGAGAGTGGAATCCTGACAATGCCATTTTAATGAAAAGAGATAATCAGAATAACAGATATGCCTCTCTTTTTCTTGTCTCAGGTGTTGATTATGAATACAAATTTATTATAAGAAATAATGAAAAGATTGAATGGGAAAAAGGAGAGAATAGGGTAATTAAAATAAACTCTTCTTTTAATATTCAGATAATCCAGTCTTCTTTACCTAATTTTTATTGCCGTGAAAGAAAATTTGCAGGCTTATCAGTACCTGTTTTTTCTTTAAAGAGCGAATCTGATTATGGTATAGGAGAGTTTACTGATTTAATAAAACTTGTCGATTTTTGCAAAGAGATTGGAATGTCGTTTATTCAAATATTGCCAATAAACGATACTACTATTACACAAACCTGGCTTGATTCTTATCCATATAAGGCAAATTCAACATTTGCCCTTCATCCAATTTATATAAATTTGGGAAAAGCCGGTAGGTTGTCTGATGCCGATAAAATGAAAGTTTACAGAAGAGAGGGAGATTATCTAAATTCTATTGAAAATATAGATTATGAAGCTGTATCTAATTTGAAATGGAGATACCTGCATGACTTGTTTGATGAAAAGGGTAATGAGACATTGAAATTGACTGATTTTAAGAATTTTTTTAACCAAAATAAAGATTGGCTTGTTGATTATGCTGCCTTTTCATATTTGAGAGATCAAAATCAAACTGCAGACTTTGAATGGTGGAAAGAACTTAGTAATTATAATAAAGAAAAAGTTAATGAGCTTACAGATGTTAATTCTTTGCATTATAGAGATATATGTTTTTATTACTTTGTTCAATATCATTTATATAAACAACTTTCTCAAGTTCATGATTATTCAAAGAAAAATGGTGTTGCAATAAAAGGAGATATTCCAATAGGTATTTGTTCGCAGAGTGCAGATGTTTGGAGCAACCCCGGACTTTTTAAAAGAAATTCTCAGGCAGGAGCTCCTCCGGATTTGTTTTCACAAAATGGTCAGAATTGGGGCTTTCCAACATATAATTGGTCTGAAATGTCAAAAGATAATTATAAGTGGTGGAAAAATAGATTTAAAAATATGTCTCTGTTTTTTGATGCCTACAGAATAGATCATATCCTTGGTTTTTTTAGAATTTGGGAAATACCATCAAAAAATATTTTAGGAATAGGAGGCCATTTCTCACCGGCATTACCATATTCAAATGAGGAGATAAAAAATTATGGCTTTTGTGAGGATGTATTATGGTTTACAAAACCGCATCTTCGCTATGATGAGATAGTATCAATTTTTGGTGATAAAACATCATTTGTTATTGATACTTTTTTGGAAAATATGGGAGATGGATGGTTCGATTTTAATAGTACTTACGATACAGAAGCAGAGATAGAAAATTTCTTTATAGGACAGTGCAATGAAGACACCCGAATCGTGCGTGAAAAGCTATTAATGACAATAAATGATTTTCTTTTTATAAAAGATCCTATTCAAAATGAAAAATATCATCCAAGAATCAGTGCTTTTGATACATTTTCTTTTAAAAGACTAAATCAACAGCAGAAAGAATCTTATACAAACCTCTATAATGATTTCTTCTATAAAAGACATAATTTATTTTGGGCTGAAGTGGCTCTAAAAAAACTTCCTGCTTTGATTAATTCAACAAATATGCTTGTTTGTGGAGAGGACTTGGGAATGATTCCTGATTGTGTGCCTGAAGTAATGAAAAAATTGGATATTTTATCTTTAGATATTGAAAGGATGCCAAAAGAATTTGGCGTTGAATTTGGTGATGTGGAAAAATATGATAAATATTCCGTTTGTACCACCTCAACTCATGATATGTCAACTTTAAGAGAATGGTGGAATGAGGATAAAGATAAAATTCAAAGGTATTATAATCAGGTTTTAAAAAAGGATGGTAAAGCACCAAGTGTCTGTGATGAGCATCTATGCAAGGAGATATTAAATAGAAATCTGCATTCTCCATCTATATTGGCTATTTTTCCAATTCAAGATTGGCTTTCTGTCCGTCAGGATTTATGTAATGAAAACCCTGCAAAGGAGAGAATAAATGAACCCTCAAATGCTCGTCATTATTGGAGGTACAGAATGAAAATATCAATTGAAAACCTTTATAAGGATAGGAATCTCAAGCAGCAATTGAAACAAATGATTATTGAATCAAAGAGAAATGTATAGAATCTAATTCTTTTATTTATTAATGACAAATTATATAATCTTCTTGCTATTTGATTAAGTTGCATTATTCAAGAGATAAAAAATAAAAGGATTTCTCTAATTATTTTTAGAGAAATCCTTTTATATAGCATTATAAATGTAATAATATTATTTTCTTCCAAATACCGAAAAATGAACATACCTCTTTGGGTGGGCCTTTAGATCAACCATCAAAGAATCAGCAGAATTAATAGTGCTGTTTAATGAATCGTATATACCGGTTGAATTAAACAGCAATCCTATAGTATTGTCTGTTGAATTCATCTTTTGACTAATTTGATTGACTTCAGCAAGAGTTTTATTTATAGAGGTAATAGTTTCATCAAAGTTTATCTCTTTTAAGTTGCCACTGAACTCATTGATGTTGCTTGATATAGTTTTCATGTTGCTCATAATGACAGGAATGTCATTATTCATAATCTTTGTAAGCCCTTTTGATGATTTTTCCAATTCAGAAGTAACTCCATTGATATTCTGAAAAGTCTCTTTAAGCCCCGAATTGTTAATTATCTGGTCCAATCCATAAACAATAGAATCAATACGAGGTAGTATGTTTTCAAGAGCCGGAAGAATGTCATTTGAAATTTTTCCCATAAGACCCGAATTTAATTCTCCAACTAAAGTATCTGAAATATTATGATAGGTACTCACATATTTATTAAGACTTAATTGGATTGAAGCTGTCCCTAAAAGATCTGTAGCCAAAATTGCTTTACTGCCGGCTGGAACTTTGAGTTTCTTATCAAGGCTTATTTCTACAATTGTAGTGCCTGGATTATTATAGTCAAGATCCAAACTTGTAACTAATCCTACTTTATACCCATCGAGAGTAACTGGTCCTGAAACAGTAAGACCGGTAACATCTTGATATTTGATATAATAATAATTAGTAGGCTTGAAAATATTTATTCCCTTTAGGTAGTCAATTCCGAAAAATAAAATAGCTGCACAGACAATTGTAACAGCGCCAATGGTAACCTCTTTATTAATTAGTTTGCTCATGTTTAAAATTATTATCACATCATTTTAGATTGTAAAGTAACTCAAAAATATTCAAAAAGCCCTATTTTAGCGTTAATTACTCCTTTTTTGAACAACTTTTGAGACGTTTGAGAAAAAGGAAAAGATAGTATAAAGGATTGATTATCTTACTTTTTCTCCATTTTTGTATTTTACTACAAAAGCGTCTTTAAATTTCTTTCTTATCTCTCTTTGAGAACGTAAAATCTTATTGTAATCTGTAGTCTCACCATAGAAATATTTATAAGTGTCTTTATCTTTAACTATCTCAACAGGCCATAAACCCTTTAATTGAGATGCTCCTTTGTTAAGTTTTTTGTAGTAAGAAAGGAATTGTACTTTATAAACAATTTTCCCATCTTTAATGTTGGATGATTGGTTTGCTGTATTAGAAATTTCATTTCTTAAATTGGATGCTGAGGATAAATTTTTGTTTGAATTCCTGTCATTGGGAGTATCTAATATTATTTCACTATCTCTTGTAACAGAGTTTGCTTCATTGTGACGTTCAAAGTTCTCCTTATAGTTTTTGAAACCGTAATAAATAGACTCGGCAATCTTGTCTTTACCATTTTCTGTTGCAAGATATTTTTCCTCTTTTTCATTTGAGAGAAAACCTACCTCTACAAGAACCGCCGGCATGCTTGCCGTCTTTAAAACAAGGTATGGAGCTTGTCTAACCTGCCTGTCATGCCTCTCTGCATTGTATTTAAATTGTTTTTGAATAAAAGATGCAAATAGAATACTCTGCGCCTGATGAGTCCCTTGTAATGTTTCAAACATAATATACGACTCTGTGCTTTCAGGATCAAACCCTTGATATCGTTGCTCGTAATTGTCCTCTAAAAGAATTACGGCATTCTCTCTTTTTGCTACTTCTAAATTTTCTTGAGTTTTTGCAGTACCAAGAGTGAAAGTCCCTGCACCATAGGCAGAGGCTGTATTCTTATTCCTTGGTATTGCATCGGCATGAATGGAAATAAATAAATCTGCACGACATTTATTTGCAATATTGGTCCTCTGATCAAGTTCTATATAAACATCCGTTTTTCTTGTGTAGACAATCCTTACATCGGGCATATTTTTTTCAATTAGACTCCCTACCTTTAATGCAATATTTAAATTAAGATTTTTTTCTTTTAGAATTTTACCCCTACAGCCTCCATCTCTTCCTCCATGCCCAGGATCAATCACTATTGTAAAAGCCTTGTTATTATTTTGAGGATAAATATCAAGAATAAAAAAAACGCTTAATGAAAGGATTGTTATAATTCGTTTAATCATTATATCAGCATGCTTTTAGTAAAGTTAAACTATAAGATAAATATGACAAAAATAGCAATTAACTCTGAAGAACATTAATAGAAAATTCTTTTTTGGATAGATATGTTAATTTATTAATTAAAAATCTTTTATTTTGATCTCTCTTTTAAATATTAAATGATTATATAGAACAATTACTTAATATGAGAGGATTTATTTAAGTAAATAATATTAATATGGAACAATATGGACTTTTGGGGCATCCATTGTCACATTCCTTTTCAAAAAAATTCTTCACAGAGAAGTTTGAAAATGAAGTTATAGATGCCAAATATGATAATTTTGATTTAGATAATCTTGATAATATCTATACTGATCTATTGAAAAAAGATAATCTAAAAGGTTTTAACGTAACAATACCTTACAAAAAAGAGATTATAAAATTTCTTGATGATATTGATGATACAGCTAAAGAGATCGGTGCTGTTAATGTTGTAAAAGTTACGAAGAATCAAGACAAATTGCATTTGAAAGGTTACAACTCGGATGTAGTTGGTTTTATGAATTCTATAAAGCCAATGATAAAACCATTTCATAAAAAAGCTTTAATATTGGGTACCGGAGGTGCGAGCTTGGCAGTGAAATGCGGACTTGAAAAGCTTGGTATTGAAACTATGTTTGTTTCAAGGACTCCATCGGCTGGGATGATTTCTTATGAACAGATAACTAAGGAAATATTGCAGGATTATTCTTTAATTGTTAATTGTACGCCTTTGGGTACTTTCCCAAAAGTAGAGGGAAAGCCTGATTTGCCTTACGAGTTTATTTCAGAGACTAATTTGCTCTATGATTTGGTGTATAACCCGGAACTTACCACCTTTTTAAATGAAGGAAAAAAAAGAGGGGCTGCCATCAAAAATGGTAATGAAATGTTAATACTGCAAGCAATAGAATCTTGGAAAATATGGAATTCATAAACAATAAAACCTGCTTCTTTCAAGAAAAAAGCAGGTTTTATTTTCTGTATTATTAATGGAAGTGCAATTGTGATATAATAAAAAATATTGTAAAATCATTTTTCTACATTATATTATAAATAGCATGTCTTGAACAAATATTTTTGGTTATGATCAGGATTAATATCCGGCAGCAAGATAAAGATATATCAAAACAGCCGGTCCAGCTATTAGAACGCTGTCAAATCTATCTAAAAATCCACCATGACCTGGAAGTATATTGCCTGAATCTTTTACACCAAAAGTCCTTTTTAACAGTGATTCTGTTAAATCACCCCATGTCGAAAAAACAGAGATTACTAAAGAGAGTCCAATCCATTGGTAAATATTGAATATTGAAAAGAAGTGAGAAAAAACCAATCCACCCAAAATAGAGAAAAGCATTCCTCCAAAGAATCCCTCCCAAGATTTCTTTGGAGATATTCGTTCAAATAATCTATTTCTCCCAATAGAACTGCCTATTAAATAAGCTCCTGTATCGTTTAACCAAATAAATACAAAAAGAGACAGTAGGGGTATATAATTATATTGATGTATCTCTGCAACATCTTTGAAAGCAATGAAGTTTAATAAAGAAATAGGTAGTGCAATATAAATTTGACCTATAATGGAGAGTGCCCATTTAATAATAGGGTCGCCATTTTTTCTATAAAGACCTATTATGAAATTTATAATTATAAAGAAAACATAGAAAAGAAAAATTTCTAAACATGTTATACCCATAGCGAATGAAGCGGTACTAAGGAAAAGGATTATTCCTCCAAAGATATTTAGTGGAATGTTTATGTGTTGGGTATAATGATTCTCTGCCAAATAGTAAAATTCGTAAAGCATGAAAGCTGTAATGAGTGCAAACAAGCAGATAAACGAATAGGGACTAAAAATTATTGACCCAATAATAATAAGGACAAAAATTAATCCTGTGGCAGCTCTCGTTATAAAATTTTTCAAGATGAGTGTATTAAGTTGTTACTTTAAATCTATAATAAAAGAAGGTTATCTCAATTATAATACTGATAATACTGCTTTAATTAATAAAACAAAACTATTAATAAATTGATTTTATATTATACTTCTTTTAGCATTTCTTTAAATGCAAAGTTAATAATGATTTTTATATATGAAATCGCCATAACTTATTTAAAGATTAGATAGGCAACAAAAGTATAAAATGGTTCATTCGTGTTCTAAAAATGAAATCGTCATAACTCACCTAAAGATGAGATACACAATAAAAGGAATATAAATGGCGCATTTGTACCTTTGTGTTAAAAACTAAATTATATACAAATGAAAACGACCGAAATGAACAGGAACTTCATTTCGGTCGTTAAGGCATTATAAATAATAGACTGTATTAAATGGAATCACTAAATGAGATCACTGAATGAACCAACCATTCAATAGTATATTTTCTAACTATCAATACTTCGGTAAAAAAAGTAATAAAAACTTGATAAACAATGAAATAGATTG
>JAUNSR010000047.1 GCA_030539115.1 Bacteroidales bacterium
ATGTGATAATTATTTACAAAGTTATAATTATTGAGAAAATGATATTTAATTGAACTTGAAAAGGAAAAATAAAGATATAAGAATTAATAATAAAAAAGGATGTAATTCACATCACACCCTTTTTTGTTGTTTTCTAATAATTAGTAACTGCTTAAAGCTTTAAAATATCCTATTGATTCTGCAATTCCAAGAAAAGGATCCTTCATATCTTTCTCATACTCCAAGCTGCACATTCCTTGATAATTTACATCTCTTAAGGCTTTAATTAGAGAAGGAAAATCAATTTTTCCTCTTCCAAGTTCTATTCCTCTGCCTGCTTTTGAAGCATCTGTCACATCCTTAATATGAACATCAAAAACTCTTGAATGATATTTTTTCAGATCTGCAACAGGGTCGCATCCATTTCTTAAATCATGACCGATATCAAGACACATTCCAATACGAGGGTCTAAATCTTTAACTTTATCCCAAGTCTGCGGTGCATCCTGATAGATATTGATATCCGGCCCATGAAGATGGATGGCATAATTCATATCATATTCTTTTACTTTTTTATCTACATAAGGAAGAAGTTCATAATTTGGAACTCCAACAATGGTTTTAACTCCGACTCTTTTGGCATATTCAAAAGCTCGGTCAATTTCAGCCTCCGATTTCATATAAATCGGACCAACAGCATAACCTGTGACATTGTACTCTGCCAATTTCTTATGAAAAGCGGCAATTTGTTCGTCAGTGCTGTTTAAAGGCAAATGAAAATCCTTTATACAAAGATATCTGACATCAAGCCTTTTCATAATCTTAAGAGTAGTTTCCAAATCAAAGTTAACAAAAGTATATCCTGCAATTGCTAAATGAAATGGATTCTCAACTTTCTGCGTTACTTGAGCAGAAGCACTTTTGTCTGCATTCTTTTGCGCACTTTTCTTTGATGCACAGCTTTCTGTCAATAGCAAAGCTGAAAACAGAATTGATGGTAATGCAATTTTTAGAAGAGTTTGTTTAATGTTTCTCATTTATATTCAATTTAATTTTTAACACCAAGCTACAAATGAAACAATACATAATGTTTTATTATTTTCTTAAAGACAATAATTTTTACTACCGAGCTACAAATAAAACTTCTTTCCCATTTTGTTGGATATCTAATTTTTAATTAGTTATAATGATCTCTTTATTTTTAAGACAAAAAACTTAATCCTTTATGTAACGGCTCTTATTAAATGTTTATTACTTCATTTTCATATAGCTGATAAAACGAATCTTTTCAACAAAAACTCGTAATAAGCAATAATGCTTTCATTATATTAATCCAGACAAAAATACATTTATTTTATATCTTTCCAAAAGTAATTTAAATTATTTTGTGTCCGCACACAGAATAAATATATTTGGTTTATTCAACTGAAGAATCATTCAAAAGAATTATATTATAACCAGTTTACGTACGATAATTGGATTCATTTACAATATCCAGATAACTATATGAAGTAAAAATAATTAAATAGTAACAACCTTGCTTATAAATGCCCGAAACATTGTATTTATTAAAAGTGAAATTAAAAAAAGTCGAAAGTATAAAAATACACTTTCGACTTTTACTTATATAAAAAGATATAATATCTATGGTTATCCTTTTTTTGCTTTACAAAAAGGATAAACCGATTAATTTAATTTTCAGCAAGAGAGGCCATAATTAATCCTTCAAGCTCATCAGCAAGTTCAGGATTATCCATTACCATTTTTTTGGCTGCATCTCTACCCTGACCAAGCTTAATATCTCCATAGCTAAACCAAGAACCGCTTTTCTTAACGATACCTTTTTCAACACCAAGGTCAATAATTTCACCGGCTCTTGAAATTCCTTCACCAAACATAATGTCAAATTCAGCTTTTCTGAAAGGAGGCGCAACTTTGTTCTTAACAACTTTAACTCTTACCTGGTTTCCGATAACATCTTCACCATCTTTTAGCTGAGAAGTTCGACGAATATCCAAACGTACAGAGGCATAAAATTTAAGAGCATTACCACCGGTAGTTGTTTCAGGGTTTCCAAACATTATACCAATCTTCTCACGAAGCTGATTGATAAAAATACAAGTTGTATTGGTTTTATTAATAGCAGCAGTAAGCTTTCTTAAAGCTTGAGACATCAAACGAGCCTGAAGGCCCATCTTAGACTCACCCATCTCGCCCTCAAGTTCAGCTTTTGGAGTAAGAGCTGCAACTGAGTCAATAACAATTATATCTATTGCCGAGGAACGGATTAATTGCTCAGTGATTTCTAAGGCTTGTTCACCGCTGTCTGGCTGAGAAATAATAAGATTATTTATATCAACGCCCAATTTCTCAGCATAGAACCTATCAAATGCATGCTCAGCATCGATAAAAGCAGCAATGCCACCAAGTTTTTGAGCCTCAGCAATTGCATGAATAGCAAGAGTAGTCTTTCCTGAAGATTCAGGGCCATAAATTTCAACTATTCTACCTTTAGGGAAGCCTCCAACACCAAGAGCCGCATTTAATCCTATCGAACCTGTTGGTATTACGGCAACATCTTCAACATGTTCATCACCCATCTTCATAATAGAGCCTTTACCGTAGCTTTTCTCTATTTTATCCATTGCTGCCTGAAGTGCTTTCAATTTATCAGCAGAGGGAGATGGTTTTTGTGACTTTTCTTTTTCGTCCATATTATTTTTATTAAAATATATTTCTATCTAAATAATTAATTACACAAAATATAAAAAAAAGAATGTATAAAAAAGATATTTCTAAACATCCGGACTCTATAAATTTAAATCCGATAGAAAAAAGTATGCCTATAGAATATTTTTTTTAACTGCCATTTATTTATATAAATTCAAGACCTGGTTAGCTGAATCCTTTGTATCAACTTTTGTAATAATATTTTCTATTACTCCATCTGTTCCAATAATAAATGTTGTTCTCACTGTTCCCATATATGTTCTGCCTGCCATTTTCTTCTCCTGCCAAACTCCAAAAATGTTTTGAAGAGTAATATCACTATCGGATATTAACGGGAATGGGAGACTTTTCTTTTCAATAAAACCTTGATGTGATTTTTCACTGTCTTTACTAACTCCAACTATTGCATATCCTTTTTGCAAAAGATCTTCATAGCCATCCCTAAAAGAACAAGCCTCCGCGCTGCAACCCGGGGTATTGTCTTTAGGATAAAAGTAAAGCACCAGTTTCTTATCCTTAAAATCACTCAAATGCACATCTTTTCCATTTTGGTCTTTACCAAGATATTCAGGAGCTTTATCTCCAATATTTAATGCCATATAAAATACAAAAATTTAAGAAAGTAATAATTCCAATTTAAGTTTCTCAGATAGATTATTATCTATTTAATGTTGGAATATAAACAAACTTTTGTTCTTCCAACATAGTGACTAATATGATATATTGAATCACCATCAAAGTTGAAGCAACAATATATCAACACATTAACCATCCGACATTTTTCATTGACATACAGTCAGAAATGATTAATGGCACATTCTCTACATTATGTAAAGATAATAAATAACTTCTTAAAAACAGCTCTTTGTAAAACCATTAAACAAATAAAATAGACAACTTGAAAAAACCTTTTTTTCAAATAAATCTATTGCGTTACAACATTTGCTGTTACATCAAAAACATTTGCAATTATATGACTTTCTAATTTCTTTAAGAAGCCTTTTGCTCCAAATGTAATTCCCCATTTTGTTCTATCAACTCCGATAACAGCAGTTTGAATATTAAAAACATCATTATCACTAATTGAAAATTCAGCCTTAAAAGCGATTTCGTTTGTCACGCCCTTTATTGTCAAATTGCCCGAAACGGCATAGTAACCCTTATCATCAGCAACATGATCTACAGAAGTAATTTTGAAAGAGGAATCAGGATATTGCTTTGTGTCAAAAAAGCGTTCACTTTCAAGATCCTCAATTAATTTAGTTTTAAGTATTCCTATTTGATCAATGTCATAAATAGAATTCATATCAAAAACAAATTCTCCGCCTGAAGGGACATTTTCTGTTATTTCTATTTCTCCTGATTTAAATTTCAATGTTCCATGATGACCACCACCGGTTTTAAATGCTTTCCAATTTATGATTGAATTATTCAAATCGATAGATTTCCTCATTGTTTCCATACTCAATATATTATTGGTTATTAACTCATATATTTAGATAGAACAACCACTTTACATTCTTAGTTCTCAAAAAAAAAGTTTATACCTCTTCATCATTTAAAACGATGAAAGAGATATAAACTTTAAAAGTATAATTCGACTTAGTCTTCTTTTACAGTTCTATATCGATATTAAATTGTTCATGCCAAGGCAATCCTTGTTTATTCAGTTGCTCCATAAACGGATCAGGATTAAATTCCTCAACATTCCAAACGCCCGGACGCTTCCATTCACCCTTAAGGAACATCATAGCACCAATCATTGCAGGAACACCTGTTGTATAGCTTACTCCCTGAGCTCCTGTTTCTTTATAAGCCGCCTCATGGCTGCAATTGTTGTAAACATAATAAGTCAGCACTTTGCCCTGCTTATCAATACCTTTAATACGGCAACCGATAGAGGTCTCTCCATGATAATTAACACCAAGTTCTCCAGGATTAGGAAGGACAGCTTTTAAGAACTGGATCGGAACTATTTCAACACCATTATACATAATAGGATCAATACGAGCCATACCAATATTTTGGATAACACGAAGATGAGTTAAATACTCTTGTCCGAAAGTCATCCAAAAGCGTGCACGTTTTATAGTCGGAAAATTTTTAACCAAAGACTCCAACTCCTCATGATAAAGCACATAAGATTCGCGGGCTCCGATATTTGGATAATTAAGAGGTTTATGAATTTCATGAGGTTCAGTCTCAATCCATTCACCATTCTCCCAATATTTACCTTTTTGAGTAACCTCTCTAATATTAATCTCCGGATTAAAGTTTGTTGCAAAAGCCTTGCCATGATCGCCGGCATTGCAATCAACGATATCCAAATACTGCATTTCCTTAAAATGATGTTTAGCTGCATAAGCAGTATAAACGCCTGAAACACCCGGATCAAAGCCGCATCCAAGAATAGCAGTCAAGCCTGCCTCCTCAAAACGTTTTTTATAGGCCCATTGCCAAGAATATTCAAATTTTGCCTCTTCAAGAGGTTCATAATTCGCTGTGTCAAGATAGTTTACACCTGTTGCAAGACAAGCATCCATAATGGTTAAATCCTGATAAGGAAGAGCCACATTAATAACGATGTCAGGTTTATGGGTATTAAACAATTCAATCAGTTCATCCACGTTATCAGCATTCACCTGTGCAGTGGTGATTCGATCGCTTCCTATTGCCTTTGCAATTGCATCGCACTTAGACTTTGTACGGCTTGCAAGTACAATCTCGGTAAATACGTCCGGATTCTGAGCAACTTTATTTGCTACAACTGTTCCTACACCACCGGCGCCAATAATCAAAACTTTTCCCATTTCGAAAATTAATTGTTTAAGATAAATATGAATGTGGCATTAAATTAAACCATTTTTATATTTATGCCATTTTTTGTTTTATACTAAAATCTGTCGGATATTTATAATTGAATTTATCAAAACTACAATTAAAAATTCCATCACAGTTTATCATATACAAAAGTAATACAAATAATCAAACATTAATATAAAGCTGTCTTTGACAAGGTTTGATATTTAATAATCTATATTATTTTTTGTTACAATATTCCTCTAAACCGATTCATTAATAAACCAATAAAGAGAGATTATTTTTCGATTATATCATTTCAACGACTAAACAATAAAAAAACGATCCATAAAACTCCTGTGATTTTGTGACAATTAATTATTATTTATATAATTATCAATCTTCACATCATTAGCCTCATCAAAATCGACATTTTCAAATGTATTGTTTTCAAGTTGAAAATTTTCAACGTTTTGCATCCAAAACATTTTATTATTCCAATGAAAAGCAGGATAATCCATGTCTTTTACAATCTTATTATTTTTGAACACAAGTCCGTTAACTGATTTAGCATAAAGCACAGGTATGTCAAAAGTCCTAAACACATTATTTTCTATAGTTATAGCTCCCGGTTTACCGCCATGAAAATATTTTTTCTGAGATTTCAAATCAGGGATTTCAGGATATATGGAAATAATTGCATTTGTAAACTGGAACATATTTGTCAATGAATTGTCAAAAACATTATTTCTAATAATAACATCATGGCAAGCTCCTGTCTCATACCACCCATTACAATCGCCGCACAAAAGTATAGCAGTACCTGAGGTATGATCAAAAATATTATTCTCTACTACTGTCTTTTTTGGAGTGCTGAAAAGAGAGCCTCTTGCCCTATTGTTTCTTATGGTATTTCCACTAAAAGCAACCTCCGGAGTCCACTCAAGATTTTCAATACCATATTTTCCTCTTTCTGAAACAAGTGTATCTATTGGGTTTTTGAAAGTAATAATATATTGTTTTGCACCATGTGCAGTTTCCTTGTCATAAGGATTTATTTGTGATATAAAATTCTCATTTCCTATCACTTCCATAACTTTTGAATCTATAAACTGAACTTTATCGCCTTTAAAGCCCCAATCAAATCCATAAGCCTGAGGATGCATATACGCTGCAACAAGAGTTGTATCGTTTTTTCTCTCTATAACCTTTAAATATGTGCCATGTACATTAATTGCATCATCCATCATTCCCTCATAAAGGCCATTCTCCGATACAATCTTCCCTTTACATCCGGAGAAATGAGTTGCATCAGCCTGAGAAGTAAAATATCGAGGATCATTCTCGCCCCTTAAACATACGCTGAATCCATCAAGTGTTATATTTTCCGAAACTTGGGCAAGCAATCCCATACCCTCAGAATAATGAATTTTAATGTTTTCAAGTCTTGTATCCTTGTCATGAGTCATAAATATTCCGGGAGTTGGTCTTCCCCACCCTCTAAGAGCAAGCACTGTTCCGGGAATCAATTTTTTATTGCTGTTTGATTTTGCTTTTATAACTCTTGGAGAAATTTCCTCCACGTCCTTCATATTTACATATACATCACTTGTATTGTAAACCAATCTCTTAGTATCGCCCTCAAAGGCAATTGCCATACCAGGAGTATGTTCCCAGCCTAATCCTTTACATACTAAAGCATTATTTCTTATTTCATATTTAACCCAAGGAGCAATTTCAATAGTTAAACAATTGTTTAGGGTATCATTTTCCAAAACCTTTACCTGTGAGATATGTGGATTCTCAAAGTCTATGGAAAGGTTCTTTAGTGTAACATTATTTGATCTTACTATTGAAATAGGAAGCATTCTCCCATGGAAAATAAAATCAGAGCCATTACCATTAAAGACAAGATTATTAAAATCCTCTATGGCAACACCCATTGACTTCGGATTATCCTGATCATGGTTGGAAATAAAATACTCTTTTTTTGCTGAATTTTCAGGATAGAATTCATACCTGCCTGAATCAAGAGAAATAACGACAGTGCACTTAGAGTTTTTATTTTTCTCTTTTATTGTATTTACAGCCTTTTCAAAAAGAGCCGACATGTCCTCTTTTGTATCAGGCTTAATTCCAAATTCTGACAGATTATATATTTTTTCTTTTGGAGTACAGGAAAAAACAGTTAATGCAAGACAAAACAAAAAAGACAATCTTGGAAAATAATTTTTCATAAATATGGATTAAAAAGTAAAATTTATTATTTGCAGAAAGATACAAAAAATAAAACCGATTCAGCATAGCTAAATCGGTTTAAATTTCTTCTAATGATTCTAACTTCTCAGGTAAGGATTCATTTTCAAAATCTGTAAAATTATTATTTTCAAGATATTATTCAAGCAATGGCATTTAAGAATATTCCATCAGACCATCGACTAAATTCAAAAAATGAAAATCAAAAATACATTCTTGACAATTAAATTTTCACACAGAGATTAAAGGATTTACTTAGCAGGAGTTTCTGATTCCTGAGGAGCAGATTCACCCTCTTGTGCCGGTGCTTCCTGAGTAGCTTCCTGATTATCCATGATATCAAAACCGGGAGCTGCAGTTTCTGTCTTAATCTGACCGTTAAGTTCTGATTGATCAACAACGATATTTCGTGGAAGAAAGACAGCGGCCAAAATACTCAAAACGATAAGTGCGCCTGCCAAACTCCAAGTTGCCTTTTCCAAAAAGTCAGCTGTTTTGGGAGCTCCCATAATCTGATTTGAAGAAGAGAAACCTGATGACAAACCGCCTCCTTTAGAGTTTTGTACCAGTACAATCAATACCAGAAAAACAGAAACGATTAGAATTAAGATCGTAATGAACAAATACATTTTATTCAGTTTTTATGTTAATAATTATTTTTTCCAAAAATCTTATTTGGTCTGCAAAGTAAATATTTTTTTCCGGATATTTCAAGCTAAGCTTTTTAATAATTTCCAATGCCTTATTATACTTTTTTTGTTTTATATATATTTTGGCTAAACTTTCAGTTAAAAAAGCATCCTCTTTAATGAGTGAATCATCCTTGGACGTTGTTTTAACAGCATCAGGTACAGAGTCAGTTGATGGAATAAAGAGCTGTTCCTTGCTATCTTTTTCAATAAAAGAATCTATCAAAGATTGTTGCTGAGCAAGTTTATCTTTGGATGAGATGTTATTATCTGCAATATCAACAGTTTCTTTGCTCTTATCACCTATATTTCCTACTAAACTTTTATCATTTCCATTATTAATGGAAATATTCAATTCCGAAGTCTCAACATTATCGTCATTCTTTGTTCTTATTATAATATGAGATGCATCATTTAAAATGAAATCAGACTCAGACATTGAATCTTTGTCCTCATCATTCACCAATTTTTCAGACGTATCATCTTTATCGTTATTAATATTTGGGATAGATAGTAGGCTGCTTGCATAATCGTCTGATGGATAATTAAGTTGATTTCTGATAATATCCTCCAACTCCTCCGCATAGCTTTTGTCTGACACAGAGTCCAAAAATGCATCCACAAGAGAGAAATTATCATTGATCTTAGAATTACCGACTTCTGAATTTCTTCTGTGTTTTTCTCTCTCCATCTCCAGAAGCTCACTCCATTCATACTCCTTATTTCCCAGTACAATAAACAATTGTTTTCTGTCTGGTAAAAAAGGGGCACTTTTCTTTAGCTCATCGCTAAAGCGTAAAGAATTAACCCGTGAAAGATTTTGCAGATATAAAAAACGCGCTGTCTGAAAATAGGGATAATCATTCAATATCTCTTCCAATACTTTAAGAGATATGGAATTTAAATTTTCCGGGAACTTTATGTATTCAAAAAATAATTTCTTATCCATTATAAAAATAAGCAGCGCATGGTTTAAACTTTAAATATTTTTCCCAATCAAGAGGAGTCTTACAGAAAATATTATTCAATATATACTGATTTAATTCTTATCCAATAAAACCGACAAGCTCTACCAATCAGCCACAGTAGCATTAAAGATTGTTTCAGTCAGTTCATCGACAATCTCTTCTATCAGTTGATCCTGCACACTTGTAAGCATCTGAGTAGATGAAAAATCTCTATAGGCAGAAAAGCTTCTTTCGAAATCCTTATCAGGAGTTGATTTGCTTGAATATCTAACTTTCACTCCTATCGTAAGCCTGGTTTCTGAGGCATAAGCATTCTCCTTTACTGCCTGTGGAGTAAGATCATAATTAGTTATCTCACCCTCAAGAGTAATATCTCCACCAGTTTTAACGAAGTTAAGTCTGGTTTGCTGAGTATAAATATCTTTCAGCCCCTCGTTAAAAGCAATCCCAAGAGGGGGATAGACCAAAGTTGCCTTTATTGGGAAATTATTAATTGTTATTGTCTTGGTTTTAGTATAGTCTATAGATGCACCATTAAATTTATAAGTAATGCTGCATGCAGTAATAAGACATAAAGAAACCAAAATAAATAAAACCTTTTTCATTAAACGGTTCAAATTTTAAATTACAGATCTATTCAAGATCATATTCTTTGATTTTGCGATAAAGAGTTCTTTCAGAAATTTTCAAATCATCGGCAGCCTTTTTTCTTTTGCCGTTATTTCTTATTAGAGCCTGTTTAATAACCTCTTTTTCCATATCCTCCAAAGAGAGTGTTTCCTCTACATATTCATGCGACTCTCCAATATTTTTTGGCTGAGCTGTTGCTAAATGAATAGGATGAAGAGATGCAACAGGTATATTCTGTGAAACGTCCTCTATTGTCAAATCCTGAGAAGAAAGCTCCTGAACGGGTTGAAAATCAAATTTATTTCTCAGCACGACACTCTGAGTGGTTGCAGGCACATGAGTTGCGGAGTTATTATTATATACGATGCCTTTTAACTCATTAAGCTCCTTTCTCATCTCAAAGATTATCTGATAGAGAATCTCCCTTTCATTTTTATACAAGATATTATCCTCATCATTTGCCTGCAAAGCCGGAAGCTTCTCTGTCTCAACCTTAGGAAGATAAAATTTGAGTGTTATCTCATCGATATCTCTTGAAGTCTCAATAATAGAGATTTGCTCTGCAATATTCTTTAGTTGTCGGATATTACCCGGCCATCTGTATGAAGCCAACAGTTCTTTGGCTGTATCTGTCAAAGATATTGAAGGCATACGATATTTCTCGGCAAAATCATTACAGAATTTTCTAAAAAGAAGATTTATATCCTCCTTTCTCTCTCTAAGAGCAGGTATCTGAATCGGAACTGTGTTTAGTCGATAAAAAAGGTCTTCTCTGAATTTGCCATTTCTTATTGCTATATGCATATCTACATTGGTAGCTGCAACAATACGCACATTGGTTTTCAAAACCTTAGATGAACCGACCTTTATAAACTCTCCGCTTTCAAGCACTCTCAACAGACGCGCCTGTGTTGAAAGAGGCAGTTCTCCAACCTCGTCAAGGAAAATAGTTCCCCCCGAAGCCTCTTCAAAATATCCTTTTCTATCTGAAGTAGCACCTGTAAATGAGCCCTTTTCATGACCAAACAGTTCTGAATCTATTGTTCCTTCAGGTATTGCGCCACAGTTGACGGCTATATATTTATCATGCTTGCGGGCACTGTTTTGATGAATAATCTGAGGAAACACCTCTTTTCCAACTCCACTCTCGCCTGTGATTAAAACTGACAAATCAGTTGGAGCCACTTGAAGGGCTATATCTATTGCTCTGAGAAGAACATCATTGTTACCAATTATTCCAAAACGTTGCTTTACTTGTTGTAAATCTTGTCTTGCCATATAAATTAAATTAATCTATAGTTCATAGCAAAGTTACTAATAAAATCCAATCTTTATTGAAAGCTAAAATCTATTAACCAAAACAATCCTAAATAACATTTTTGGCGGCTTGATAGGTCTTATCTCTTAAAAACACGCCAAGACTTTCAAGAGACTCATATTTGTGCTGCTCCTCGACAGAGATAATATCACCGATACTGATTCTTACAGTAGTGTTTTTTTTGAGAAAAACCTCCCATGGAAGTCTTAATGAACGAAGCTTCCAACTTATTAAACCAAGTATATTAAAGAATAAAGAATTGTGTCCATGAAAATATATAGGCACAACAGGCATATTCATTTGTTTTATCAACCTTAAGATATTGGGAGCCCACGGATTGTCTTCTATTCTTAGATTCCCTTTAATTTTCGACACGCCTCCTGCCGGGAAAAAGCCTAAAGGATGACCATCTTTCAGATGTCTCATCGATTCTTTTATGCCGAGCATATTTACTTTTGAACCTTTTTTGTTGGAATATGGCTGTACGGCAATAAAATTCGGAGACATGGCATCAATATATGTCAGCACCGAATTAACCATTACTTTATAATCAGGCCTGATTGAACCCATCATTGTTATAAGCACAATGCCGTCCAAAGCTCCAAAAGGATGATTTGAAACTGTTATATACCCACAATCAGGAAACTTGGTTAGGGCTGCGGGATTTGTAACTAAATATTTAATATTTAAGTCCTTTAATAGCAATTCGGTAAACTCATGTCCGGTTTTTGCACAGCATCTGCCATATAGCGCATTAACTTTATCAAGAGCCATAAGCTTCAGGACCGGTTTAATAAAATAACTCCCAATTTTGGTATTAAAGGCAGGCATTAATTTTTTAACATCCTCCTCGTCGACTACGACTTGCTTCATAAATACATAAATATTTGATAAACCCCGATTTTACCAAATAAACAATTTTAAAATATTAATTATTATAGAATAAAGATATATTTATATATGGCATCAAAAAATAAAGATGGGGTCACTATCAATTAAAAATAAAAAGGGATGAATAAATTCATCCTTTATAAAAAATCAATTCTTAGCTCAAAGTAAATAAAAAAACATGAAAATTAATTTAACATAGTGCATAAAACACCTTTCATGGCAATAAAAAGGCCGTCAAGGATAATAATTATCTTTTGACGGTCTTCTTAAAAGAGTGTTATTAGTCTATATAATCAATAGTCTTTTCACCTATAATCTTTCTCATTGTATTCTTCAGCTTAACGCTCTGAATAAATAAGTCATGTTCAGGTATTGTTTCAAAATCATGCATAGGACTCTTGAAATAGAAAGAAAGCCATGTCTGAATTCCAGAGAAATTACAGCGTTTGGACAAATCCATCAATAAAACAAGATCCAAGCAAATAGGTGCTGCAAGTATTGAATCACGACAAAGGAAATCAACCTTTATCTGCATTGGGTAATGCATCCAGCCAAATATATCAATATTGTCCCATCCCTCTTTGTTATCCTTGCGAGGAGGGTAATAATTGATTCTTACTTTATGGTAAATTTTTCCATAAAGCTCAGGATAAAGTTCCGGCTGAAGAATTGTGTCAATGACAGAAAGTTTGCTTACCTCTTTAGTTTTGAAAGAATCAGGATCATCAAGCACCTCACCATCCCTGTTTCCAAGAATATTGGTCGAGAACCATCCCTCTACACCAAGCATACGAGCTTTAAATGCCGGGGCTAAAACAGTTTTCATCATTGTCTGACCTGTCTTGAAGTCTTTTCCTGCAATTGGCACATTCATTTTCTTTGAAAATTCCCACATTGCCGGCATGTCAACAGTCAAGTTAGGAGCGCCCATAATAAATGGTATGCCTTCCGATATGGCAGCATAAGCATAACACATACTTGGAGCAACCTCTTCACTATTCTGCTTCATTGCTTCTTCAAGCTTAGCCAAATCACGATGAGTGTCGGTTAGAGGAAGATATATTTCCGTACTTGCACACCAAATAACAACTATTCTGTCACAGTTGTTCTTTGCCTTGAAGTCTCTTATATCTTGGCGAACTTCCATCATCTGATCCCACTTGGTAGCTCCCTGCTTAACCCAGGTACCATGAAGACGTTTTACAAATTTCTGGTCAAAACAAGCTTTCATCGGTTTGATGGCTTGCAACTCATCTTTTACTCCGTCGAGATCACTTTGTTTTAGAACTTCAGCATGCACTGCACCATCGTAGGCACTCTCCTCAAAAATATCCCATCCGCCAAATACCAAATCATCAAGATTTGCCAATGGAAGAACATCTTTGATTTTTGGGAAACGGTTTTCTTCACGTTTGCCCAAACGAATTGTTGCCAACTGTGTTAGCGAACCTATCGGCTCAGCCAACCCTTTACGTGTTGCAAGTGTTCCTGTAATAAAAGTAGTGGCAACTGCACCACCAACTCCAACAACTAAAACACCAAGTTTTCCCTCCGGTTTCTTAACTTCAATCTTTTCCATTTTATCAAATTTAAGTAATTAGAAAGGTGTAGTAAATTTATATATATTTCCAACATAAAACACATATTAACTACTCTTTTTTTGTTCTATTTTGGCTATAACTACAAGATTACTATACATTTCTGCATAAAGGCGAATAATTAATTGGAATAATTTTTTTTGTTTATTCCTATTAAATAGACAGTGTATAAAACAAATTATATTTAAAAATGTTTTTACACTCAACCTTTATTTTGATAGTTTTTTATGTTAAATGCATTTTTATAGCACGACATTGTTAATAGATGAACGATAGTAAACAGAGCTTGTCATTAATTATAACTACTTTTATCTTAATACTGAAGTTTAACTTTTAACCGGAGCAAATTATACGCTTGACGGTTTGTTAAGATTGGATATTTTTTCCGGCATCTCTCATGTTGTTTTATTTTCTGAACTGTTTTGAGTTATATTTTTTTTACTTTTAATCAATTACTGTTGATTTTCAGCACAATAGTTGTATATATATTTTCAGTTATTTGCTTATTTTATGATAATAACCATCAATTCCTTAATTTTGACCTATAATTATTTTATTTATCTTAAGTATGTTGTATCTATAACTTAAGTATGTTATCATACTATCTTTAGTAATAAATAAAACTATCTTAAGTAATTTAAACATATTACTTAAGTCACACGTTAATATATCTAAAGTTATTTAAATAATTTGACGGTTAAAATTTTAAAATTGAAAATTAAAAATTTAGGTTGAAAGTGCAAACGATAGGTGTATGTTTAAACAATGGACATATTAACAGTTTAATTGATAAGGTCTATTTATATAAAAAAGAGGAGTGTCATGAATTTGACACTCCTCATATATTAATCTATGTTTAAATACATGATTACCTCTTAACACATTAAATCAGTAGAAAGAAGCTGAGAGAAATCGGTTATAATATCGGGGTGAGAAATATTGTCTTCCTTATCATCCCAAGCTATACCCTTAATCCAAATTGTTTGGCAACCGATTGTTGTTGCAGGCACAATATCTTTTGAATATGAATCACCAATTACAACAATTTCATTGGCAGCAAGATTCATCGCTTCAACTCCAAGTGAAAAGATCTTAGGGTCAGGTTTTCTAACACCAACGACAGCCGATTCAACAATTTTGGGAAAGAAATCCGATAGTCCAAAATCAGAAAGCACTGATTCAATATTGCCATAGAAATTTGAAACAAGGACAAATTTATATCTCTTTGACAAAACCTCTAATACAGGTTTAGCTTTTAAAATACAATTTCCGGCATATTGATAACAATATTGAGCTACGCTTTCACACGCCAAAGAATAATCATCTTTAGGTATAAAACCATTTTGAGACATATAATCCAATTGCAGATTCATCTTAATTCTGAGCATATCAAGAAAATTGTGTTCAGGTTTAATATATGGAGTTTTAGCAAGAGCTCTCTCAGCAAAAACATAAGCTTCACGGAATCTTTCTTTGGAAATATCAAATTTCACAGAATTATATCCTTCCCAAATAACCTCAGCCCAATGCTTTCCATTAGAGTCGATTGTAGCTCCGTAATCAAAAATAAGTCCTTTTATAGGTTGCTTAATCATAAAACAATTTTTTCAATTTATTACTTATCGGAATTAATCTTCATTATTATCATTCCCAACATAATCCAAAAAAGCTCCCTTATTCTTGTTATCATACTCACAGAGACGCCAAGTCCCGAAACAAGACCTATTGTACTAAAAGCAAGAGCAATCCCTCCCTCTCTTGTACCGAGCTGCATGGGAGAAAAAAACAATATATTTGCAAACAGAGAGGATAAACCAACAACAATGAGAGACTGAATATATGTAATGTCATAGCCCAATGCCATGACGATAAAATATATTTCAAGACAGCTTACAAGTCTTGCCAAAAACTCCATTCCAAGAGAAAAATAGAAGCTTTTCTTTCTTGTTCCATGAAGATTTTTTATCTCTTCGTCAATGAGTTCAACTTTAGCCTTGGTTTCAGGAGAGAGATTATTAATTTTCTTCTTTAAAAAGGGCACTTTAGACAGGAGTCTGAAAAGCTTTACAACCAACCCTTTCCTGTAACCCCTAAAAAAAATAAATATCAGCACAAGAGAAGTGGCGACTATGCATGTAAGTATAATAGACAGCATTGGGGATGCCTTTACCGTCCATGCAACAAGCATTGCTGCAGAAAGCCAGAAAAAGAAATGAGAGCAGACATGCATCATTGCATATAAAATAACTGATGCTGTTGCCCTTTCAGTACCGATATATCTTCTAAGCTCCATAATTCTATAGGGTTCCCCCCCCGCAAGTCCCATAGGGGTAACATAATTTAAAGCATAACCCGAGATTGTGAACTTCATGACCTTAAAAAACGGCACATAGGCATTCTCACTTTTAATTATTGAATACCAAGCTATTGTATTGATGATATAAACAACACCCCACACCCCTATTATTAAAGCAAACCAAGGTCCAACACTTTTAATATTGTTCCAAATTTGATCTATACCTATTTTATAGATCATAAAAACAAGTACGGATAGACCAAGAATGAAAGCTATGTTTCTCCAAAGAGAAGCTTTATTCTCTTTAGGCGCCGCATTTTGTATAGAAGTATCTACAAATTCTTTCATGCTTAATTACCATATAAAATAACATAATGTTTAAAACAACTATCTCAAAGACAAAATACAGCCAAGGCATGTCAATAAGCAAAGATATGAACAATGCAATAACTCTGGTATTGAAAGAGAGCATATTTGTATACTTCATCAGTGGCTTGCTTTGCAAACGAAACTCTTCTGCCAAGGCAGAAGGAACTTGTTCATTATATTTTGTTTTAATACATTTTCTGAACAACTGCATTTGAGGGGTAACACTCTCCTGCTTCTTTGTGTAGCCTTTATAAAACCACATAAAAATTTTAAACAACGGGTCATTGGAAAACTTGCAGCTCTTATACTCTTTTTCGACAGACTCTGAGTCATCGAGTTCACTGCCATTTTTACCTTTCACAAAGAAAAGATGGAAATTTCTGTAATAATCGGCTAAAGATGCTTGCTTGGAGTGCCAAAAGCCTGCAAAAGCAGCCAAAAGCCATATATACATTCCCCATGTCGGATATAAACGGAGACAAACAGCAATGTATATTGTTATAAACCAAATGTCACCGCAGGCTCCATCCAAAATACGACCGATTTTTGAGAAGTTTTTTGTCAAACGTGCCAATTGTCCATCAGCACTGTCATAAGTATTTGCCCAAACGAGCAATAACATTCCCAATATATTGAGCCATATATTACTAAAATAGAACAGCACACCGGCTGCCACTCCTAAAAATATCGATAATACTGAGACGAAATTTGGGGTTGCCCCCACTTTATTAAAAAACAATGCCCAGCGATAACCAAGAGGCCGGTAAAATTTTAAATCGATGAATTCTTCTGTATCAAGTGATTTCAGACTTTGTTCATAAGAAAACTGAGGCTTCTTTTCAGTCATAGAAATTAAATAAGTTTTAGTGTACGATTTACAAGTTTAAACTCGTATAATGCAATTTCATTCAATATACATTGAGAAATGAATGGAGCGGCTTCTGTGCGGCATGGAGCAAAACTCGGCCAGTCGTTGAAGTCTATTATTCTCATCGTTCCATTTTGATCAACAATACAGTCTCCACCGTAAATCTTAATGTTTAATACTTGAGATGCTTTATTACATATTGATTTTAATTCCTGCTGATCAAACTTGTAACCATGGGCTTCTCCATTAATCTTTTCAAGTCCGAATTTGCTGTGTTTCATATCATAAGGATAGAACCAATAGAAAAAATCACTGTTTGCAATTCCATAAAACTTTATTAAATCTCCATTAAGATGCTGATTAATAACAGCTCTTTTGATGCCTCTTATGGAATATTCGTGTAATATTTCATTCGCTTCCTCTTTATTTCTTACATAACTTACATCTTCACGATGGATTGCATGGAAATCTCCCCTTTTAATCCAACAAGGAGTGTAAGTATCATTATCAAGAAAAGGCGCAATATCTTCATTTGTATTTACAATAAGACTTTGTGGATGCGGAATCTTGTTATTTATCAACAATGTAGTCATTCTCTCACGGGTGCAATTATCTATTCCATAACCGGAATTTATTACAAGCGATCCGTTGTCTTCAAGTTTTTTTAATTTAGCTATCGACTCTTTGTTTCTAACCATATTGAAAATAACATGTTCAGTTATTTCATTTTTTAGAAACTCCTCTTCTGTATAAATATTAATCTTATAGCCTGCTTGCTGCAAATGAGATACTGTTTCATTAAAAATCGCGGCATCATTACCAATATGATTAGGGGAATATTCATTTCCTCTTGTAATGCCAGCAATAACTAATTTTTTCATTTGTATATAATTTTATTTTTCTAACCGTTATCTCTAAGGTACAAATGCGCCATTTATATACCTTTTGTTGGGTATCTCAACTTTAGGTGAGTTATGGCGGTTTCATTTGTATATAATTTTTTTTTAAGCTTAAATATAAATATGCTGTTAATATACCCTTTGATTGGAATGCTATCTTATCGATAAGTTGTAACAGCTTAATTATAATATAGTTTTTATAACCAGAATATTTTAGCAAACATCCGTTTTAATGAACTCTTCTGCAACTGCAATATCGGAAGCATGATCGACATCGATAATCTTAGAGAAAAGATATGCTTTAATGTTGAAGTTATTATGGATTAAAGCTCTTTGAAAATTTCTCATTCTTGATTGATTGCTGTTTATGGCATCTTCAAGGACCTCAAAAGACTTGCTGTTCAAACAATAAATTCCTCCTGATATAAATTTTGCACTATCAAAGATTTTGTCTTTAAAATCAGTGATTTTCATATCTTGGTTGGTGTCAACATATAATGGAGATTCGTCTTCAATATAGTCTGTCACAGCAAAAAGACCGTCAGAGATATTATCTTTTTCAAATTCAGAGATGTATCTACTGAATTCAGACTCTTTAAAGATCGTATCAACAGTAGTTAAACAAAACTTTGAATTTGGCAATATCTTTGAAAGTTCATAAAAACTGTGCATCGAACTCGGTGTAGACTTGACAATAAGATTAACTTTTACAGGGAAACTCTTATTTTTTAAATATTCCGATACTTCAGCCATCTTTTCATTAACAATTATAGAAATCGATTGGGCATTGTTTGCACAAAATATTCTTATCAATCTGTCAATCATTCTTTCACCATTTAGACACACCAAAGGTTTAGGACTCCCCACTCCCTCTTTTACTAAACGTGAGCCATCACCTGCAGCTATAATAGCATAGTTCATAAATGTCAGTTTTAATGTTTCATTTAAATTACAAATTTACAATATAATTGCAAAAAACAATTTTTAGATACCAAAGGAGATGCCGTTGAGGAAAAATAGGACAACAAAAAAGCCTTAATGTTGATTGAGCTAACAGCTATAACATTAAGGCTTTTAAAATTTTATGTGATTTTTTCTAATCTGATTCTTCAACTGTCAAGTCCAGCTTCTCATTATCATTGCTCTTGTCAAAGTATTGCTTTTTCAAAGAATTGCTTCTCATATCCCAATATTGTTTTCTTGCCCTGAAAATATCCAAAGCAGAATAGATAGCATGACGGAAAGACTCT
>JAUNSR010000048.1 GCA_030539115.1 Bacteroidales bacterium
AGAGCATCTGACTACGGATCAGAAGGTTACAGGTTTGAATCCTGTCGAGGTCACTATCAAGAATAGCATTCCAATTTGGAATGCTATTCTTGTTTTCGCTGTTTTTTTGATAATAAATATTTTAATTATCAAACTGAACCATGAGTTATTATTTTAACTTACTCAGCAGCAACATATTCGCTGTTTAGAAATTAAACTGAACCATGGTTTGAATTCTATTATCATGCCTTGTGGAACCATCCATGATTGTTTTTGAGCCCCATATATACTCCAATCCGACAAGTATATTTGAAGAGACATTATAAAATAGATTATTCAAAACATAGCGAGCATATTTATATTGGTCTCCCCACTCCTGAGAACCATCCAAATAATGATCTGCATAGTTTCTTACCTGGCTGTAGGTATGTGAACTGAACAGTTTTTTTGTGTAATTGATTTGCGCACCAAGATAGCCGCCCCATAAAGGAACTACATCAAAAATATCATTATTATTTTTTTTAGGCACCATATCAAGGCCAAGTCCCGATAAATCCTGAATAAAACTTGCTATTCCTTTGCCATAGACACCCTGATAGTAAAGAGTAAGAGGATATGTACTTGTAACAACACCACTTAGCTGAACGCCCCACCCCATTTTATTTTTGTTTTTATCTGTCGCTACATCTCTATATTGCATATTACGCCAAAGACCGGACAATCTAACACTACTATTGCCCTTATCCCAAGAATATTGTATATATGCCGGTACGGCTGGTATCCTTTGATTTACCTGATATGTATTATCATCATAAGTTGGGTCAACCATAGGCATCTCCAAACCTAAAGCAAAACTCCAATTTTTTTTATTATAAGTATAATTAAAAACGGTATTTGGTACAGTTGGAATCGATGGAGCACCCTCCTGATCGATAGAAGGAGAAATTGCAGCCAAGTGGGCAAACATAGTAAAGTCATAACCAACTTTAAATCCGGCATAAGTCAAATATGCCCAATATAGATTAAATGCATAGTCATTGCCGGTAAAATTAAAATTTACGTAAGCACCAATTTTATGTTTTGACTTGGGAAGTCCTATAAAATTAAAGAAGATATTACTTGTCCCTGCCCCCATTTGAAAAAGACCGCCATTTCCGGGTTTAAGATTCATCGGAATTTGACTTGTGGTAAAATACATCGGATTATCAATTGGAGAGCCAAAGTCAAAAGAAGCAGTTCCTTTAAGATAGCCGCCGATACCGAGATAATATTTATGTTTTTTTCCTATAACAGCAAACCGAGGCGCACCAGGAGCAGTAAACATCTTAGGAGAATTCTTCACAAATACATTAATAATATTAATATATTGTTTTTCTTGAGGGTCTAATACGACCACCTGAGTTTCTTTGCCCAAAGAATTCTTTTTATCACCTTTTTTCTGAGCTCCTACACTAAAAGAAAAAACAAAAAGCAGTAAAAAAGCGACACAATAAATACATTTAATAAGTTTCATAGCTAAATTATTTAATGAACATTCTCTTAGGTTAAATATAAATCTTTTAAACACCATATTTTCAGCTTGATAACAAGCTGAAAACAGAATATAATCTTATTATATATTCATTAAATAAAACATTCCATTCAAGGTTATAGTTTATTGATATAAATCATAAAACAAAAACTCAGGTTATTTCCATCTGCAATTGTTTAACTTTTTAAACAAAATAAAAAATGCTGTCTTAAAAATGCATTTATTAAACAAACACATTTACAAGACAGCATCTTCTTTGGAGAAGATAAGCTTCGCCTCATCAATCGCATTTTTAAAGTTGTCGCTTTAAAATGCTTATTGAGTTCGGCTTGAATTATCTTTGGAGAAGATAAGCTTCGCCTCATCAATCGCATTTTTAAAGTTGTCGCTTTAAAATGCTTATTGAGTTCGGCTTGAATTATCTTTTATTATTATAACTAAAAGAAAGTCTTATCCTAAAGCTTAACCTTTTTATCAACTGCTTTTTTACTTTCATTATGACATCTGTCAACAGCAGTAACTACATATCTGTATTTTATCTTACCATTTTCGTAAGGCATAACATAGTAATTGTCTCTTGTCGTGGCAACAATCTTAGATCCATCTTCAAGATTGACTTTTTCCTTATTCTCAAATCTATATATACAGAAATAGACCTGTTTTTGGAGTTCATCATCCGTCTCTCTTCTTTCCCAAGTAAGAGTATATCCTTTTTCTGTCCATTTAGCCTTTAGTTTTTTTATTTTTTCAGGCTGTTTCTCATCTATATTATTGTAAGATGGAATAAGCGATGGAGTGGAATGAATTTTTCCAACAAGTTCAGAAGCAATCTTACTCTCATTATTAGCTATTTGGTAGCCATACCAAAAGCAATTACCCTGAATATTCTCAAGCTTTCTTGTCATATTAATTTTTTTGGTGAAGTGAGAATCTGAAGCAGTGAGATTCTGTCCATTATCAAGAGAGCGGCTTATACTTTGACCAACATATACATGAACTCCATTTTCATTACTATTCCACCAATTTACCAAAACAGAATAATCGGCAGCTGCATTACCTATTTCCCAGTAAAGCTGAGGCATCATATAGTCAATCCATCCCTGCTGAGCCCACAAAATCACATCAGCATAAAGATTATCATAGCATTGAAGTCCGGAAGTATCACTTCCATTTGGATCAGACTTTTTATTGCGATATATTCCAAAAGGACTAATACCGAATCTCACCCAAGGTTTTAATTCCTTAATATCATTATGAATATATTTTATCAAAATATTGATATTTTGTCGACGCCAATCATCTTTTTGGTTCTCTGAAAAGCCCATAACTTTTCTATAAGCCTGAAAAGTGCTCTCATCTTGAAACTCCTCTCCTTGAACCGGATATGGATAAAAATAATCATCCATATGAATTGCATCAACATCATATCTTGATACTATATCCTTTACAACTTCTCTTATAAATTTTCTCGACTGAGGAAGTCCGGGGTTGAAATATATTTTTCCGCCGTACTCAACAAACCATTCCGGATTCTTATGATAAATATGTGAAAAGGTTAGTACTTCATCTTTTGATGTTGTCACCCGATATGGATTAAGCCACGCATGAAACTCCATGTTTCTTTTATGACACTCCTCAATAAGAAATTCCATCGGGTCCCATTTAATATTCGGAGCCTTACCCTGACGGCCTGTAAAGTACTTGCTCCATGGTTCAAGCTTTGAATCATAAAAAGCATCTGCTGAGGGACGAACTTGGAAAATCACAGCATTAATGCCGGTCCTTTGAAGTCTGTCAAGTAATTCCACAAAATAATTTTCCATTTGAGACTTTGTCATTGCAGCATATTGTGGTTGATATACTGTTTGAAGCCATGCTCCTCTGAATTCTCTTTTTGGAGACTGAGAATACCCCAATGCTATAAAGCACAATAAAAAAAGAGAAATTGTCAATTTCTTTAGCATTTTAACCATTTGTTTAATTCGGTGGCAAATATATGCTAAAGAGAAAAAAGAATAAAATTCCTGAAATTAAAGTTTTACTCAAGTTGAAATTTAAATAAAAATAATGAATGAAAATTTCGTTAAAATCATCCTAAATCATACTTTTACTTTTTTAACATGAATATTTATGAAACTTATAGTAGATGGAGGTTCAACCAAGACTAAATGGATTTTTATAAAGGGAGACAATAGCACAAAATGTTTTATAACAAAAGGCATAAATCCATATTTTCAAAGTACGGAACAAATAGTTCATCTAATTAAAGAATCGGGAGTTTTTATTGAAAGCCCTGCGATAGAGTACATTTATTATTATGGTGCAGGCTGTGCAAACGAAGAAAAATCGGATCAACTTAAGGAGATATTCATTTCTTTTGCCAAAAATGCCACGGTTTCAATAGAAAGCGACTTGCTTGCTGCGGCAAGAAGTCTCTTTAAAGACAAAGATGGGGTCGCTGCAATTCTTGGCACAGGGGCAAATTCAGGCTATTATGATGGGAAAAACATAATCGACCATACTCCTGCCCTTGGGTACATATTGGGAGATGAAGGCAGCGGTGCATCTATCGGAAAAAGATTGGCAACTGAGGTTTTTAAAAAACAGCTTTCCAATGAAATATGTGAGAAATTCAAGAAAAGATTTGATTTAAACGAATCTTCGCTTCTTGAAAATGTATATAAAAAAGAGTTTCCAAACAGATTTCTGGCCTCATTGTCAGTTTTCATCACTGAAAATAAAAATGAAAGTTCTCTGACAGATTTGTTAAGGAGGGAATTTGACCTTTTTTTTGTCAGAAACATTCTTCCATATCCAAAAGAGCGCCGCTCAAAAATAGGATTTATAGGTTCGATCGCCTTTTATTATCAGGATATTCTTAAAGAAAGTGCGAAAAAATTTGATATTGAAATTATAGATATCTGTAGGGAACCATCTTCGGGTCTTATTGAATTTCATAAATATCCTTTATAGCTTCTTTAAATTAAATATTGCGAAATATACTGTATTATAAAAAACGACTGTTTAAAAGGTGTGTTTCTTTATGCTGTAAATATTTATTGCTCAATTAACTTAAAACGCACCATTGTATAAAACATTAATAAAATAAATGTTATGAATTTCTCCAAAATTACAGAAAGTGAATCCCTATACACGAATCTTGAAAACAAAAGCATCTGCCAGATTCTAACTGATATAAACAATGAAGACAAGAAAGTTGCTTTAGCTGTCGAGAAATGCATTCCTGATATTGAAAAATTGGTTACCGCATTGGTTGAAAGGATGAAAAAAGGTGGCAGATTGTTTTACATAGGTGCCGGAACAAGCGGCAGATTAGGCGTATTGGATGCTTCAGAGATTCCTCCAACTTTTGGAGCTCCCAAATCATGGGTTATCGGCATCATTGCCGGAGGAGATAACGCACTTAGAAATCCTGTTGAAGCTGCAGAAGATAAAACTGATAATGGGTGGAACGAACTTAAAGCCTTTAATATAACCAATCTTGATACTGTTGTCGGGATTGCCGCCTCCGGTACCACTCCTTACGTTATCGGCGCACTTAATAAATGTAGGGATAATGGAGTCCTTACCGCATCTATTTCCTGCAACCCAAACTCTCCGGTCAGTCAAAGCGCGGACATTGCAATTGAAGCGATAGTAGGGCCGGAATATGTTACCGGAAGCACAAGAATGAAGTCAGGCACTGCTCAAAAGATGATTCTTAACATGATTACCACATCCACTATGATAAAGCTCGACAGGGTGAAAGGAAACAGAATGATAAACATGCAGCTTAGCAATGCTAAACTTGTGGACAGAGGCGTTAAAATGATTCAAAATGAATTTGACATCGATTACAATGAGGCAGAAAAACTGCTCAAAAAGTATAAATCTGTGAAAAATGTCATAGATTTTCTAAACGACAAAGCATAAAAAAGAAACATTTTGTAATATTTTCTTAATTTATTCAATTGTAATATTAATGTTTGGTATTATTAATTAAATAATTTATGTAAATTTGCCAGCGTAATTAATGAGGTTGTAAAAATAAATAAATAAAAGGTATACATTTTTAATGTAAAAAATTATTATTATGAAAAAAGTAATTCTTACCACAGTGCTTGCGGCATTTTGTATGTCGTTTACAATGTTCGGACAGCAGGCTAAAACCGCAGAAGAGGTTAAAGCTGAAACTTTAGGCAATTATTCTCATTGGACATTGGGTATTAATGGCGGTATTCCGTTCACTCAAGGAGACTTCACTTCATTTGCTTATGATAAAACTTATTTTGGCTTTATTGGAGGTCTTCAATTAGGTTATCAATTTAACCCAATTTTTGGTTTAAGCTTGACAGGTGATTACGGTATTAATAAAATGGGAGCAAAAGACTACGAAGAAAATTTTGTTCTTGGTCCAAACAATGCAACTGTAGCCTATTCCAACACACTTGGCACAGGTGACATGTATTTCAAAGATCTTTATTCACAGAATAAATACTTTATGGCAGGATTGCACTTCGATGTTAATCTTGTAAATCTTCTAAGTCGTACAACAAGCGCTAATCGCCGTTTTGCTGTCATTCTTAGCCCGGCTATCTACGGTCAGAAATTTAATCCAGAAATCAAACAATCAAGCAATGACCAGAAATTCGGTGGCGATATTAATGACAAAATCAATCTTGGTTTAGGTGGAGACTTGGTATTCAGATACAGAGCAAGCTCTTGTATAGACCTACAATTGAAATGCTTTGGAAATTGGATAGACAACCAACACTTTGATGGAATTATCAACACTGGTTCTGAAGCTAAAAACAACCTTAAATACAATTGGATGGCTGGTGCTCAGATTGGTGTTATTTGGAAATTTGGCGGAAAAGCTAAAAAAGACAACGTTCTTTGGGCTCCTACAAAATTTGAGCCAGTTGCCGCTCCTGCTCCTGTTGCAAAACAAGAAGAAAAACCGGTTGTTAAAGAAGAACCTAAAGTTGAACCGGCTCCTGTAGTTAAGAAAACAGTTCTTCCTGAAATGCCTTCAGTTCATTTCGTTCGTAACAGCTCTAAGATTGACACTAAGAAATATGCAAGCCAACTTGCTGAAATTCTTAAAGTATTAAATGAATATCCTGACACTGAAGTTTATATTTTAGGTTATGCTGATAAGACAGGTACTGTTAAGATCAATGATAGAATCTCTCTTGCTCGTGCTGAAGCTTTAAAAACTTATTTAGTTCAAAATGGTATTTCTGCTAATAGAATTAAGAAAGTTGAAGGAGAAGGTGTTGCTCCTCTTTCTGGCGAAGAAGTTTACAGCGTAGCTGCTCGTAAAGCTGTTGTTCTTCAATACGGAGAATAATATTTAAGGACTAAAAATAAATTAGATATTAAAAAGAGCTTGCCGTAAAGTATTACGGCAAGCTTTTTTTTGTTTTATCCAACAATTAAAAACAATCATAAATTTATAATTGACGGATTTATAGTAATTCATTATTATCTAATCTACAACAAACATTAATTCACTGAACATTAAAAACTTCAAGGTGATCTCTTATAGGAATAATCCGAAGATAACCGGAATACCTCTCATTCTCATTAAACGAAGTTGGGTTAAAGCTATAATCTATCAAGATGAATTGATTATTAAAATCACTTGGATTACTCTTTTTAACCGGCATAAAAAAAAGCTCATCATAGTAATCTCCATTAAATAGTATTTTCTCCTTATCAAATTCCACATATTGCTCACATTCATAAGGGTAACCATTTTCCAAAAGACAATAGTTACCATCAAGAAGGAAGTTAAGGCATTTGCCAGACAAAATACGATAAGAATCAAGAATACTATTTTCCATATTATGATTAGTTAAAAAGTAGGTTTTTCATTATTACAATAGAATAAACATCGCATAATTATTTTTTGTTCGTTAATGTTTTTAATAATCTTTTATATTATACTTTATTACTCACTGAAAATAAAATATATTTGCTTCATGGTTTAAATCTTATTATTTTATATCTGAATAATAATACATTTGATTTCTACTACGGTTTTCCTTTTCGTATCCTATTCAAAGATAATGCAAGCCGAACTCAATAAGCATTTTAAAGCGACAGCTTTAAAAATGTAATTGATGAGGCGAAGCTTATCTTCTATAAAGATAATGCAAGCCGAACTCAATAAGCATTTTAAAGCGACAGCTTTAAAAATGTAATTGATGAGGCGAAGCTTATCTTCTATAAAGATAATGCAAGCCGAATTCAATAAACAATTGAAAGTGAAAACTTTCAAATTGTTATTGATGAGGCGAAGCTTATCTTCTATAAAGATTATTTACTAATAAAAAAAAACACATACTTAATAATCATGTCATATTATATTGTTTTAATCGTAATAGCCCTTTATTTTTTAATGCTTTTTTCTGTCTCCTACTTTACAGCAAGAAAAGCAGACAACGAAGCTTTTTTTGTTGGTGACAGAAAATCCCCCTGGTATGTTGTTGCAATAGCAATGATTGGAACATCAATATCGGGAGTAACCTTTATTTCCGTTCCCGGATGGGTTACAACGACTCAGTTCTCCTATCTTCAAATGGTTTTAGGCTTTGTGGCAGGATATTTTGTTATCGCTTTCGTTCTTATTCCCCTTTATTACAAGCTAAATCTTATGTCCATATATGGTTATCTCTCAGAAAGATTTGGCAGAAACAGCTATAAAACAGGATCTGTTTTCTTTTTGATTTCTAAAATGCTGGGCTGTGGCGTAAGAATGTATTTGACTGCAATAGTTCTTCAAGTTGTATTGTTTGACAAAATCGAGGTTCCTTTTTCTTTAAATATCATTGTTACAATGATAGTTGTTTGGCTGTATACATTCAGAGGTGGAGTAAAAACTCTTGTATGGACCGACCTAATACAGACTCTTTCATTAATTCTTGCAGTAGTGTTGTGCGTATTCTTTATCTGTAAACAATTAGGATACAATTTTTCAGGGCTTTACCAAACTATTATAGATAGTCCTAACTCAAAAATATTCTTTTTTGAAGACTCTAATGACAAAAGATATTTTTGGAAACAGTTTCTTGCAGGGATGTTCACCACAATAGCAATGACAGGACTTGATCAAGACATGATGCAAAAGAATCTAAGCTGTAAGAATATCAAAGATGCACAAAAGAATGTTATTTCTTATGGGGTACTTTTTCTGCCTGTAAATTTACTTTTTCTTGCTCTTGGAGTTATTCTGTACATTTTTGCCGCTTCAGAAAACATAACCCTTCCTCTTCGTTCAGATGAAGTTTTCCCTGTATTGGCAACAGGCAATTATTTACCCCAGATAGTGGGCATTTTATTTGTAATGGGCTTAATTGCCGCGGCTTTTTCAAGTGCCGGCTCCGCTCTTACTGCTCTTACAACATCATTCACTATAGATATTCTCGGAGCAAACAAAAAAGGGAAAGACCTCAGCAAAACAAGAATCTGGGTACATGTTGCAAATACAATAATAATGGGATTTGTCATCTATGCCTTTAAGCTTCTTAACAATACCAGCGTAATAGATGCAGTTTATATTCTTGCAAGTTATACTTACGGACCTCTTCTTGGTATTTACATGTTTGGATTGATAACAAAATTAAATGTAAGAGATAGATTTGTTCCCATAGTTGCTGTTCTTTCCCCCGTTTTATGCTACATCATCAGTGCAAACTCAGAAAAGTGGTTCAATGGCTATCAGATGGGGTATGAATTGCTGTTAGTTAATGCTGCAATTACATTTATTGGCATGCTATGCCTTGTAAAGAAAAACACCACCTCTATTATTAAGTAGATATAAGTTCACAAAAGGGCAAAGAAGCATTTTTAGATTATATTGAAAGAATGCCTTTTTGCTCTTTTTATTAATACCTTAATTAAATTTCTTGTTTTCAATATTCAAGTTATTCTAAAAGCATAATATATAAAGATATCAGGATGTCGGACATTTATTATCATTGCTTTCATCGCACTCAGGCTCCGGTCTGTTTTTCCTGTCAGCCGGTTTAACAAGTATTCTCAGTGAGGAATTGTATGTAAAATAATTCCAAACCCAATTAATTAGGGTAACAATCTTGTTTCTCACTCCCACCAATGTTACCAAGTGAACCGACAGCCACGTCCACCAAGCAAATTTACCGGCAAACTTTTTGTATTTCAAATCCACTACTGCCCTGTTTCTTCCGATAGTAGCCATACTTCCCTTGTCATTGTATATAAATTTATATACAAAAGATTTCTTCTTTAGATTTCTTGAAAGATTTTTAGCCTGTTGAATGGCAACCTGAGCAACCTGTTGATTAACGAAATTTCCTATCGGCTCTTTCACAAAAGCGCAATCGCCAATGGCCGCAATATTAGGATGATTGATCAATCTATTATAATTATCCACCAAAAGCCTGTTTGAGGGACCATAATCTTCAGTCGTTAACCCCTTAAACTTTACACCCTCAACGCCTGCTGTCCAGATTAAAGTATCAGTAGGGATCTCTTTTCCTGTATCTGTTATTACTTTTCCATCTTTAAAATCAACAATACCTGTATTAAGCATTACATCAACCTCAAGTTCCTGAAGAAATTGATGAGACTTTCTGCTCGATTTATCGCTCATTGTTCTCAGCACCTTATCAGCAGCTTCTATGATAATAATTTTCACCTCATCTTTATTTACATCCGGATATTCTCTTGTGATAACATATTTTTTCAATTCTCCAAGAGCTCCCCCTATCTCTACTCCGGCAGGACCTGCGCCACTGATAACAAAAGTCAGCATCCTTTCTCTTGAATTTATATTATTGCATGATGCAGCTTTTTCAAGACAAAGAAGTATCTGATTTCTAAGCATGAGACCCTCGGAGGTCGTTTTCAATGGAAAACTATACTCCTTCACATTCTCCATCCCAAAATACTTTGTTGCAGTGCCTGAGGCAATAACCAAAAAATCATACATTATTTCTATTGTATCTGTATTAATTACGTGCATTTCTGTCTCAATCTCCAAAACCTCAGCAAGCATAATATGGATATTGTCTGCCTTTCTGAACTCTTTTCTTAAAGGAAAGCAAATTGCGCCAGGCTCCAAACCGCATGAAGCTATCTGATAAAAAAGAGGAGCAAATTCATGATAATTATGTCTGTCTATAAGTGTTATATTATAGTTACTGTTTTTAAGCTCATTGGCAAGTTTCATGCCTGCGAAACCGGCTCCAATAATAACTAATTCCTTATTTTTCTTATTATTATCCATATCGATAAATATAAATTATTGAAATGCACATCTTTAATTTCAAAGACACATTCTCTTTATTTAATACGCTTTTCAATTGAAAATGTTTAGAAAACACCTATATGTATTCTCTATATCGAATATTTAAAGTGCTTGAGTATTTACACATTTCAACAAATTTATTATCCACGTCTATAATTATCTTAATAGAGAAAATCGTCCGTTCTGAGAAACCTTAGTTTATAAATAGATAAAAAAAAGCTGCTCGGTAAAACCAGGCAGCTTTTTTAATAAATTATAAATATCTTATCCCTCTATTTCACTCAATTCCAACCAGCGCATTGTTTTCTCATCAATTATATCAATAAGTTCACTTATTCTATTTGACTTATTCATCAATTCCTCAGTAGAAAGAGAGCCTGAAGAGAGGTCATTTTCTATCGATGCTTTTTCGGCTTCCAATAATTGTATCTCATTTTCAAGTTCTTCAAACTCCTTTTTTTCTTTAAAAGAGAGCTTTTTCTTTTTTGGAGCACTCTGGTTAACGTTGCTTTGCAAGTTTATATTTTTGGCAGCCTCCTTTTTGTTTTTCTCGTTTGCAAGAGCCTTTTCATTTGCGTCCTGCACCTCTTTCCAATCTCTGAAATCAGAATAATTGCCGGGGAAATCCTTTATCTGCGCCTGTCCATTAAAAACAAGAAGATGATCAACAACTTTATCCATAAAATAACGGTCATGGGAAACGACAATCACACAACCCTTAAAATTTTTCAGATATTCTTCCAATACATTTAGAGTAATGATATCCAAATCATTTGTAGGCTCATCAAGGACAAGAAAATTTGGGTTTCTCATCAGCACGGTACACAAATAAAGTCTTCTTTTTTCTCCTCCGCTTAATTTATAGACATAACTGTATTGCGTTTCAGGAGTAAAAAGAAAATGCTGCAAAAATTGAGATGCGCTCATTTTATTTCCATCACCAAGAGATATCTCCTCTGCAATGTCTCTTACAACATCTATGACCTTCATCTGCTCATCAAACTTCAAACCGTCCTGACTGTAATAACCAAAACGCACTGTCTCACCAATATCTATGGTTCCTGAATCAGGCTGCACCTCTCCCATCAATATTTTTATAAATGTAGATTTGCCTGTTCCATTATTCCCAACTATACCCAATTTCTCATAGCGGGCAAAAATATAATTGAAATCCTCAAGGATTTTTAAGTCATCGAAACTTTTATATACATGCTCCGCCTCAAAGATTTTCGAGCCTATATATGAGGCTTTAACATTCAACTGAACATTACCCGAATCTCTTTCTCTTGATGCCTTTTCCTCAAGTTCATAATAAGCATCAACCCTGTATTTTGCTTTATGACCACGAGCCTGAGGCATACGCCTCATCCATTCCAACTCGGTACGAAGCAGATTGTTTGCTCTCTCTATCTCAACATTGTCAGCATCGACTCTCTCTTGTCTTTTTTCAAGATAATAGCTGTAATTGCCATTATAGGAGAAAAGTTTTTTTCTGTCAATCTCAATTATTTCGTTACATACCCTGTCAAGGAAATATCTATCATGGGTTACCATTAGAAGAGCTACTCTTGAACGGCCCAAATAATTTTCAAGCCATTCTGTCATCTCCAAATCAAGGTGGTTGGTAGGCTCATCCAATATCAAAAGCTCAGGCTCTGAAATAAGCACGTTTGCAAGTGCCACTCTTTTTCTTTGACCGCCTGACAGCTCTTCAATTTTTTGGTCAAAGTTGTTTATCTTAAGTTGAGAAAGCACCTGTTTAATTCTGTTCTCATAATCCCATGCCTTATAATAATCCATTTTATGGAGCAAATCTTCAAGCTCCTGAATATTATCATGAGAGAGAGCATTTTCATATTGTGCTATTGTCTTTACAATTTCATTGTCAGAGCGAAAACATGCTTCCAAGACAGTAAGTCCTGGCTCAAAAAAAGGATCCTGCTCAAGATACCCCACTCTAAGGTCCTTTCTAAAAACAACATTTCCTCCTTCGTAGCCCTCTTTTCCTGCTATTATATTTAAAAGTGTAGTCTTACCACTCCCATTTTTTGCTATTAGACCGACTCTTTCTCCTTCGCAAATGCCGAAAGTTAAATCATTAAACAAGACAAGGTCTCCAAAAGATTTCGATAAGCGGTCAACTTGTAAAAAACTAATCATATTATATCTTTATTTGGCTGCAAGTTATATATTCTTTTCGATTTTATAAACCTATTATAAATATCGAAAACTCAATCAAGCAATCTTTATTAATTTTTTTATCAAAGAATCGTCTTTTTATATTTTAAGTTTAACCTCCTTTGATGGGAATTTTCTAATAACACCGAAGCCAAACCAGCCAAAGTTTACCAATCCTTTAAAAATACTTGATATTGAAACTGCCCACCAAATTCCTGCCAACATCATACTTGTATTCATCAAAATATATGCTCCCGGAATTCTTAACGCTGTAAAGAATACTCCTATGAAAGCCGGGATTTTAGTCTTTCCAACCCCGTTGAAAGCGCCTGTGGTAACCATTTCCACAACCATCGCCAATTGTGAACAGCCTAATATTCTTAAATAAATTGCTCCCTGCTCTAATGCATCAGGCTCTGAAATAAATATTTTGAATATTGTCTCAGGGAATAATATAAAAATCAGTCCTGCCGTAAAGCCTATAGAACCCGCCATGCCAAGAGTAATAAAATATCCATGTTTTATTCTCTTAAATAACCCTGCTCCATAGTTTTGACCCACAAATGAACTAAGCGCAGTTGAAAAGCCACTTGCTGTCATCCATGACACTGCTTCAATTTGAGAACCAACACTTTGCGCCGCCACCCCTATATGTCCGAAACTTGATGCAAAAGATGCCAAAGTCATGCTTATACATGAAAATATTGCACTTTGAAGCGACACCGGCAAGCCGAGTTTAACAATCTTTGAGAGTCTTTTTCTTTCAAATGCTGTAAAAAAAAAGATTCTCCCAACAGGTGAATTCTTCGAATATAAGCGGCTTGCAAAGAGTGTCACAACACCTATCTGAGTCAAGGATGTTGCTATTGCAGCGCCATTGCTTCCCATTGCTTTTATCGGACCGAATCCGAATATCAATAATGGATCGAGTATTATGTTTATTCCAAGACCTATGGCAATAAAATAAAAAGGTGTTTTTGAATTTCCTGTACCATAATATATTGCCGAAGAGGTCAAAATGAAACAAGATGCAAAAACCCCCGGAGTAACAAGTCTTAAATATTCCACCCCCATTTGAGAAATTGAATCTTCAAGATGAAATATTCTCAGCAATAAAGGAGCGGCGGCAATAAGAAACAATATATATATAAAACCTATAAGGTTTGAGAAAGATAGTGCGTTGGCAGCATATTTTGAAGCACTCTCTTTGTTACCCGCACCTATTGACTGAGATACACACACCTCAGTTCCTACTTTTGGAGTATAAGCAATGGCATTGCCCATCCAAACAAAAAAGAAGCATGCACCCACTGCAGCAACCGGAGCCGAGCCTAATTTGCCAAGCCAAATCATATCTGTCATGCTGTAAGCCATTTGCAAGAATGATGCGCCAATCAAAGGCGTTGCAAGTTTGCCGATTACAGATGATATTTTTCCTTTAGTTAAATCTTTTACTTTATCCATTAAAAACACAGGCTACAATTTTAATAAGCCGAATTGAAATAACTCTCTAATATTTTCTGTTTTTAAATATTTCTCGAAAGGCTGCTTTAGACAGTTGTTTATTCTATGTTCAAAATCTGAAAGAAGTATAATCTTTTCTGAATCTACACTGCAATCATTCAGCAATTGCATAATAACATTGCCCTCCTCAATAGGAAAGGTAAGATCAATTACCTCAGTTTTATTATTTATCACAATCTCCAACCTCTCAACAGATTTTTTCTTAACTACAGTTTTAACAGTTTGAGCTTCAGGCACTCCACCCAACCAGAGCAACCGCTTGTTCATGTTTAATATTTCTTCATCTTTTGCACTGATAGCCTTTTCAATTTTTCTTGGGTTAACCTCAGTTGTTCTAATATTAAAATCAAACCAATCCTGCAATTCATAATATAATCCTATACCATGCATATAATTATGAAGAGATTTTTTTAACCCATCGGCATATTTATCAAAATCCGCTCCATGAGGATCCTCAAAAAAACGGTCATTATCTGCAAACCCTTTAAAATTGCATGGCAATGCCACAGCTTCATACTTTTCAGGGTTCTTTCCAAGAGGAGAATGAGCCGTCATGGCAAGCCTATGCCAAAAAGCCGACTGAATCACGCCATTTTCAAAAAGCTGTCTTACAACCTCAAGAGAATCGACCACCTCCTGATCTGTCTGTGTTGGGAAACCATACATCAAATATGCATGAACCAGAATCCCTGCTTTAGTGAAATTTGAGGCAACTTTAGCAACCTGATCAATTGTGACACCTTTGTTTATTCTTTTTAAAAGTCTGTCGGATGCTACCTCCAAGCCACCTGAGACAGCGATACAACCTGAAGTTTTTAATAGTTCACAAAAATCTTCAGTGAAACTTTTCTCAAATCTTACATTAGTCCACCAAGTGACTTTAAGTCCTCTTTTTAAGATTTCAACAGCTACCTCCTTCATTAATGCCGGAGGAGCTGCCTCATCGACAAAATGGAAACCTCTTTCTTTGGTTTGGTCTATAAGCGCCTGCATTCTATCAACAATTGTTTTTGCAGATGCCGGTTGATACCTGCCTATATAATCGAGCGAACCATCACAAAAGGCACACTTTCCCCAATAACAGCCGTGAGCAAAAGTCAGTTTATTCCATCTGCCATCGCTCCAAAGCTTATGCATTGGATTGGCAACCTCTATTACTGAAAGATAGCTTTCAAGAGGAAGCCCCTCGTAAGAAGGAGTCCCCGTGTCGTCAAAATCAACATCCTTCGATAACGAATCATCGCGATAAACAACCTTACCACATTTTAATAAGAATGTTCTCATTAAAGAGCTATCATCAGAACAGTCATTTTGGATGTAATCTATCAACTTTAGAAAAGGAGCCTCTCCATCATCGAGGATAATATAATCTACAAAATCAAAAACTCTTATTTCATTCAAGGAGCGAAGTTCAGTATTGGGAAAACCTCCGCCCATCTCAACTTTTATGTTGGGATATTTCTTCTTTATTTCACCTCCGCAGCGCAGTGCAGAATAGAGGTTGCCGGGAAACGGGACAGTAAATGCAACTATAGATGGTTTTTCCTCCTCTATTTTTTTGAAAAGAGAGGAAACCATAATTTCATCAATAAAAGTAAGAGGAGAATGTAATTTTTTGTTTAATTCATCAAAAGAGGAGGCGTATCTGCCAAGTCTTTCAGCATATCTTGAAAATCCGAAATCAGAATCTATGCTTTCAGAAATAAAAAAGCAAAGGTCTTCAAGATACAAAGTACAGATATGTCTTGCCTTGTCTCTAAAACCTATCAAACCAAATTCCTCATCAAAATCACCTGCCTGAGTAAAATAAAAGCCTTTAGGCAAAAAATCCTCTCTTGCTATATATTGTGCCATCGACTGGTTTTTGTTCTGAAGAAAATCTATCACGATGTCAATGGTGTTTATATACTCATTCCTTAAAGAATATATTCTTTGAGAATCTTCGCTAAAAAGAGTTTTATCTGCTATTTCAAAAATTTTTTTTAGACCCTTTTTTGAAAAAATTGATAAAATAACTTCCAGACTCAGGTCATATTGGGAAGAAGCAATATTATGCTTGTCGAAAAAGCCTTTCAAATATGGAGAAGCAGGATAAGGAGTGTTTAATTGTGAAAAAGGAGGTGTAACTAAAAGTATCTTTGTTCCATTTTGCATATATAAAGTTTCCTGTTATTTAGTATGAATATGTGTTGAAAAATCATCTGCCGGAGGAGCATTATATTGAAAAAAAAACATCCAATATATGTTAAATATATGTTCCGTGCCAATTAGAAAAATATTACTGCAAATATAATGCTCATAAACCGATTTGTCATTTTTAATTAATAATAAAGCAACAACACTTATATTTTTTAAACAACAATCCGATTTTTAAAGCTAAAATTTAAAGAATTATAATTATATTTTAATAGCAGTCTTAAGAAACTAAAAACTGTGCGTTCAATAAATCATTTCCCTTTAAAACTTGTTATTAGAATAGAAAATAGCAGTATGCAAGTTTACATTTTATCCAAAACAACGGTTAAATGCTGCTCACACTGCAAGTATTTCAAATTATTCAATTCAAACAATAATCTAATTTTAAAATAAAAATGATGGATACACTACAAAGTTTTTACGGCAGGACTAAATATTGGTGGGCAATTCTTGTGCTTGGCATAGCGGTTGCTCTTCTTGGATTATGGATGTTGTTTTTTCCTATAGCAGGTTTTGATCTTCTTGCAATGATTTTTGGTTGGGCATTGATTGGCGCGGGCATATTTGAATTGGTGGTTGCAACCTCTATGGAAAAGAAAATACCCGGTTGGGGCTGGTGGCTGGCAAGCGGTATTATTGACATACTTATCGGATTGGTTTTAGTAATAAATCAGGAGCTTTCAATGGAGGTATTGCCATATTTCTTCGCCTTTATATTTCTTTTCAAAGGGATACAAAACATAGTGGCAGGCTTTTCAATGACTTCTCAAAACAAGTATTGGTGGCTTTACTTATTAAACGGAGTTTTAATGCTTATCCTTTCATGGATTTTCTTCTCCTCAGTAAACAACCCCGCTTTTATAATCGATTTTTTGGTTTCAATTGTATTTATCTACTGGGGTGCAATGACGGCTTTTATTTCATTTGACGTTAAGCCAGCTCAATTAAAAAAATAATTGTTTCAGCATATAGTTAATTTTCTTTCAAAAAGGATTTGTTTGTTGAAAACGAGTCCTTTTGTTTTATGTTTTTATTTAAAAACTAATTTATAAATGAGTCAACTTTTTTCAGTATAAAACAATAGAAACAATTTATAACTTCACATATTTGACACAAGCAATTTTCCATATTATAAAGACAAGCAAAAATACTTAACGACTGATTATCAACCACATAAGAAGTTTTATGATTTTCAATTTAAGATTTTCAAA
>JAUNSR010000070.1 GCA_030539115.1 Bacteroidales bacterium
TTTTCATATCAGCAGTATATTTCTCACGGCTTTTTTGCATTTGAGTTCTCATTTCTTCTCTTGAAGTCGACTCATTACTCTTACTATCTTTACGAAGCTTTTCAAATTGTGCTGTTCTTTCTTGTTGAAGTTTCTTGATTGCAGCAATCTGATCTTTATTTAAGTTCAAATCCTTAATCATTTCCTGAGAAGGATATTCCTTATTTTGACGAGGACGAGCCTTTTGATTAGTTGTTTCCTGAGCAAATGCACTTAGTCCAAATACAAGACAAAGGGAAGCGATGATAAATTTTAATTTCATAATAGTAAAAATTTAATTGTTTAATATTTTGTATAACCCTTTCTTTCGAGTTTTCAATATTATAGACTACAAGTTTTATTTTAAGTTTAATCGGAATTGAAAATTTAACAATCCTTTATTCTAAGAAATGTATTTTTAAGCTATATGAAATCTCAAAAAAATTCCCCAATTTAAATTTAATCGCTAAATATAAATTGAGGAGTTTTTTTAATCCGGAGCAAAGTTATTATTCTGCTGTATAACCTGCTTTTTTAATGCTATCTTTTACAGCGTCAGGAGTTTCATCTGTCTCAATAATAAGATAAATATCTTTTCCTTCACGATCAAAGCTCCATTCACCTTTTATATTATTTTCTTTTAGAGAAGCATCTATTTTAGATGTACATCCTCCACATTTAGCATTGGTTTTAAATTTTAATTTATTCATTTTATTACTATATTTAAGTGTATATCAAGAAGTATAATTAAACGCTGTTAAATTAATTAGAATTACATATTTGTTATTATATATTTTCAATCATAACAAACAAAATATGTTTTGTAAATCAGAATCAATAATAATTAATTATTGAAGAGTTTTTAAAACTTACTCCATTTCAATCTTAAACTATTCAATACAACAGACACCGAACTGAAAGCCATTGCAGCACTTGCAATCATCGGATTAAGCAAAGGTCCTCCAAAAAGCCATAAGACTCCTGCCGCCAAAGGAATACTGACAAGATTATAAATAGAAGCCCAAAATAGATTCTGATAAATAAGCTTGACTGTCTTGTCTGATAAAGAAAATGCCTTAATCAACAGCGAGGGCTTTGAAGAGATTAAAGTAAGCATTGCAATATCCATTGCTATGTCAGTGCCTTTACCCATTGCAACACTTACATCTGCTCTGGCAAGAGCCTGCGAATCATTTATTCCATCACCTACCATTGCAACTCTTTTTCCTTTATCTTGTAGATTTATAATGTATTCCTCCTTATCAGAAGGAAGCACCTGAGCCTTATAATATTCTATACCCAAAGCATGTGCGAGGTTGGCAACAGTTTTGTTTGAATCACCGCTTAAAAGATGAACCTCAATATTTTTCTTTTTCAAATCCTCGACAGTGTTTTTGGCACTGGGTTTAACCATGTCAGAAAGAGCCATTACAGCAATAAGAACATTTTCTTTACCAAAGAAAAGGACACTTTTTCCCTCATTCTGCCATTTTTCAACTTTTGTTTTATCATCTTCGTTAATTGAGGCTCCATTATCTTTCATAAACACAGGACTTCCAATCCAATACTTTTCTGATTTATATGTTGTCTCAACACCTTTTCCTGTAATACTTTGAAAACCAACAACCTCAACAGGTCTTATTTTATCTTTAAAATATTCTATTACTGCCGAAGCCAAAGGATGCTCAGATTTAGATTCCATTGCAACAAGAACAGCAGAATAATCTTCCGACCCATTTACACACCATAACAAATCAGAAACTTGAGGCTTACCCTCTGTAATTGTTCCGGTTTTATCAAAAACGACACAATTGACATTTCTCATTTTCTCCAAAGCTACTGCATCCTTAATAAGAATATGGTTTTCGGCGCCTTTTCCAATTCCGACCATCAAAGCGGTTGGAGTTGCCAATCCCAAAGCACAAGGACAAGCAATAACAAGAACAGAGACTGCAGACATAAATCCATAAGAAAAATAATCCATTCCGCCTGCAATAAGCCAAATGCTTAAAGTTATCAAAGAAAGCAAAAGCACTACCGGCACAAACACCTGAGCTACTTTGTCAACAATTCTTTGCACCGGAGCTTTACTTCCTTGTGCTTGCTGTACCATTTTTATTATCTGAGAAAGCATCGTTTCCTCTCCCACTTTTGTTGCATCAAAAGTAAAAGAACCCTTTTGATTAATGGTTCCTGAGACAACATTGTCACCAATGGTCTTTTCCACAGGTACTGGTTCTCCTGTTATCATACTCTCATCAACAAAGGAATTTCCTTTTATAACCACTCCATCAACAGGAATCTTCTCACCTGGCTTTACAAGAATTTTATCTCCGGGTTTAAGCGAAAAAATCGGCACTCTTTTAATTTCAATCCCAACCTCAAGCCAAGCATCCTTACTTTGAAGACCCATAAGTTTCTTTATTGCTCCAGAGGTGTTGTTTTTTGCCTTTGCTTCCATAAATTTACCAAGAAGCACAAAAGCAATAATTACGCCTGAGGCTTCAAAGTAAAGATGAGGTTCAAGACCTTTGGATGTCCAAAACGAAGGATACAGAAGATTAAAAAGACTGAACAAAAAAGCTATCGAAGTACTCAAAGCAACTAAAGTATCCATGCTTGCCTTCTTATGCCTAAGTTGCTTGACAGCGTTTACAAAAAAAGAGCTTCCAAAATAAGCTAAAAAAGGTATGCATAAGAAAAGCTGAACCCATCCTAATGGTTTTACATTCATAAAAAACATTCCAATTAATAAAAGAGGGATTGCCAATATCCAAGAACCTATTGTTTTTCGTTTTAATTCTTTAAAATGCTTTTTTTCAGCCTCCTCTTTTTTTTGTTCAGCATTTTCCTTGTCTATAATAACATCATATCCTATTGACTTTACCTCCTCTTTAATTTTTTCAAGAGAGATAAATTTCGGGTCATAACTTAATCTTACACTATTAGAAGCATAATTAACAGATACATTGCTTATCCCGTGTATTTCTTTTAAATGTAGTTCTATATTTATTGCGCAAGAGGCACAAGCCATATCCAAAACCGGCATAGAAACTGTTTTTATTGTTTCCATTATTTTATAAAATCTTTAGATTAATAAATAGTTCTTTTATACAAAGAAAATCTTATTCCATATTAATTATAAACATTAGAATAAAAATTTCAGTTTGTATAAAGAATAATAGTTTATTATCAAATATACATAAAAATATAAAGTGTCATGAATACAGCTATAGACAAAAGATTATCAATAGTTGAATATCAATCGACTATATTTCAAAAAAAATTTGTTTACATTTTTCAGCAGTAACCATTAGATAAACAATATTTAATAGGTACGTGAAATAATAATAATAAAAGATTATACCTTTAAATCTTTTATCTATTCATCTATCTATTTAAATATATTTGTAAAAAATAATGATATATACAAATGAGAAAAAGCTTATACATAATAATAGGAATCGTTGCAGTTATTCTTGGAATAATAGGAATTGTAGTCCCCGGGCTACCTACTACACCTTTTATTTTGTTGGCATCATATCTTTTCTATCAAAGTTCCGAAAGACTCCATTCAAAACTTAATGCTTCATTTCTTGGTAAATATATAAAAAGATATTCTGACAAACAGGGAGTTCCTCTTAAGACAAAAATCACTACGATTATACTTATGTGGAGCATGATTTCAATATCAATCTTTATTCTCATTCCCAATGTAAAAACAAAGGTTATTGTAGCGGTATTAGGTCTTATTGGGACATTGTCTGTAGTTTTTTTCGTTCCAAATGAAAAAAAGAAAATAGATTCAGAAACAGAAAAAATAACAGTCAAGGATTCAAAATTCACAAATGAAATATAGTTTCTTCTCTCACATTATATACAAATTAAAAACTCATTCTCCAAAATCACACTTTTAATTTTTAAACACGACTTCTAATTGTAGGTTTTAAACCACATTAAAGTGGTAAACAAATGATAAGATTTCAACAAGAACAAATTAATTTAAAACTAACAAAACACAATTTTTATCCTCAGTTAGCCACAATGATTGGTTACATAAAATTTGTATCAGATATGTCAATAAAAATCGACAATGAAAATTTAAAAATCGAC
>JAUNSR010000012.1 GCA_030539115.1 Bacteroidales bacterium
GTGATTTGTAATCTCGGGGTCGTTGGTTCGAATCCGACAAGAGGCTCAAAAAAAGAAATAAGAATCTTTTTTCTTATCAAGGTAAATGGGCGAATACCAGAGTGGCCAAATGGGGCAGACTGTAAATCTGCTGTCTTTCGACTTCGGTGGTTCGAATCCATCTTCGCCCACATTTTTTTTCGCGGGAATAGCTCAGTTGATAGAGCATCAGCCTTCCAAGCTGAGGGTCGCGGGTTTGAGCCCCGTTTCCCGCTCAACGATTCGCCGTTGTAGCTCAGAGGTAGAGCACTTCCTTGGTAAGGAAGAGGTCACGGGTTCAATTCCCGTCAACGGCTCAATATTGAAGAGCTAATCATTAATCAAAATAATAACAACTTAAGTTATGGCTAAAGAACAATTCGACCGTTCGAAACCGCACGTAAATATCGGTACAATCGGTCACGTTGACCACGGTAAAACTACTTTGACTGCTGCTATCACTACAGTGTTGGCAAAAAAAGGTCTTTCTGAAATGAAGTCTTTCGATCAGATTGATAACGCTCCTGAAGAGAAAGAACGTGGTATTACAATCAACACATCTCACGTTGAATATCAAACTGCAAACCGTCACTACGCACACGTTGACTGTCCGGGACATGCTGACTATGTTAAGAACATGGTAACAGGTGCTGCTCAGATGGATGGAGCTATCATTGTAGTTGCTGCTACTGATGGTCCTATGCCTCAAACTCGTGAGCATATCCTTTTGGCTCGCCAGGTAAATGTTCCTCGTCTAGTTGTATTCATGAACAAATGTGATATGGTTGACGACGAAGAAATGTTGGAATTGGTTGAAATGGAAATGCGCGATTTATTGGCGCAATATGATTTCGATCCAGATAACACTCCGTTTATTCGTGGTTCTGCTCTTGGCGCTCTTAACGGTGTTCCAGAATGGGAAGATAAAGTAATGGAGCTTATGGATGCGGTTGACACTTGGATTGAACTTCCTCCACGTGCTACTGATAAACCATTCCTTATGCCGGTTGAAGACGTGTTCTCTATCACAGGTCGTGGTACTGTAGCTACAGGTCGTATCGAAGCTGGTATCATCAAAGTTGGTGATGAGGTTCAGATTATCGGTCTTGGCGCAGAAGCTAAAAAGTCGGTTGTAACTGGTGTTGAAATGTTCCGTAAATTATTGGATCAAGGAGAAGCTGGTGATAACGTAGGTTTGTTGCTTCGTGGTATCGACAAAAACGAAATCAAACGTGGTATGGTAATTTGCCATCCGGGACAGGTTCATCCTCACACTCGTTTTAAAGCACAAATTTATGTGTTGAAAAAGGAAGAAGGTGGTCGTCACACTCCATTCCATAATAAATACCGTCCTCAATTCTACCTACGTACATTGGACGTAACTGGTGAAATTACTTTGCCTGAGGGAGTTGAAATGGTAATGCCTGGAGATAACGTTACAATTAATGTAGAACTTATCTATCCAGTGGCTCTTGACTTAGGTCTTCGTTTTGCTATCCGTGAAGGTGGTAGAACAGTAGGTTCTGGTCAGATTACAGAAATTGTACAGTAATAAGTTAATAATAAAAAACAGCCCTCAAGCTGGGGGCTGTTTTTTAACCATACGGGTCTAGCTCAGTTGGTAGAGCACTGGTCTCCAAAACCAGGTGTCGGGAGTTCGAGCCTCTCGACCCGTGCTAATTCTAATAAGAATGAAGATAATAGATACAATAAAAGAATCTTATAACGAACTTGTTTATAAAGTTTCTTGGCCTACAAAGTCAGAATTATCCAATAGCGCTGTAGTTGTAATGTTTGCTTCCCTACTTATAGCACTTGTTATTATGGTAATGGACTTAGGCTTCGAAAATATCATGCGTTTCATTTACGAGAAACTATTCTAAAACTGGGAGGTAAGAGATGTCTGAGATCAAAAAGGAATGGTATGTTTTACGTGCCATCGCAGGAAAAGAGAATAAGGTTAAGGAAACTCTTGATGCTGAAATCAAGAATTCTGACCTTGGAGACTTTGTATCCCAAGTGTTAATCCCAACAGAAAAGGTTTTTTCAGTGCGTAACGGAAAAAAGATAATGAAAGAACGTGTCTTATATTCCGGTTATGTTTTTGTGCAAGCTGCTTTGGTAGGAGAAATCCCCCATATTTTGTCAAACACAACAAATGTGATTGGCTTTTTGAGCGGTAAAAATAGCAAAACACCTGAACCTTTACGTCAGTCTGAGATTAATAGGATGTTGGGCATTGTCGATGAAATTGAGGAGCAGGCAGAAGATCTGAACATCCCTTATTTTGTTGGCGAGACTGTGAAAGTAAACCACGGGCCTTTCAATGGTTTTAGTGGAATCATCGAAGAGGTGAACAATGAGAAAAAGAAACTTAAAGTTATGGTTAAAATCTTTGGACGTAAAACTCCATTGGAACTGGGCTTTTTGCAAGTTGAAAAAGAATAGGGCATTGGTTACGCTGTGTACTTATTCAAATTAAAATCATTTTTAATTAAAAAAGAAAATGGCTAAAGAGATTGCTGGACAAATCAAATTACAAATTAAAGGAGGCGCTGCGAATCCATCTCCACCAGTAGGACCTGCTTTAGGTTCTAAGGGTATTAACATTATGGAGTTCTGCAAGCAATTCAATGCCAGAACTCAAGACAAAGCAGGGAAGATATTACCGGTAGTTATTACTTACTATACTGATAAATCTTTCGATTTTGTAGTCAAGACTCCTCCGGTGGCTGTTCAATTGCTTGAAACTGTTAAGCAAAAGAGCGGATCTGCAGAGTCTAACCGCAAAAAAATTGCAGAGATAACTTGGGATCAGGTTAAAACTATTGCAGAAGATAAAATGGTTGATATGAACTGTTTTACTTTAGATTCTGCAATGACTATGGTTGCTGGAACAGCTCGTAGCATGGGTATCACTGTAAAAGGGGAGTTCCCTGGTAATAATTAATTTAAACTTCAATTAAAATGGGAAAACTGACGAAAAATCAAAAGTTGGCTGCAGAAAAAATTGAAGCAGGGAAGTCGTATTCATTGAAAGAAGCTTCTGCTTTGGTAAAAGAAATAACTTTTACCAAATTTGACTCTTCTGTAGATGTAGATGTACGTTTGGGTGTTGATCCTCGCAAAGCAAACCAAATGGTACGTGGCGTTGTTTCTCTTCCTAACGGAACAGGTAAACAAGTTCGTGTATTAGTTCTTTGTACTGCTGATCAGGAAACTGCTGCAAAAGAGGCTGGTGCTGACTATGTTGGTCTTGACGAATATATCGAAAAAATTAAAGGTGGATGGACTGATATAGATGTTATCATTACACAGCCTGCAATTATGGGTAAAATCGGTGCTTTAGGTCGTGTCCTTGGTCCTCGTGGCTTGATGCCAAATCCTAAGTCAGGAACAGTTACTAACGAAATCGCTAAAGCTGTTAAAGAGGTAAAACAGGGCAAAATCGACTTTAAAGTTGATAAAAATGGTATCGTTCATGCTTCAGTAGGTAAAGTTTCTTTCAATGAAAATCAAATTCGCGAAAACGCAAAAGAATTTATTAATGCATTGATAAAGCTTAAACCAGCTGCAGCGAAAGGAGCATATATAAAGAGTATTTATCTTTCAAGTACAATGAGCCCGGGAATTAAAATCGAGCCTAAATCAGTTGACGAGATTTAAAATTTTTGAATTATGAGAAAGGAAGATAAAACTACAAATATCGAACAAATAGCTGCTACTATCCGTGAGTATGCTCATTTTTACTTGACTGACACTGCTTCTATGGATGCAGCTAAGACAAGCGATTTAAGAAGAGCTTGCTTTAACCAAGATATTAAGCTTATGGTGGTTAAAAACACCATGTTTAAAAAAGCTTTAGAGCAGTTTGAAGGTGATTTCAGTGCTTTGGATCATTCATTGAAAGGTTCAACTACTGTAATGTTCTCAAATGCTGGTAACGCTCCTGCAAAACTTATCAAAGAATACAAAGATAAGAAACAAGAGCTTCCTGCTTTAAAAGCAGCTTATGTTGAAGGAAGCTTCTATATCGGAGCAGATCAACTAGATGCTTTAGTCGCTGTTAAAAGTAAAAATGAACTTATTGCAGACGTTATTGCTCTATTGCAATCTCCTGCTAAGAACGTTATTTCTGCTCTTCAAAATAGCGGTAACACAATACATGGAGTTCTACAGACTCTATCTGAAAGATAATTTATTAGAAAAAAAATTAGTAAAAATAACTATTTAATACATACTAAAATGGCAGATTTGAAAGCTTTAGCTGAACAACTAGTTAACTTGACTGTAAAGGAAGTAAACGAACTTGCTCAAATTTTGAAAGAAGAATATGGTATCGAACCAGCTGCTGCTGCTGTAGCTGTTGCTGCTGCTGCTCCTGGTGCTGCTGCTGCTGAAGAAAAAACATCTTTTGATGTAGTTCTTAAAGCTGCAGGTGCTAACAAACTAGCAGTTGTTAAACTTGTAAAAGAATTAACTGGTCTTGGCTTGAAAGAAGCTAAAGAAATGGTTGACGGTGCACCTAGCGTTGTTAAAGAAGGTGTTGATAAAGCAGAAGCAGAAGCTCTTAAGAAATCACTTGAAGAAGCTGGAGCTGAAGTTGAACTTAAATAATATTGCCTGATTTTCAGGTGTTTTGGTTAAGAGTCCTCTATAAGAGGATTCTTAACCTTTTTGCGTATATAATTCATATTAAGTTCAATTAATCTATTGATAAATGTCTTCAAATATTGGTAATAAACGGGTAAATTTTGCTTCAATCAAGAATCCCCTTAAATATCCGGATTTCCTTGAAGTACAATTGAAGTCATTTCAAGACTTTCTACAATTAGATACTCCGCCGGAAACAAGAAAAAATGAGGGATTATATAAAGTATTTGCAGAGAACTTTCCAATTGCAGATACAAGAAACAATTTCGTTCTGGAGTTTCTTGATTATTATATTGATCCACCACGCTATTCTATTGATGAATGTCTTGAAAGAGGATTAACTTATAGTGTGCCTTTAAAGGCAAAGTTGAAACTTTATTGTACAGATCCAGATCATGAGGATTTTGATACGGTAATTCAAGATGTATATCTTGGACCTATTCCTTACATGACGGAAAAAGGCACTTTTGTAATAAATGGAGCAGAACGTGTTGTAGTTTCTCAGCTACATCGTTCTCCAGGTGTTTTTTTCGGTCAAAGTGTACACGCTAATGGAACAAAACTCTATTCGGCACGTATAATTCCGTTCAAAGGTTCTTGGATTGAATTCGCTACGGATATCAATAACGTGATGTATGCGTATATTGACCGTAAAAAGAAATTACCTGTAACTACACTCTTGCGTGCAATTGGTTTCGAAAGTGATAAAGATATTCTTGAGATTTTCGGATTAGCCGAAGAGATGAAGGCCACCAAGACTAACTTAAAAAAAGCAGTAGGTCGAAAACTTGCCGCACGTGTATTGAAAATCTGGGTTGAAGATTTCGTTGATGAAGATACCGGTGAAGTTGTTTCTATCGAACGTAATGAAGTTATTATCGATCGTGAAACAATCCTTGATGAGTCAAATATCGAGGATATTCTTGAAGCTGGTGTTGCAACTATCCTTCTTCACAAAGAGGATACAAATCTTTCAGATTACGCAATCATCTATAATACATTACAAAAAGACCCTTCCAATTCAGAAAAAGAAGCGGTTTTATACATATACAGACAACTTCGTAATGCAGAGCCAGCTGATGATGCCTCTGCTCGTGAAGTTATCAATAATCTATTCTTCTCTGAGAAACGTTATGATTTAGGTGAAGTAGGACGTTATCGTATCAATCGTAAGTTGAATTTAACAACTCCGATGGATGTTAAAGTTCTTACTAAAGAGGATATCATTGAAATCATTAAATATCTTATTGAATTGATTAATTCAAAAGCAGATGTTGATGATATTGACCACCTTTCTAATAGACGTGTTCGTACAGTAGGAGAACAGTTATTCAATCAATTTGGTGTTGGATTAGCAAGAATGGCTCGTACAATTCGTGAAAGAATGAATGTACGTGACAACGAAGTCTTTACTCCGATAGATTTGATTAATGCTAAGACAATATCTTCTGTCATTAATTCTTTCTTTGGAACTAATGCTTTGTCTCAGTTTATGGATCAAACAAATCCACTTGCTGAAATAACTCATAAACGTCGTATGTCAGCTCTTGGACCTGGTGGTTTATCAAGAGAAAGAGCCGGTTTTGAGGTTCGTGACGTTCACTTTACTCATTACGGTCGTTTATGTCCAATTGAAACTCCAGAAGGACCAAACATTGGTTTGATTTCTTCTCTTTGTGTTTATGCAAAAATTAACGACCTTGGGTTTATTGAAACTCCATATCGTAAAGTTGAACATGGTAAAGTAGACCTTTCAAAAGAGGGTATAGTTTATTTAACAGCTGAGATTGAAGAGGGACAGATAATTGCACAGGGTAATGCTCCATTGAATGATGATGGTACATTTATCCGCACAAGAGTTAAAGCTCGTGAAGAGGGTGATTTCCCGGTTGTAGCTCCTGATGAAGTTAACTTAATGGATGTTTCTCCAACTCAGATAGCCTCTATTGCTGCTTCTTTGATTCCATTCCTTGAACATGATGATGCCAACCGTGCATTGATGGGTTCAAATATGATGCGTCAGGCAGTTCCTTTATTAAGAACAGAAGCTCCTATTGTTGGTACTGGTATTGAAGAACAACTTGTTCACGATTCAAGAACTCAGATTATGGCCGAAGGTGCCGGAGTTATTGAATTTGTCGATGCTACTGTAATTAGAATTAGATATGACAGAACTGAAGAGGAAGAGTTTACAAACTTTGAAGATTCAGTTAAAGAATATATAATCCCTAAATTCCGTAAAACTAACCAAAGTACAACTATTGATTTACGTCCAATTTGTCGTAAAGGTCAAAGAGTTGAAGCCGGTGATGTTCTTACAGAAGGTTATTCAACTGCCGGTGGTGAATTGGCAATTGGTAAAAACCTTAAAGTTGCATATATGCCTTGGAAAGGATACAACTATGAGGATGCCATCGTATTAAACGAACGTGTTGTTCGTGAAGATATCTTGACATCTGTTCATGTTGATGAATATTCTTTGGAAGTGCGTGAAACAAAACGAGGAATGGAAGAGTTAACTTCTGATATTCCTAATGTTTCTGAAGATGCAACAAAAGATTTGGACGAAAGGGGTATTGTCAGAGTTGGCGCTTTAATCCAACCTGGAGATATTATGATTGGTAAGATTACTCCAAAGGGTGAATCTGACCCATCTCCGGAAGAAAAACTTCTTCGTGCAATCTTTGGTGATAAAGCAGGTGATGTAAAAGATGCTTCTTTAAAGGCTACTCCTTCTTTAAAAGGTGTTGTTATTGGAACAAATCTTTTCTCTCGTGCTGTTAAGAAGAGAAAATCAAAATTAAGTGATAAGGCTATTCTTCCAAAATTGGATGAAGAGTACGAAGAAAAGTTGGCTAAACTTAAAAACCAATTAATTGATAAACTTCTTGTTCTTACAAAAGATTTGACATCTATGGGTGTTAAAGATTATCTTGGAGCAGAGATTATTGCTAAAGGGGCTAAGTTTACTCAATATGCTCTTTCTGATATTGATTACAGTGCAATTGAGGTAAGTAAATGGACTGATGATGATCATAAGAATGAAATGATTCATCAGACAATTATGAACTATTTGCGTAAGCATAAAGATATCGATGCTGAGCTTCGTCGTAAGAAATTTGATATTTCCATCGGTGATGAACTTCCAGCTGGTATTATTCAGATGGCTAAGGTTTATATCGCTAAAAAACGTAAGATTAGCGTCGGAGATAAAATGGCAGGTCGTCACGGTAATAAAGGTATTGTATCACGTATTGTTCGTCAAGAAGATATGCCTTTCTTAGCTGATGGAACTCCTGTAGATATCGTTCTTAATCCACTTGGTGTGCCTTCTCGTATGAACCTTGGACAGATTTTTGAAGCTGTTCTTGGATGGGCAGGTAAAGAATTGGGCGAAAAATTCGCTACTCCTATTTTTGATGGTGCAAGTCTTGATGATCTTAATGAATGGACAGACAAAGCAGGTGTTCCTCGTTATGGTAAAGCTTACCTTTATGATGGCGGTACCGGAGACCGTTTTGACCAACCTGCTACTGTTGGTGTGACTTATATGTTGAAATTGGGTCACATGGTTGAAGACAAAATGCATGCACGTTCTATCGGACCTTATTCTCTTATTACTCAGCAACCTCTTGGCGGTAAAGCACAATTTGGTGGTCAGAGATTTGGAGAAATGGAGGTTTGGGCATTGGAAGCCTTTGGAGCAGCTCATATTCTACAAGAAATTCTTACAATTAAATCTGATGATGTTGTAGGACGTTCTAAAGCTTATGAAGCAATAGTTAAAGGTGAACCTATGCCAACTCCCGGTGTTCCTGAATCATTGAATGTGTTATTGCACGAACTTAGAGGTTTGGGTCTAAGCATTCATCTTGAATAATAAAAATTATAATTCGGAAAGCTTTCCATTGTTATGGAAAGCTTCCGATATCTAAATTTAGATAACTCTTTATAACTTAAAAACATGGCTTTTAGAAAAGATAACAAAATAAAGAGTAACTTTTCGAAGATCTCAATTGGCTTGGCATCTCCGGAAGAGATTCTGGAAAACTCAAGCGGTGAGGTTTTAAAACCGGAAACTATTAATTATCGTACTTATAAACCAGAGAGAGATGGTTTATTCTGTGAAAGAATTTTCGGTCCTGTAAAGGATTACGAATGTCATTGCGGTAAATACAAAAGAATCCGTTATAAAGGAATTGTTTGTGACCGTTGTGGTGTTGAAGTAACAGAAAAGAAAGTACGTCGTGAAAGAATGGGTCACATCCAATTGGTTGTTCCCGTTGCTCATATTTGGTATTTCCGTTCTTTGCCAAATAAAATTGGTTATTTATTAGGCTTGCCAACTAAAAAGCTTGATGCAATCATTTATTATGAAAGATATGTTGTAATACAACCCGGTGTTAAAGGTCAGGATGGTGTTCAGCAATATGATCTTCTTTCAGAGGAAGAATATCTTGATATAGTAGATGCTTTAGGAAGAGAAAATGAACTTCTTGATGATAATGATCCTAACAAATTTATTGCAAAAATGGGTGCTGAAGCTATTCAGGATCTTCTTGCACGTCTTGATTTGGATTCATTGTCATATGAATTGCGTCATAGAGCAAATACAGATGGTTCTCAGCAACGTAAAAATGAAGCTCTTAAACGTCTTCAAGTTGTTGAATCATTCCGTGCTTCTAAATTAAGAAACCGTCCTGAATGGATGATTCTTAAGATAATTCCAGTGATTCCGCCGGAACTTAGACCATTGGTTCCTCTTGATGGTGGCCGTTTTGCTACCTCTGACTTGAATGATTTGTATCGTCGTGTTATCATTAGAAACAATCGTCTGAAACGATTAATGGAGATTAAAGCTCCTGAAGTAATCCTACGTAATGAAAAACGTATGTTACAGGAAGCTGTTGACTCTCTTCTTGACAACTCACGTAAATCAAGTGCGGTAAAAACCGATGCCAACCGTCCTTTGAAGTCTCTTTCTGACTCATTGAAAGGTAAACAAGGTCGTTTCCGTCAGAACCTATTGGGTAAACGTGTTGACTATTCAGCTCGTTCTGTTATCGTTGTAGGTCCGGAACTTAAGATGCACGAATGTGGTATTCCAAAATATATGGCTGCTGAGCTATATAAACCATTTGTTATCCGCAAGCTTATAGAACGTGGTATCGTTAAGACTGTTAAGTCTGCTAAGAAAATAGTAGACAAAAAAGAGCCTGTTGTTTGGGATATCTTGGAACATGTAATGAAAGGACATCCTGTTCTTCTCAACCGTGCTCCGACTCTTCACCGTTTGGGTATTCAGGCTTTCCAGCCAAAGATGATAGAAGGAAAGGCTATCCAACTGCATCCACTTGCTTGTACTGCTTTCAATGCCGACTTTGACGGTGACCAGATGGCAGTTCACTTGCCATTAGGAAATGAAGCTATTCTTGAGGCTCAGATGTTGATGCTTGGTGCTCACAACATTCTTAACCCTGCAAATGGAGCTCCGATTACCGTTCCTTCTCAGGACATGGTATTAGGTCTATATTATATTACAAAACTTCGTACCGGAGATAAAGGAGAGGGCTTAACTTTCTATGCTCCTGAAGAAGCGTTTATTGCTTATAACGAAGGAAAAGTTACTCTTCATGCTAAGATTCGTGTTATCACTGACGACTTGGACGAAAACCGTAACGTTGTTAAGAAAATGATTGACACATCTGTTGGTCGTATCATGGTTAATGAATTTGTACCTAAAGAGGTTGGATTCCTTAACGAAGTCTTAACAAAGAAATCTCTTCGTGATATAATTGGTGACGTTATCAAAGTTTGCGGTGTTACACGTACAGCTGTTTTCCTTGATGATATCAAACACTTAGGTTATACAATGGCCTTTAAAGGCGGATTGTCTTTCAACCTTGAAGATGTAATCATTCCGGAGGAAAAAGATGAATTGGTAAAGAAAGGTTATGAAGAAGTTGAACAGATTTTGAATAACTATAACATGGGATTCATTACAAACAACGAGCGTTATAACCAGATTATCGATACTTGGACTCACGTCAACTCAAACTTGTCTGACAAGTTGATGAAACGTCTTGAAAGTGAAAACCAAGGTTTCAACTCTGTATATATGATGATGCACTCCGGAGCCCGTGGTTCCAAGGAGCAGATTCGTCAGCTTTCAGGTATGCGTGGTTTGATGGCAAAACCTCAAAAAGCTGGTGCTGAAGGCGGTCAGATTATTGAAAATCCTATCCTTTCAAACTTTAAAGAGGGGTTGTCTGTGTTGGAGTACTTTATTTCAACTCACGGTGCTCGTAAGGGTCTTGCCGATACAGCCTTGAAAACAGCCGATGCCGGATATCTTACTCGTCGTTTGGTTGACGTTGCTAATGACGTTATCATTCATGAGGAGGATTGCGGTACACTTCGTGGTCTTGTTTGTACTGAACTTAAGAATAACGAAGAGGTTGTCGCTTCTTTATATGAAAGAATTTTAGGACGTGTCTCTGTTCATGACATTATTCATCCATTGACAGGAGAATTACTTGTTCCTGCTGGCGAAGAGATTACAGAGCCAATAGCAAAAGCTATTCAAGATTCACCTATCGAGTCTGTTGAAATCAGATCCGTTTTGACATGTGAGTCTAAGAAAGGTGTTTGTGCTAAATGTTATGGACGTAATCTTGCTACCGGTCGTATGGTTCAAAAAGGCGAGGCTTGCGGTGTTATCGCAGCCCAGTCTATCGGTGAACCGGGTACTCAGTTGACTCTTCGTACTTTTCACGTCGGTGGTATCGCTTCAAATATTGCAGCGGTTTCAAGCGTAACATCTAAATATGACGGTGTTTTGGAAATTGATGAGCTTCGTACTATTGATGCTGTTGACGAAACAGGCAATCCTATTCAGGTTGTTGTCGGTCGTTTGGCTGAAATGCGTATTGTCGATCCAAATACTAAGATTGTTTTAACTAACGCTAATATACCTTACGGTTCGAAATTATATTGCAAACCGGATACAGAGATTAAAAAAGGTACTGTTATTTGTGAATGGGACCCATTTAATGCTCTGATTGTTACTGAGGTTGGCGGTAAAATAGATTTCGAAAACGTTATCGAAGGTGTTACTTACATCGTTGAATCTGATGAAACAACAGGCCTTCAGGAAAAAATCGTTATCGAGCCTAAGGATAGAACCAAAGTTCCTTCTGTTCATATCATCGACGAAAGCGGAAATGTCCTTAAGACATACGCTTTACCGGTAGGCGCTCACATCGTTCTTAACCAGAATGATATTATCAAAGCCGGTGATTCTATCGTTAAGATTCCTCGTGCCGTAGGTAAAGCAGGTGATATCACCGGTGGTCTTCCTCGTGTTACCGAGTTATTCGAAGCCCGTAATCCTTCAAACCCTGCTGTTGTAGCGGAAATTGATGGTGAGATTGCTTTCGGTAAGATCAAACGTGGTAACCGCGAAATATCGCTTACTTCAAAAACAGGTGAGGTTAAGAAATATCTTGTTCCGCTTTCTAAACAAATCCTTGTTCAGGAAAACGACTACGTAAGAGCCGGTACTCCTCTTTCCGACGGAGCTATCACTCCTTCCGATATTCTTGCCATTAAAGGCCCTACAGCTGTTCAGGAATATATCGTTAATGAGGTTCAGGACGTTTACCGTCTTCAGGGTGTGAAGATCAATGACAAGCATTTCGAAGTTATTGTTCGCCAGATGATGCGTAAAGTTCAAATCGTCGATCCGGGTGACACTCGATTCCTTGAACAACAGATTGTTGACAAACATGACTTCATGGATGAAAATGATCGTATCTGGGGTAAAAAAGTTGTTGTTGAAGCCGGAGATTCTCAGAATCTTAAACCGGGTCAGATTGTGACTCCACGTAAGCTTCGTGATGAGAACTCTATGTTGAAACGCCGCGACCAGAAATTGGTTGAAGTTCGTGATGCAATTCCTGCAACTTCCAATCAGATTCTTCAAGGTATCACAAGAGCCGCTCTTCAAACTACAAGCTTTATGTCGGCCGCTTCTTTCCAGGAAACAACCAAAGTATTGAACGAAGCTGCTATCAATGGTAAAGTTGACCGCCTTGAAGGTTTGAAAGAGAACGTTATCTGTGGTCACTTGATTCCTGCCGGTACAGGTCAGCGCGAGTTTGACCGCTTAATCGTTGGTGCTAAAGATGATTTCGACCGCGTTTTTTCCAACAAGAAAAACATTGTTGAATATTAATCTATAAGTTATATATTAAAAGAGGCTGTCTAATTGTTAGACAGCCTCTTTTGTTTTAATGAAAAAATTTGCTCTCATTTTAATAATTAGGAATCAAAATATATCTTATATGTTTTTAAGATAAAATCTTATTTGAGATAAAACATATTTATCATTTCACATCATAGAAACAATAATTTTTTATTCCAGCTTTTTAATCCTTATATAACGTATTCTTATTGTAGATTCATGCCCCAGGAATGCTATATGTCCGCAAGGTGTCATTAGCCCTTTTTGAATCTTTTCAGCGGGAATATCCTTTGTTGCATCATCAAGATTAGTGTCAAGAATGACATGGTTGTTGAGTATCACCTTTATGTTTTTGCCGTCGGCAATCACCTCCTGAGAGTTCCACTGACCAACAGGCTTTAGAAACCCACGTTCTGCGGCAACATAATTATAAAGACCGCCATGATATTGATAAGGTTTTAAATCCTTATATTGAGGGTCATCATTGTCAATAATTTGAAGCTCCATGCCTAAATAACCTTTATTAGCAGGCATCACCTCATGTCTTAATCCCAAACCATTGTTGGCACCCGGAGTAAGCTGAAACTCGAACCTAAGTATAAAATTGCAATATTCCTCCTTCGAATACAGATTGCCATATCCCTTGGGCTTTTTTACAATACACCCGTCTTCAACATAATACTCATCACTGTTGTTAATGAAATTCTCAAGAGACTTGCCATTAAAAAGGTTTATATACCCATCTTTCTTTTCGGATTTTGAAAGTTTGTAAGGCACTTTTGTCTTGCCATTGTCTGCTGAATAAATATGCGGGTTAACACATGACAAAAGGATAAATAATGCAAATATGATTTTTGACAAAATATTATTAAACATGGTCATACTATTTTTTTATTTTCTTCAAATTAACCGGATCCCAATATATGGCTTCACCATTCTCATAACTCTCATAACTTAACAGAGCAGGAGCTGCAGACCTCAGAGCAAACATCACATCACACTCAATTGGCTTGTTCTCCCTGATTCCGGTTATAAGATTGTTGAAATGATTATAATGGCCACCCTTGTAATCTCCCGTAACCTTAAAAGAAATTTCATTGTCGGATATTATTACAGGCTCATCTATGCCAAGCCCCAATTTCGTCAAATCCTTTATTATTTCAGGATTAAATTTATTCTTCAATTTCAGATTAACCTCATTCCATCCTACATTCATAGCTCCTTCAGAACCTACAATCCTAAAATCCATGCTGCCCCATTTTTTAGAGACACCATCAACATAGTTTGCCCCAAGTTGAAGAGTAAATGCACCTATATTATCCTTGTCGGGATAGTCAAAATATCCAAGCATCACATCCGGAGTATCTCTAAAGCCGTCATTGTAATATCGTATTCCTCCCGTTGTATAAACCTTTTCAGGTCCCATAGCCCCGGTAATAAAATGTAAACTCGCAATCACATGCACAAACAAATCACCTGCTATCCCGGTGCCGTAGTCTTTCCAATTTCTCCAATAAAACAGTCTTTGAGCATTAAATTTTTGTTTGGGAGCCTTTCCGATAAATTTTATCCAATCGATATTATCTTCATTTGCATTTGCGGGAAGAGGATAGCTGCCTAACACGCCCGGTGAAGCGGTAAACTGGCCGTCTACAAAATTAATTTTACCTAATATGCCGCTTTTTACAAGCTGAGCGGCCTTTCTGTTGCCCAATGAAGCCATCCCCTGGGAGCCTGCCTGAAAATACTTGTTGGTTTTTTTCTGAGCCTTTATCAACCCGTCAGCCTCTTTTATGTCATGTATCACCGGTTTTTCGCAGTAAACATTTTTACCCGCTTCCATTGCCGCAATAGAAATTTCCTGATGCAGATGGTCGGGAGTGGCAATTATCACCAAATCGATATCCTCTCTACCAAGCAGCTCCTTGTAATTCTCAGTAACAAAAATATTCTCACCCCAAGCCTTTTTTGCATCATCAAGCCTTGACTTGTAGATGTCACAAACTGCAACCAACTTAGTGTTTGGAACACTAAGTGCAACATTGGTGTCACCTGTTCCCTGAGAACCCTTCCCAATAAGAGCAATTCGCATAGGTTTCTCTTCAAAAGAACTGTTAGTGGCAAATCCTCTGCCTAAATCATTTGCCGAAAGCTGTTCAGCTGCTGCCGGCAGTAGGATACCGGCAGCTATAAGCTGCTTAATAAAATCTCTTCTGTTTGTCATGGTAATAATTAATTAGAGTAAAGTTTCAATCTGTTTTATTGTTGAAAAATCTTTTGGTATATGTGTTTTAAGATATTGATTCAATATGTTATAAATGTACTAAATAGCTATCATATAATTGTTTAAGTCCACATTAAATATTTCTATTAATACTATTTATTTGACTTAAACTAAAAAAATATGTACATAGAAAAAGTTTTTTTAATTTATGAAAAAGTATATATACTACAGATTGTATCTGAAAATATTATAGTAAAAAGTATAAAATATTATAGTGAAACGCTCAAAATACTAAAGTGTTTAAAATTTTTGATTGGTGAAAATCAAAAAAAAAGACGAATAAAATAAATAAAATGCGAATGTATATAATAGTTGATTATATGAAACCTGAATGACTGATGAAGACTATCGTCAAAAAATTAAAACTGTGGTTAAGAAGTTAATGAAGAGGAATTTTTTGAGAATTGCATCCAAACTGTGCATTTTCAGCGTGAGTAACCTCATAATATTAAGAATATTTTGAATATGAATGAATAAAGATGGTATAGACAAAATAGTATGATATGTAATTATATATCTTTGCAAAGTTTATATAGTTGTTACTTATAATTATAAGATTAAACTTTGAACATATTCCAAATATATGAAAAAGGAAAATGTCCTAAATAATGCGAATATGTTACAATGTTTTATTTTTTATTAAAATGAAGACAATATTGAATATATTTCTATATGTAGCATTGAATATTACATGTATGACTTCTTTTGCTCAGGATATTAGGTATAACCTCGCTGTGTGGGCTAAGGACGGTACGAAAGTGACATATACCTTGGCGGAGAACCCGAATATAACATTCACAAAGACAGACTTGATTATAAAAACAAATACGGTACAGGTGAGTTATTCGCTTGAGCAAATGTTACGAATTACTTATGAAAAAATACCAACAACAGACGTTGTAAGTCTGGAAGAAAACAAGCCTTTTATATTTGACGGTGAATCGTTGCTGTTCAATGTTAGAGATGACAGAATGAAAGTTTCCATTGCTTCCTTAGATGGTAAAATCGTGTTTAGCCGCTCTTTGGAGAAAGCTAATACTCTATTGGTCCCACTCAAGTCTATTGGCTGTGGGGTTTTTGTTGTTTGTGTTAATGGGGTGACTTATAAAATTGCAGTTAAATGAGAAATATAATAATATTGATTCTCGCATTATTTATTGTTTCCAATATATCCGGTCAAAGATATCAAGGCGCTTTTATATTTAAGAATGACAATACTTTATATTCTTTTGAACAATCAGAAATAGAAAGCATAACTCACGAGTTTATAGATGCTAAATGTTATCAGATAATTAAAACAGAACAGGAAACGTATAGTTTCCCTGTTGAAAATATTGACAGTATAACATTCGACATTCCAAAGAATATGTTACTTGAAATATCTAATGAAAATCTTAATGGATGGGATTTTGGGTACTTATTTAATAATGAATATTGTGTTGGATATAGAGATTCAATTGATAACTCCATTGTTGTTTACATAAATAAAAGAGGCGATGATCTAAAAAACGGTTTAATGATCTGTCTTAGTGAGGATGGTGAAGTTAAAAGTATCGGCAGTGTCGATAATCAGTGTAATGTAAAAATAGAAGAAACCCAAATTAATCTAAATTGCATTACAGATGACGGTTATGTAAAGACTGAAGTAATGCCGGTTTCTATGAATTCAAATGATGTCAATATCTTAACGAAAACAGGAATGTGGAGACCTTTTTTTTATATACAAGTTGCTATCAATTTTATTTGTAATATTCAATCTACTACATCCATAAGTAAAGATATATTGAACTGGGATTGGGTCAAGTTAGGTAAAGATATTGTTTCAATAGCTGTTGAAAGTGGTGTGCCATTAGTAATATGTTCACCGCAAGCAGGTGTAATTATAACTATCGTATGCAGTGCTGTGGATTATTGTAAGTATCAAAATTATGAGAAACAAAAAAAGGTAATATATGGAGATTGTACAGTATCTATAGATGATATAAGGAGCGAGAACGGACAATGTACTGTTTATACAACAATATTAAATGCTAATACAATACCTGATTATCTTATGAATTTTTATGAACCGATACCGGACGATGCAACAAGAAATCTTGTTTATTGTGGCGTTGTTGCAAGAGCTAATAATAAATTTGTTACCAATAGTCTCAATACACAAATGTCTGAAGAGGTGTTACTTAATGAAGATGTTAGACAGAGCCCTGAGTCTCATTATGCATTTATTATACCTAATGTACAACTTAATAAAAGCCATACTACATATTATTTTCGTCCATACCTTAAATCGACACGTCTGAAAAATAGTAAAGGGAATGTAGAAGAAGGGTATATAAAATATGGTGAGACTGTACCTTATCACTGTTTCAATGGAGAAATAAAAGAATTTACACAGTGGAGATCTGATTTTGATCATGAATATGTCTATTTTAATGCAACAATACATGCTTCAATAGAATCACTTGATGATATTGAAGAATGGGGCGTTTACATCTACAACTTGTACAATGATAATCAATATACATATTATCCATCCTCATATAGAGCAGCAAAATTGGAGGATTTCATAGATATTGATGTCCCTATAAATAAAGATGAGTTTGACCAAGTAAATTATGAAAACTATTTTGCAGTCAAGAACATACAAGTAGGGATATATAAAAAAATAGAAGCCCCGGAATCATGTGATTATCTCTCATACTTTTTTAGCGAACCGGAAAATTATGAATTGATTTATGACAAAAAGCCAAAACTGAGTTTCTCTGATGCACATATAGATTTGACAAATAGCTATGACGAAGAAGATTATGTTTTATATTATACATTATTTACATTCTCCTATGAAGCAGATGGTAGTTTCTGGTTTGACAATATGAATATTGGCTTACCAACAAATATTACTGATGATGTAGGATTGATAAAAATAGAAAACGGTGATGGATTGCACAAGGAGACGTATGCATTTAGATATTCCTCTACCAATAGCAGTCAAAAATTCATGTATTTGATTGGAAACCTTAAATTGGGGGGAACATTTGTAAGTGACAATATGCTTATGTTCTATGGAAAGCCTATAAATAGCGTCTCTATTGAGGAAAGTAAAAGGAATATTGAAATGAACCAAAATTCTATCAAGGAAAGTCCCAATCTATTTGAAAAGAAATATACTCCTGTAATATCAAAAGTATCAAATAATGAGGAGTTTAAATAAAATCTTCAATAGAAGTATATTGGGGCAGAATGAGTAAGAGTCCACTATAATTTCAAGGCTAAGATTATTACTATAGTGTCTGTTTTATATATGTAATGATTGTCCAACATGGCTTAATTTGTGATATATTCAGAAACTGGATTTTTCGTGTACAGAAATAATGACAAAGCAGAAATTAAAGACATTCCTTATTATTATCATACTGGTTTGTAGATGAAGAAAATAATATATTTAAGATTCTGATGAAAGAAAAGTTGTTGATAATTGCATATCAGATAATAGTTTGCCTGTTCAACTAATAAGATTAATGTTATCAATAAGAAGTAATCAGTTAGATTTTTAATAAATAACACTCAAAATACATAAAACAAAAAACTCCCTGTAAACCATTTCTTTATGTTTTAATAAAGAAAAATGATATTTACAGGGAGAATTTGCTTGTATGTTCGATTATATAGCTCTATTTGAATGAGCGGAAGCCCATAACTTCTCTGACCTCTTTAAGTGTCTTGGCAGAACTTTCTCTTGCCTTTTCAGCTCCTAATTTAGCAACTTTATTAAGATAATCAGAGTCTTTAATTATATCCTGATATCTATCACGAATTGGAGCAGTAACTTTTAGGATATCGGCTGCCAATTGTTTTTTCATATCGCCGTATCTTATTTCACACTTATTGTAAAGTTCATCAAAGTGGTTGTAAGTATCAGAAGTAGAAACCACTTTCATAAGAGTGAAAAGGTTTTCAATAACATCAGGTTTTTGCTGATTCATTTCAGTTGGTCCCTGGTCGGTAACAGCACGCATCACTTTTTTAGAAAGCACTTTATCTTCATCATTAAGATAAATACAGTTACCTTCAGATTTTCCCATTTTACCTGAACCGTCAAGTCCCGGAATTTTTATAGGTTCACCTTTAAATTTGTATGCATCAGGTTCAGGAAATAGTTCCACACCATAAATCGTATTAAAACGACGGGCATATTTGCGGGTCATTTCAAGATGTTGCAATTGATCCTTACCAACAGGCACAAGATTTGCTTTGTGTTGTAAAATATCAGCAGCCATTAAAACAGGATAAGTAAGCAAACCTGCATTTACATTCTCTGGCTGTTTACGAATCTTCTCCTTAAAAGAAACTGTTCTTTCAAGTTCCCCGACATAAGCATGCATATTAAGAAGAGTAAAAAGCTCACACACTTCAGGAACGTCACTTTGAATATATATAGAAGACTTTTCAGGATCCAAACCGGCAGCAAGATATTCTGCAAGAATACTTTTTACGTTTGGATTAAGTTGAGTCGGGTCAGGATGAGTGGTCAATGAGTGATAATCGGCAATAAAGAAATAGCAATTATATTCATCTTGCATAGAAATGAAATTTCTTAAAGCTCCATAATAATTACCTAAATGCAGATTGCCTGTTGAACGAATACCACTAACAACAATTTCTTTCATGTTTATTTATATAATATATTTAATTTCCTTGTCATTAACTATGTCTGCAAAAATAATCAATTACTTTTTATTTTTCTCTTAATGCCGTTATTTATGTAGCATAGTGTAATAATAAGCTTTATTAAGGCAATAAAAAAAGCCGATGATACCTTTTCCGGTATTATCGGCTTTATATGTTTTTTTCGATAAGCACTACTTCAATAACAAGGAGAGAGAACCTTATTTGCCAATCTCATATTTATATAAAACAAAGCTGTTTGGCTTGTCTAATTCAAATTTAATATTTCCATAACCATCACTCTTAATGTTCTGATCTTTGCCGTTTCCACAGATGCAGGTTAATTTAATATTTGTTTCAGGAGCGATAAAAGAGTTGATATTGTGATTGTCAGAATTGTTGTTTTCTCTGTATATTAAAAAATAACCTTCATCTTGATTCTCCTGAGAGATAGATTGAAAACCGGTCCAGGAACAACCATTTGGCTCATTGCCAATCGGAAGAATAATCCCGTTATGAAAATCATACTGTACCTTTTTGTATTTCTCGATTGTATCTTTTAAATAATCAGCTTCTGAGGGAAGATTTGATGCTTCAAACCAGGCAAGAGGTTGGCATGCCATTGTCGTAGCAAAAAGATATTCGAAGCTGTAGTTAAAAGGAGCAAATTTATCCTCTTGATTATACTTGTCTTTATTTCTCCAATTGTTTAAGAATTCAACCTGAAGATTTTCTGCGGGATAAAATTCCGAAAGCATCCAAGCATTTCTTAAAGTATGAAATGGATAATAGTTAGACCAGTCGGTATAACGGTTTTCCATAAAAAGATTGCCTGCATATCTGTAGGAGAATTGACCTCCTCTTATTTGAGCAGTCAGGTCGAGATTAAAGAAAACATCTCCGTCGGTTTCCTGTTTTACACGATCGAGCATGGCTTGAAAATTTATTGCCGATTCTTTGTTTATCAGGGAAACGCCATCGATTTTAAAATATTTAATTCCATATTTTTTGTAAAAGTCAATCAATATCTGTGCATCCTTTTCCCAAAGAATAAAGTTGCGGTTCCCATTGGGGTTAAACCACAATCCTAAAATGACATTCATCTTCTTTGCGTAGTCGACAGTTCGTTTTAATCCGTTGGGAAATCTTTCTTTACTTAGAGTCCAAAGCTCGGATTCGCTTTTTTCTATTTGACTTAAATCGCCTTCAAAATTGTTTTTATTGAAATTGCCTTGCTGCCATCCTGCATCAATTTGAAAGTGAGTGATGCCCAATTGAGAGGCTCTTTTAATTTCAGCCAATACAAACTTTTCATTGACAACCTCTTCGCCTCCTCTGTCGCCCCAAGTATTGAGCAAAATCATTTCTCTGTCTTTACCAAAATCTGGAGCTGAGTTTCTTAAATAATTTCTTAAAGCAATTCTGCCATTGGTTTGCTTGTCGGAAATGCCAAAAGTGATGCTGTAGGCTGGTATAAACTCATTAAAAGAATTGGTTTTCTCTATTCCGGATAATGGAATGTAAAGGGAATTGTTTGAAACTACAAAGTCGTAACCGGGAAAGTTCACCTGACTCGTAGTGTTGGGAGCCTCTTTTAAGATAAAGAAAGAGAACCCGTTATTTTTATTCTTTGCAAAGGCAAGATTGCCTTTTTGTTTTATCTGCTGATTATATGGCATTAAATGAGATTTAAAAACTAAATTGTCATTTATGTCGGTCATGTCCCTAAACTCGATAAAGGAATAGTCCCAGTGAATATCCTTAAATTGGTAGTTTAATTGTTTAAGATTTGCTGGATTGATATCTTTCAAATCAGTATATGATAATGAGTAGTCGAAAGTCAATGCCGGAGTATTTGGAAATATTCTTATAATACGTTTAAGAGATAAGAGCTGATATTCATTGATTATTTCTATTTCAAGAGCTGCAGGCGATTTATAATCTTTGTCCTTTTTGTAAATCCTTATTTTTTTATTCCCTAAAAATTTATTGTTCTCACTTTCCAATATGCATCCGGAATTTGCATTTGAAAAATTTTGGCTTGTCTTACCTTTTTTATCATAAATGGAGAGAGGAATAATTTCGCCATTATTCAATTTCCATTTATATAAAATATATGCATTCTCAACATAAAGAGTGTCATCGTTTATTTTGGCAACGCAATCTTTGTACGACTCCTTGATATTGACATTGTTGGAAAAAACGGGTGTGAAAAAAAATAATGAAGCAAAGATGCAAAACAGCTTTACAGGTAATTGAGTCAAAGTGACATAATTTGGTGCTTTAACTATTTTCATGGTAAAAAAATTATATTAGAATAAAGTCGATTAATTTTGTGTAATTAATGGTGAAGTACCGGTTTTTCATAATAAAAAGACCCGACAAATAATTATAATTGGTCAGGTCCTTATATTAATAATCAATGTCTTCATCCATATCTTCCTCGATAGGAATCTGTCTTGAAAATGCCTCTTTGAAAGATATCAAAGATTCACTTCTCGAGAGGCCGAGAGGCTGCAACTTGTTATGGATAATGCTTAAAAGATGTCTGTTGTTTTTAGCATATATTTTTATAAACATATCGTATTGACCTGTGGTGTAATGGCATTCAACAACTTCAGGAATCTGTTTCAGCTTCTCTATAACTTCGGGAAACTGATTAGGATTTTGAAGGTAAAGCCCCATATAAGCACAAGTCTCATAGCCGATCTTGTTGGTGTCGAGATCAAATTTTGAACCTTTGATAATCCCTAAATTGGTGAGTTTCTGAACTCTTTGATGAATAGCCGCTCCTGAAACATTGCATTCCCGAGCAACCTCAAGAAAAGGAATGCGGGCGTTGTCCGCTATAAGCTTGAGAATTTTATAATCTAAACTATCCAGTTGATGATGTGCCATGCAGAAATTACTTTGTTGTTAATAATAATACAAAAATAATAATTAAATATTCGATTAACAATTCGCCGGCTTATAATTTATTACTAAATTGGTTTATATTTGTTTATTTCGTAATTTTAAAGGGTGAATAACAAATAAATATTTTTTTCATATATTCATTTAACGAAGTATAATAAGCTGCACCAAAATTTATTAGATGTCTGTTAATCAATAAATTGATTTATACTAATTATGTATATATTAATTTATTTTATTGGTGTGCTGAATGTATTTATAATAAATTTGCATTGTTTATTTAATAATTAATAATTTGAATATGAGCAATAACTATTCATTGGAATATATAGATACTCAGAATAAAGTTCAAGTTTCAACAATTGAAAAAATATACACCTATTCCTTTCCTGAAAATGAGAGAAGAGATTTCAATTTTTTGTTGGAACTTTTAAATAGTGATCCCTACTTTAACATTGTTGCAGTGAAAGATGAACAAACAACTATAGGTTTTATAACTTATTGGGAGTTTATGAAATATATATATATTGAACATTTTGCAATTGATGAATCTTACAGAGGAAAAGGCGCAGGCAAATTTGCTTTAAACAAGTTTCATCAGATAATACCTCTTCCGATAATTTTGGAGGTTGAGCCGCCGACCAATGAGCTGTCAAAAAGAAGAATATCATTTTATGAAAGATTAAATTTCTATCTTTGGTCCGATTTACATTATATACAGCCGCCATATCGTATTGGAGGGGAGTCGTTGAAGTTAATTCTTATGAGCCTCGGGAAAATAGATCTTAATCGCATGTTTCAGGAAGTTGTTGATACACTGTATGATAAAGTCTATAAAGTCAAGGCGTTAAATTAAACACCTTTCCAAAAATATTGTTGGGTAAGTATATGGTGATTAAAAATATACTTGATTTGATATGAAGCTCTTAAAAATATTATTTCTTCTTTTATTAACGTTTGGCGTTATTTCATCTTGTTCGAAGTCTGAAACAAAAAGGAAAAGAATCTCAGTTACAATTGTACCGCAAAAATATTTCGCTGAAAAGATTGCAGGCGATAAATATGAGATAAATCTAATGGTGCCTGCAGGAAGCAGTCCTGAATCCTATGACCCGTCTCCATCCACCTTAATCGATTTAGGTAAAAGCGAGGCTTATTTTATGATTGGAAAGATAGGTTTTGAAATTGTCTGGGCTGATAAGTTGAAATCAAATTACCCTGATTTGAAATTTTTTGACAACTCGAAAAATATTGAATTTATAGAAACTAATGAGCATGAATGTTCTCATGAAGATGACCATCATCATGAAGGGGTTGACCCTCACATTTGGATGTCGCCCAATAATGCACTTGTCATTTCAAAGAACATGCTTGACGCATTTATAGACTTGGACCCATCCAACAAGGATTATTATATTTCAAATTATAATGCATTGGCTGCAGAGATAGAATCGATGAAGTTAAAGATTGATTCAATAATGGGCACAGTCTCTAATAAATCATTTGTAATTTATCATCCCTCTTTGACCTATTTTGCAAAAGATTATAATTTAAATCAGCTTTCCATTGAAAATGATGGAAAAGAGCCTTCTGCAATGTCTTTGAAAAATATTATTAATGAAATAAAAGATGAGGGAACTTCAGTAGTTTTTATACAGGAGGAGTTTGATAAGAAAAATGCTGAAGTCATAGCAAATGAGATAGGAGGTAAGGTCGTAACAATTAATCCCCTTAGCTATAATTGGAGCGGGGAGATGATTAAAACGGCAAATGCTCTTTCTCAAAATTAATATAACGTGATTTATCTTATTGCAAATTAAAAAAATCCCCCATTATTTAAAGTTATGTATATGAAGCAAATAGAGGTGAAAAATCTTTCGGCAGGCTACGGTGGCGCTCCTGTTATCAGAGATATAAATCTTATAGTCGATGAAAAAGATTTTGTAGGCATTATAGGCCCAAACGGCGGAGGAAAAAGCACTTTTGTTAAGACACTTCTCGGCCTTATAAAGCCAATGGGAGGGGAAATTAATTTTTATGAGAATGGTGTAATAGCAGATAAAATTCCTATGGGATATTTGCCTCAAAGAAACAATATTGACCATAATTTCCCAATCTCTGTATTTGATGTCGTGCTTTCAGGACTGATGAATAGCAGGCTTTTGGCAGGAAGAATTGATAAGAAACAAAAAGTCAGGGTGGAAGAGGCTCTCTCTCTTACAGGAATGATTGACTATAAACAAAGAGCCATCGGATCTCTTTCAGGAGGGCAGATGCAAAGAGTGATGCTTAGCCGTGCAATAATAAGCAATCCAAAGGCCTTGATTTTAGATGAGCCAAATTCTTATATCGATAAGAAATTCGAAGCCAAACTTTATGAACTTTTGGCTGAGATAAATAAAAACACCACAATACTGATGGTTTCGCATGAGATAACTTCACTTGTTGATATGGTAACTAAAACTATTTCAATTGATGAGACTCTCAAACCTGCGGACTTGTCGTGTCCGTTTCATCATGATCATTAGTAATATCCTAATACTTTATAAGTTTGTAAACACCTCCCGGAAAAGAGCGTACAATATACTTCATTTCGAGTTCCAGAAGAATAGAGGATAGTTGATTGATGGGAAGTGATGTCTCTAAAGCCAATAAATTGATATTCATTTCATCTTTTTTGGAAAGCAGTTCAATTACTTTCATTTCATCGTTATCAGCCTCGAATTCAATTTTTAGCTGATGTGGATTTTTATCATCAATAACAGAGCTCCAATTCATCTGTTTTATAAGGTCATCGGCGCTGCCGATAAGAGCCGCTTTATTTTCTTTTATCAGATTGTTGCACCCTGAAGAGTACTTATCGTTGATTCTGCCGGGAAATGCAAAGATGTCCTTGTTGTAGGACAGCGCTATATTGGCAGTAATTATAGAACCTCCTTTCTCGCCGGTTTCGGCAATAATCACTGCATCGCTCATTCCGGCTATAATTCTGTTTCTGGAGATGAAATTTCCTCTTTTGGGAGTGGTGCTTGACGGGAATTCAGTAATAAGTCCTCCCGAGCTGATCATTTCTTTCGCCAATTGCCTGTTTGTGTATGGATATATCATGTCAAGTCCATGAGCCAGGACTCCTATTGTTTTAATATTGTTTTTAATGGAAGCTCTATGGGCACAGCCGTCTATGCCGTAGGCTAAACCGCTTATGATTATTAAGTCGTCAACTCTTGCTGCAATGTCGTTGATAAAGTTTTCAACTGCCATTGTGCCGTAAGAGGTCGATTTGCGGGTGCCTACAATGCTTATTATGTGGTTTGAGTTTAAATCGCAATCACCTTTGAAAAACAAAATTATCGGAGCGTCTAAGCACTCTTTTAGACGAAAAGGATATTTATTGGAAGTTAAGCAGATGGCTGAGATGCCGTGTTTTTCTATAAATGCCATCTCCTTTTCGGTGTTTTCCTTTGCAGAACTATTGTTTGATGTTTGGGATTTTAATAAAAGTCCGATTTTTGGATACAATTTTATTATATCGTCAATGTTGTTGAAAATTGATTCTGCCGAACCGTAATGATTAATCAGCCTATTGTAATTAATAGGTCCGATTCCCTTTATTTGTGTAAGCAGAATAGAATAATATGTCTCGTTATCAATCTTTGTCATGTATGAATGGCGATAAAACTTTTGCAAACTCGTCACCTCTTGTCAGTTTTCCGTTTTGCACAACTATAATATGTATAATGGCATTGATGCATAATTTGTTGTCATTTTTTCTAAATATCTTTTGATGAAAAAGATATCTTGCACCATTTCTTTCAATGAAAAGTTCACTGTTAAATTTGTCTCCGCTTTTTAAAGGAGTTTTGTATTCAATTTCAGCTTTGGCTACCATAGGGAATATCTTTTTCTCTGTCCAATCATTAAAACTCTCTCCCAATGACAAAAGAGCCTCGTGTCTGGTATGTTCGAGATAATTCTGATAAATTGCATTATTGACCACTCCCTGCATGTCGCATTCATAATCTCTTACTTTCATCTCTAATGTAAATGTGCTGTTATTCATTCGTTTAATGTTTGGTAAATTATAATGCTTTATTACATTTTCGGTTCAAAATGTATTGCAGACAACAAAATTATAATTAAAAGAGGCAAGTTGTTGAATTGCTATAATATTTGGAATTAAATATTTGCTGAAAAGTTGGCTTTCGTATCAGTTTTTAATAAATAAAATGAATCTTATATATTAAAAATATTTATTTGTAATTATGTCGCTTCAATATAGGTGATGATAATGATTAAATAATAGTTAAAAAATTTATTACCAATATTGATGGTGAAAATACTCAAAATCAATCTGTATAATTCAATAAAATTGCCGGTAAAGCGTGTTTTTGGTTTTCCATAAAATCAAAGATAATATATTAATTAAATGCAGATTAATCAATTTAATTAAATAAAATGAAAGTACATAAAATAAAAATATAGCAAAATGTTTTTTAATGTAAAATAATATGCTGAAATGAACTTTAAATAATGAAAAAAATTAAAATAAATTAGCACAAAATAAAACATTTAAATATTGTTTCCTAAAAAAAAAATAATTTTATTTGCAACACTATTGTAATACACAATAAATAATTCAACTGTAAAACTTAAAATAAACAGAATAATGACATAAAGTCACTATCTATTTAACCTAATCCTTAACAGAAGGATTTTAATAATGGAAATCCTTCGAATTTCAACACATTGATCAAATAATTCAATTAATCTTTAATTATCATGAGTAGAATCTACAAACCGCTTAGCTTATCGGTTCTTGCTCTGACATTATGCAATTCGTTTCCTTCTTTTGCGGCTTCTGAAGCTGCAATGGAAACTGTAAGTTTGATGCAGCAGGATGGTAAGGCAACAGGAACAGTAAATGATGTTATGGGACCAATTATCGGTGCGACAGTATTGGTAAAGGGAACTCAAAATGGAACTGTAACTGATTTTGATGGACACTTTTCATTGGAAAATGTAAAATCCGGAAGTACACTTGTTATTTCGTATATTGGATACGTAACAAAAGAGGTGAAGTATTCCGGTCAGCCGATAACTGTTAATCTTGAAGAAGACAATACACAATTGAGTGAAGTTGTTGTAACAGGTTATGGCGGCGTGCAAAAAGCTAAAACAATGACAGCAGCTGCAGTGGCAGTTCCTGTTAAAACAATTGCAAAACTTCCTGTTGTTTCATTAGGAGAGGGTCTTGGAGGTCGTGTTACTGGTGTAACAACTCAACAGTCTTCAGGTGCTCCGGGTGAGTCGACTAAGATTTGGGTGCGTGGTGGTAGCGACGTACTTTATGTAATTGATGATGTTGTAATGGAAACAGAACAGGGAGAACAATTCTTTAGCCGTCTTCGTCCATCGGATATAGCTTCGATGACAATCTTAAAGGATGCATCTGCAACAGCTGTTTATGGACCTCGTGCTTCTGATGGTGTTGTTGTTGTTCAAACAAAACGTGGTCAGGAAGGTCAGGTTGAGATTACTGTTGAACAGAAAGTTTCAATAATGACACCTTCTTATCGTCCTAAAGTTATGAATTCATATGATTATGCTAAAACATTGAATGATCTTTATGCAGCTTCATATCAAACCAATCCTGCTTATAACAACACTGAGTTGTCTAAATATTATATGGGATATTTGTGGCAAAAGGGCGTTTCTCAACAGGATATGGCTGGTCTTGTAAATAAAGAATATGGAATGAACTATTCTTTGCAGGATATTCAAAACTTGTTTGACGCACGTTATACGCAGGGTGGAAACATTCAGGATTATTATTCTACTTATGATCCATGGGATATGTTTGATCATGTTCAACCGATGTATCAAACTAATGTCAGTGCCCGTGGAGGTTCAGACCGTTTGAAATATTATTCAAGTTTGGGTTATTTGAATCAACAAGGTATCAGCCCGATTTACGGATATGAGCAGATAAACTTGATTTTGAATACAGATTCTTATTTGTTGTCAGATAAAAGCCTTAAGTTCACTTTGAATGTTAATGGTAATATCGCCTCTAAAGAGCGTCCTGCTGCAGGTGAATCAGTATTTACCGATGCAATGTATGGAAGTATCATGCCAACTCGTCCTGCTCAATGGAGTACAGGATTAAGAAGAGCAGGTTCTGTAGAATCTCTTTTAAATACAGGATTTAACAATACCAAGAGCTATTCATTCCAAACAAATATGGGATTGAAGTATAATTTGCCTTGGGTAGAGGGTCTATCTGCAAGTGCAAATGTTCACTTCAATACGAACTATTCAATGAACAAGCAGTTCAATCATGACCAGGTAGGCGTTTACAGCTCTCCGGTTGCTGCTGCTGAGAATGCTTTTAACTCTGATAATGCAAATGTTTACCAATATTGGTCAAATTATTTGTTGACAACAGGTATTTTCCAGATTGATTATGCAAAGAGCATTGGTAAACACAATTTCAATGCAATGGTCAACTACCAATCTCAGGTTAGAAATACCAACTTTACAAGTGCAAAAAGAAAAGGTTACCCAACAACTTTTGTAGAACAGGTTGAAAATGGTGCAACTATTGTTGATGCAAAAGGTGGTGAAGGAAAATGGGGCTCTTCTTCATATATCGGTCGTATTTCTTATGATTATGCGGGCAAATATATGGCTCAGTTTAATGTTAATACCAATGGATCTCTTAACTATAGCAAGGACAAACGTTGGGGAACTTTCCCATCTGCTTCTGTCGGTTGGTTGATGAGTGAAGAAAATTTCTTCAAAGAAAATGTTAATCCTGAATTTATTTCTTCTGCAAAAATTCGCGGTGGATTTGGTATAGTAGGTGCTGAAGTTGGTTCTGCTTTCCAATATATTAATCAATATGCTCAATCAGGAGACAGATTGCTTTTAGGAACCAATATGGATCAAAATGTCGGTTGGTATGAATCAAACGTTGCAAATGATTTGACTTGGTCAAAATCTCAACAATGGAATGGTGGTTTAGATGTATCTTTCTTAAACAACCGTTTGGAAGCAAACTTTGATACTTTCCTTTATCTTAACAGCGGTTCTGCAATGGATATGAATCAAGAAGAGATTCGTACTGATATTCTTGGTATGCCAAATACTCCTCAGATAAATGCTGATTTTGAAACTTCAAGAAAAGGTGGTTTTGAAATTGCTCTTAAATGGCAGGATAAAATTGCTGATTTCAGCTATCATGTAGGAGTTAACTATTCTTATTGGGATGAACGTATCACTCGTCATACATCTCAAGACACAGACTGGTACTATAAAAACCTAAACAATTTAGGAAAACGCACTACTTCTGATGCTGTTTATGCTTGGTCTTGGCAAACTAAGCCCGGACTATTTTCATCTTTTGATCAGATGTATAATTCATACCTACACATGACAAGAAATCAATCACCAGGTACATTTATTATGGATGATGTTAACGGTGACGGTGTATTGAACTATGGAGATTATGTTTACAACAATTTCCCCGGTTCAGTTCCTTTGACTCTTGCCGGCTTAACTCTTGGAGGTAATTACAAAGGATTTGACTTTGAATTGTTCTTCCAGGGAGCAACCAATGTTACCGGTGCAACACCGTCTCCATTAAGAAGCCAACAGTCTTACATGTGGAAATATGGACAATATGCATTTTCATCTTCTTATTTGCCATCAAATCCAAATACAGATGCATCTCTTCCAATTCCAGTTGGAGAAGGAAATGGCTGGGGATACAATATGGTAGACCGCTGGCAGTTTGATGCTTCTTATATTAAGCTAAAAAATATCAGTGTTCGCTATGATTTGAAGAATCAATTGTTGAAGAATTTGAAATATATTCAAGGCCTTGAATTAAGCTTTGTTGCAACAAACGTTTTCACTTTAACAAAAGACAGCTATCCTTTGAAAGGATTCTGTGATCCTGAATTTATTACAACAGGTTCAAGTATATATGCTACAGGAGGAACTTTAGGAAGTTATCCTGTACAGAGAGGATATACTTTTGGAGTTACTGTAACACTATAATCTAAAAGTATCACTTAGTAATAATAATCAGATTATGTTTAAATGCAGCAAAGAATAATCAATGAATGCTGTAATAACAATTTAAAAAACATATTTCTTATGAATCTATCAATTCAAAATATATTCGGAACTAAAATTATTAAAGGTGCAGCCTTTTCAATTGCTTTAGTTTCCCTTTTGAGCTCTTGTGATCCTTTAGGACTTGAGCCGTCAGATAAAGTAGATGAAGATCACTTCTGGCAAAATACTGAATTAGCACGTTCTTATGTAAACAATTTATATTTGAACTCCACCACAACAGGATCAAATGACTATTTCCAATCTGAACAATGGTCAGACAATGCAATAGGAAACTATGAAAAGGATTGGGATGTTTATCGTCAGGAAAGCTTCTACAAAAGAAACTATGATAATATTTCAGGTGTAACAGGAGTTACTCTTCCTTGGTCCGGCGCTTACTCAAAAATCAGAGCAATAAATATTGCAATACAGCGTCTTCCGGGTGTTCCTCGTCTTGAAGAGTCTAAATTAAACCAAATGTTGGGAGAAAGTTATTTTTTCCGTGCATGGCAATATTTTGATATGGAACATTATTGGGGAGGTGTGCCAATTGTAGACAAACCTCTAACAGTGTTTGATGAAACAATGATTCCTCGTGCTTCACGTCAGGAGCTTTTTGATTTCATTCTTGCTGATCTTGATAAATCAATAGAGTATTTCGAACAATCAGGTCTTACTCCAACATTAGGTCTTGTAAATATTGATGCTGTTTATACGTTTAAATCACGTGTAGCTTTGTATGCCGGTTGTGCTGCTGAAGCTTCTGAGAAAAAAACTTTTTCATCTTTGGATGGAGACAAAACTTTAGTTGAATTCTCAAAAACATCTCAAAGCTATTATGAGATAGCTTTCCAAGCTGCTTCTAAAGTCCTTGGTAAACGTCAATTGGCTGCTGATTATGCTCAGTTGTTCAACTCATCTTTAGGAAATACTATGGATGAAGCTATATTCCCTGTAATGTTTAAAGATTCAAAACGTTCAGGCTTTAATCCTGTTAGCCGTCATGCCGCTTTTGGACCTTACTATTTTGACCAATCAAAAGAACTTGATATTCGTGGTTCGGCTTTCCCTACACAAGACCTTGTAGATCTATTCCTTCAGAAAGATGAGCAAGATGGAAAATGGAAAAAATGGTATGAAACTTCACAAGTTGCTGCTTCTCTTAACGGAACTGTAGATGCTGATGGAAATTTCAGTGGAGAAGGTCTTGATTATTCTGTAATGTTTGAAAATCGTGACAAGCGTTTCTATGCTATTTGCAGTTACGACGGTTCTGAATTTGCAGGAAATGAAATACATACCTGGGTTGACAATACTGTTGGTCCTGATGGAGTAACAAGTAACCAACAATTCAGTGCATTCCAAACAGGATATCGTTATACTGAAAAGATGCAGGCTCCGACAGGTAAATCATCTTGTGGAACTATAACAGGATATTATCCAAGAAAATATATGCAGGAGGTTGCCAATGAAGATCATACTATTAATACAACTCAACAGACAGTAAGTTATTTCAACATCCGTTATGCTGAAGTTTTACTTAACTATGCTGAGGCTGCCATTAAGACAAACAAACAGAATCTTGCTCTTGATCCGATCAATCAAATAAGAAACCGTGCAGGTCTTAGCAATTTTGATGCCGCTGCAGAGGGTCATGATATTTGGGAAGAACTAAAAATCCAACGTCGTCTTGAATTTGCTTTTGAGGTTCCAGGTCAGAGATATTTCGATATTCTTCGCTGGTCTGCAGCTGAAGGAAAAACTACTGTTGATGAATTGAATGGAAATCCTCGTCAATTGCTTATTATCCGTAAAGGTATCGAGTCAAAAGAACAAGGAGAATATGGTTACCCTGTAGAAGAGGGTGGAGAGGGTTATTTTACTCCTATCATCAAAACTCAGGAAGCTGATTACGATTACTACAAAAAAGTATTCGATGATGCTAAATACTATTTCTTCCCATTCAATGAAACAATGATTAAGAGCTACAAAGGATTGATTCAAAATCCTGGATGGGCTTCTTAGTAATTGTCATTAATTAAACAATATTTGGAATGCCTTTTTTAGGTTTACTAAGGCATTCCTGCATTAATAATATTACATTAAATACTCATTAAATATGAAAATATTAAAATCGTTAGCTTATACTGCTTTAATGATTCTCCCTTTCACAAGTTGTGAGTCCGGAATTGAATTTGAAGAGGTGCCAGAATCGGTTTATAATGAAGTTGGCCTAAGTTCAAATCCCGCTTTGGTTGAGGCACGTGAATTAATGAAAGGTAAAGTTTGTCAGATCTATTATAATGGACAGCCTTACGTCGATTATATAGCAAGAAAAAGAGAAATAGAAGTATCAGAAACTCTTACTGAGGTTGATGATGCAAATGCTCCTGAAGGAAAGCTTTATCGTCTTACAATTGAGGTTCCTGCAAAAGTTACTTACAGTTCTCCAAACAAAGGAAACATTTTTGTAGCTTCTAAGTTCTCTTCTGATGCTGTTGTTCCTGAGTTTAGCGATCCATTCACCGATAGTGGCGTATCAGGCTTTATGAGTGCAACTTATCCAACAGACTTGTCAAGACTTGTTCTTCTTCTTAATCTTGCTGATTATAATGCTTGTTCAGTAAAACCTCAAAACGGTGCTCCTACTCTTGGAGAACCCGGAGATTATTCTAAACCACAGCAATATATTGTTATCAATGAGAATAAACGTCCTGATGGTTCAGGTCAGCGCAAACGTCTTTATGAATTAGTTCTAAAGATTAAGGAATAATATTGCCATTTGTGATTAAAAGGTGTTTTTAGGTTAATATATTAGCCTATATTAGATAGAAACAGAGAGAAAGAGCGGGGATTTATTTCCCCGCTCTTTTTTTGCAGTCATATTTATAATTATAAGCAAAGAAAATCCTGTCGATGACAATAGTTGTCAGACAGGATTTTTCTAATATCAAGTGTATTTTATTTCTGAATTTAAAGTCCTGTTTTATATATTTTGCAATCAATCCGTAAAAAAAGAAATCATCAATATTGATATCTTTACCATCCGGGGTTATTTGGTGCAAGAGCAGGATTAAGAGCTATTTCATTAGTAGGAACCTGATAAAGATAATATTTATCCAACCATCCTTTACCTGAAGAAACCGGATCATCAAACAAATAAATGTGACCTTCGGAAAGAGAAGTATCAGGAAGTTTAGTATCGACATTCACCAATTTTCCGTTACCGATTTTGCTTTTTTGAATCCACATACCATATTGATGTTTGTTTACAAACCAATCAGCCTTTTTCCATCTTCTCACATCATAGAACCCGAATCCTTCACCCATAAGCTCTACGATTCTTTCGCGGCGTATTTCCCAAAGAACAGGATCGACCTCAGGGTCTCTCTTCTCATCAAATGATTCATTTATCTCTGAAACCTGCATAGAAGCTACATTGGCTCTTTCACGAAGTTTATTGATTGTAGCATCGGCAACATTTTGAGAGAAGATTCCAGCCTCATATTTAGCTTCGGCATAGTTCAATAAAACCTCATTCATCTTAAACAAAGGAACATCAAAAGTATTTTTGTTTTCCAATTGATTATCCCATAGGTTATAATATTTGTATACATAATAGCCGCCTCTGCTAACACAAAACGGTTTTGTAGAATTAGTAGAAATATTAGGGATATTTTTTAGAACCAACCCGGCATGGTTTTTCAAAGGCAAACCTTTATGCATTGAAGAAGACTCCTCTTTAGTTGCAGCTCCAACAATATCGATAAATTCCTTTGATGCTTCATTTGAGTTATAAATCCAATCCGAGGAAGAATTTATATCTGTTACCTCATAAGGCGGTGTTACGGTTAAAAGCAGTCTTTTGTCTCTGTTTCTAAATGTTGAATACATCGATTTGTCAGTATTTCCCCATTCATATAGAGAACTGTTTGAGATGCTTTTACCATCTTCACACAAATACATATCAACCATATATTGAGGCATCTCAATATTGTGAGTGGAAGATCTTTCAACAGTACTTGTTGTATGACCTAAAGCATCAGTGTCATATTCTTTAAAGAGAATGATGCCCTCCATTTTAGCAAGATTTGAAGTCAGCTCCTCACCATAATTTGCATTTATAGTTGGGTAGCTTTTCATTAACTCTTCCGAAGAGCGAATTGCCTCATTAAAGTATTTGTCATAATCGCCAAGATTATGATATTTTCTCCAAGAACCCTCAAAAAGAGCAAATCTTGAGATTAAAGCCTGAACAGTTGCTTTGTTTACAGTATTCGCTCCATCACCATTGGCGTTTATGTATTGCTCTGCATACAAAAGATCATCCAATACATTATCTGCAACAGTTTTTCTGTCAATACGAGGACCATAAGCGATTTCTGTCTCTGTGTCTGAAAGAACTTTGTCAACCCAAGGCACATCACCAAAACGAGCTATCAATTCCATATAACTGTAAGCTCTGAAGAAATAACCTACCGAACGCCAATGCTCTTTTTCAGAGTCTGTCATTTCTGAATCATTGATGTGTTCGAGCATTATATTCACATTTCTAATCTCAGTAAAGTCCCAGCCGTTTCCTGTCGCTGAATTTGTTACAGTTTGAAAAGCATAAGGATTGTATGCACTTGTACCTTTTCTTGTCAGATAACCTGCAAACACATCACTTAAATAAGCAGGTGCAGAAGCATAGCCCTGTTTGCCGGCTGCTCTTCTAAGAATTGAAGAACTGGTAAAAACGCTGTAAAAAGACCAACTGTAAGTCTTGAAGTTTTCATAAGTTTTAAATGCCGAAGCAGGCGTTTGCGATTCTACAGGAAGCTTTTCCATAAAATCGTCATTGCAGGAATTTAATCCTGCCATAGAAGCGGCAAGGGCGATTAATAAATATTTTTTCATAAAAAGAATCGTTTTGTTTTGGTATTTGCGGCAGACAAAAGATATCTGCCGCTAATTTTTTTAAAGAGTCACATTAACACCAAATGAGATAGTGCGATAGAAAGGATAACCCCAGCTCAAACGTTCAGGATCATAACCTGACGGAAGACTTGTCCAAGTGCCAAGGTTTTCACCGGATACAAATGCTTTAAGAGCGCCAAGTTTAAATTTCTCAACGATTGTTTTAGGGAATGTATAGCTTAGTGTCACATTCTTCAATCGAAGATAAGATGCATCAAGAAGATATCCTGATTGAGTTCTTGTATTTGAATTTGAGTTTTCTCTTTCATTGTAAATACGGAAGAACTTGGCATTTGGATTAATCGCTTCATAATATCCCGGTTGAGAAGGATCGGAAGTCTGGATTGGCTGCCAATAATCAAGCTGATCAGAGAAGATTGTCCCGAATCGTCCTTCATTGAATCCCCAGATACGGTCGCCGGAAGCCCAGTAATCACGTTTCCCTACACCATTGAAAAGGAAAGAAAGATCAAATCCTTTATAATTTACACCTGCAGAGATACCATACTGATAGCGTGCCTGTGAGTTCCCGATGATAGTTCTGTCACCAAGGTTTTCAAGAGTCGAATTTCCTGCATCAATTTGGTTTTTGCTGTTTGCGTCGTCTCTTAAGTTTTTGAATTTTACATCTCCGGGACGAACATTCACCCCTTGAATAGAAGCAACGCCGTCTTTCAGAGTCCAAGTGTTTAGATCAGTAAAATCATCTACCGTATAATAGCCGTCACTTACATATCCCCAAATCTGACCGACTTTATAACCTGTATAATAGTTGTTGCTTCCGCTTGAATTTGTGATTACGCCAGAAGCATTGTTATATTTTGTAACCTCAGTTTGAGAATCGTAAAGATTCAAGCCAATGTTATAACCAACTTTACCAATTTTATCTCTCCAGCTTAAAGAAAGCTCCCAACCTTTAGTTTTTAAGTCGGCAACATTTTGAAGAGGAGCCTCGGCACCTACGGAACCCGGAAGTTCCAATCCCGGAGCAAGCATATCTTTTGTGTCACGTATATACCAGTCGAAAGTTGTACGTAGTCTGTTGTTAAACATCGAAGCATCAAAACCAAAGTCAAGAGTCTCTACAGTTTCCCAAGTGAAGTTATCACTAACAAGTCCCGGTTTAGTCAGCGTTGTTGGTTGCTGACCGTTAATAATCCAATCGGCAAGAACAGCATCCATTTCAGGCATGTATTGATAAGGATCGATAGCCTGATTACCAACCTGACCCCAAGAAGCACGAAGCTTAAATTCTCCAAGCCAGTTTTGGGTAGGTTTCATAAAGCTTTCCTGAGCAACATTCCATCCCAAAGATAGAGAGGGGAAGAAGCCGAAACGGTTTTTTGTCGGGAACTTAGACGAACCGTCATAACGGCCGTTAGTTTCTACAAGATATCTTCCTTTGTAATCATAGTTCAAACGATAGAAAGCGCCCCTTACAGCATATTGAGTGTAGGTGTCTTTAGCTGTCGTTTCGCCGGTACCACCACTAATAGAAGGCTTATCTTCATTGATCATGTTAAGCTGTTTCACATAAAGCTGCTCTTTATCGCTCGATTCCTGATTGAAACCTGCCATAACTTTAAAGTTGTGATCATCCTTAACATTAAATCCATAGCTGCCATACAAGTTTATGGCATTGTAATCGGTAGTGTATTTAGTGTTTTCATAAATAGAGTTTGTCGCAGATAGTTTCTTCGAAAGCTCTATTGTTGTATAAGCATATGGTGCATTATATCTTTTGTTGTCATAAACTTTCTTGTCGAAAGTATATTCAAAAGCAACATCAAAACCCTTCATAGGTTTGATTGTTGTCTTTGACAAAATTCTCGGATTATCGATTATAGTATTATTAGTACCCGAATTGATAAGAATGTTACGTGGAGTATTTGTCGTTAGTGATGACCCGTCTGCCAATGTCAATTCTCCCTCAGGGTACAATGAAATTTGATTCATTTTATAAAGAGTTCCCTGTGTGTCATAAGGCAGATTGTTATGTGAACGTGAAAATCTTACATCAATAGACTGGTTCAACCATGGAGTAAGGTCTGCCGATACATAAGAACTTGCAGAAAGACGTTTGTAACTGTCTTTGTCGGTATAAAGAATACCCTTTTGATCGTTATATCCCAAAGAAAAACGATAAGAAACTTTTTCTGTTCCTCCTGCTGCCGAGATATTGTGACTTTGCATAAAGCCATAATCTTCAAGCATGTTGTTGTAAAGGTTTTTCTCATTCAAATAATAGTTTACGCCATCCTCATCGGTATAAACGCCATCGCCGTAAGTCTTAAATTGAGTAGGATCTTTTTTGTATAGAGTCAGATACTCCATCCACTTGTTTATATCCTGCCCTGTCCAATACTTACCTGAATTAAACTGTGCGTCAGCATAAGCCTTAAGATACTGAGTGGCTGTTGCCTGCTCTGTACGGTTAATACTGCTTTGGAATCCGAAATTGTTGTTGTAGTTGATCTGAATGTTTTCTCCTTTTTTACCCTTTTTGGTAGTAACCAAGATCACACCAAAAGCACCGCGTGCTCCATAAATAGCGGCAGAGGCTGCATCTTTAAGGATTGATACACTTTCAATATCTTCAGGGTTAAGCATGTCAATATCTCCCGGTACATTGTCAATCAATACAAGAGGTGAGCCTCCGTTGATTGATGTAGTTCCACGAATATTAAAGCTTTTGCTTTGGCCCGGTGATGAACCTCCGGAGATTTGCAGTCCCGGCATTGTGCCTTGAAGAGCACTCATGGCATTTGTTACTGGACGGTCGCCCAAAACATCGCTCATCTTTACCTGAGAAACAGCCCCGGTAAGATTTTCTTTCTTTTGAGAACCAAAACCTACAACCACAAGTTCGTTAAGAACTTTTGTGTCCTCAACAAGAACAATCTTAAGGCTCTTTTGTCCTTTAAACTCTATGTCCTGCGGTGTCATCCCAATGTAGGAGAAGGTAAGAATTGAGCCATCAGGCACATCGTTCAATGTAAAGTTACCATCATAATCGGTAACGGTACCTGTCGTTGTACCTTTGATAATCACATTGGCGCCGATAATAGGAAAGTCTGTCTCATCCCAAACTGTCCCCGTAATGCTGAGACTTTGCGCCGAAACTCCGAGGCAAAAGCTCATCATTGCAAACAAAAATAGTGCAGGTCTTAAGATCTGCTCACGGTTGATTGATCGCTTCATTTATCAAGTTATTAAATTAATTAAACATAATGGAGATGCACTTTTTCAGACAAGATGGTCCGCTGATGATTGAATGATTTAATATAGGTCATTAACCGGCGTAACTTTTTAATTTGCGCATAATAGAGATAACTTTGGTTTAGGTCTTTTTCTCTTTAAGCTAAAATCTTTGACTTTTGTTGCTTACTCCTGATGGTTTAACGAAAATGGAAAAATGATATTAATTAATAGATTTGTATTATGGCAAAGATGATGAAATATTTTAATCTAATATACTATCTGATAGTTATATTATGATTTAAATTGTGTTAATTAGGCTTGATAATTAAATTAATATACAAAAATTGGTTTTAATAATAAAATAAATTATTTCTTTAAGTAACAATTATAAAAAATTAACCCGGGTGATATTAAAGCTTTTGCTTTGTTGAGGAATAAAAAAATCCCGCTTTATTTCTTATGTACAATCATTAGAAATAAAACGGGAGAGTATAACTTTGAGTTATTAGGTATTTTTCGATTAATGCAAATGTCTCGAATAGTTATATAAAATTTTATCTAAACATCTTGTTCTTCAGCCGACTCTTCATCATATTTTTGAAATAGGAAGTCATTGTAAGGAAAACGTTGGATATGTATTTCTTTAACCATCTCATAAAGTTTATCCTTAAGGGCATCAATATTTTCTTTATTCTTTGCAGAAATAAAAATGCAATTGTCATTCAACTTTGACATATAGGTCTGTTTAAGCTCATCAAGAGATATATTCTCTTTTTTTATCGGGCTTAAATCGTCTTCATCTTTTGGAACATGCCTATAGGCATCGATTTTGTTGAAAACAAGAAGCACCGGCTTATGTTCGGCACCGCAAACTTCATTCAATGTTTTGTTTACAACTTCTATTTGGTCCTCAAATGTAGGATGTGATATATCTACAATATGAACCAAAAGATCTGCCTCTCTTACTTCGTCGAGTGTTGACTTGAAAGACTCTACAAGATGAGTTGGCAATTTGCGAATAAAACCTACAGTATCAGCCATAAGAAAAGGCAGGTTATCCACGATAACCTTTCTTACTGTTGTGTCAAGAGTAGCAAAAAGTTTGTTTTCAGCAAAAACCTCCGACTTGCTTAAAAGGTTCATAAGCGTAGATTTTCCAACATTTGTATAACCAACCAAAGCAACCCTTACCATCTTGCCTCGATTTTTTCGTTGAACAGACTTTTGCTTGTCGATATCTTTCAGCTGATTTTTTAATCTGCTGATTTTGTCAAGAATTATACGGCGGTCGGTCTCAATCTGAGTCTCTCCCGGACCACGCATACCGATACCTCCCTTTTGTCGTTCAAGGTGAGTCCATAAGCGTGTAAGTCGTGGCAATAAATATTGATATTGGGCAAGTTCCACCTGAGTCTTTGCAGTGGCTGTTTGGGCTCTTGCGGCAAAAATATCAAGAATAAGAGTTGTTCTGTCAAGAACTTTTATCTGAAGTTCATTTTCAATATTCTTAAGCTGTTTTGGCGAAAGGTCATCGTCAAAAATTGCAAGCTCAATCTCATTCTCATCAATATATTGTTTTATTTCTGCAAGTTTGCCAACTCCGACAAATGTTACGGAATTTGGTTGATCTATTTTTTGAAGAAACTTCTTTACAGGCTCAGCCCCTGCAGTCTCTGCAAGAAAGGCCAATTCATCAAGATATTCATTGGCTTTAACCTCATTTTGGGAAGCTGTTATAAGCCCAACCAATATCGTCTTTTCATTTTCTTGTCTTGATAAGATAATATCTTTCATACAAAATTTCGTGTTGTTTACAAAGGATTACGTAATTGCACTCCTATAAATTTCTACAAAGATAATGCAAGCCGAGTTCAATAAACAATTGAAAGCGCCGGCTTTCAAATTGTTATTGACGAGGCGCCGCTTATCTTATTCAAAGATAATGCAAGCCGAGTTCAATAAACAATAGAAAGCATCGGCTTTCAAATTGTTATTGACGAGGCGCCGCTTATCTTATTCAAAGATAATGCAAGCCGAGTTCAATAAACAATAGAAAGCATCGGCTTTCAAATTGTTATTGACGAGGCGCCGCTTATCTTATTCAAAGATATAGATAAAAAGTATATTTTCTTCAAAAACTATTTTATTAGAATATATTAAATCTTTGTTTGCGTATTTAATCTGCAGATAAGATTGTTAAGAACATAAAATATTCAGTATTCTTTTCCCGGCACAAAATAAAAAATCTATTTAGCCCATTATTTTTTTCCCTATTCTGCCGCTGCCTTTAATTATGATTACCAACAAAAAGCTTACAATCACAGTAACTATAGTGGAAAGCAGCAACTTTATAAGTACGGGGATGCTCAACTGTGCAAACAATAGAAATATAGGTCCGACAAATAAATAATGACACATCCATATTCCAAAAACAGCCCCCGCAAATTTTATTATTATATTATTGACAGATATATTATCGAATTTGATATTTTGAAGACCAAAGAATATTCCGAAAGTCATCAGGGCTACATTTGGACTGCAAAAAGTAAAGAATAATTCTACCAAAGCCTCTGATTGTCCCTCAACACCTGATAATTGTTTAAATCCAATGAAAGTAATAAAATACCCCACAATGAAACTAAAGAATGAGATGAGGTACCTTTTCATTTTTGTTATCCGGATAGTATTGTTCATCAAATAATAGCCCAAAAGCATATATCCGCTGAATCCCGCAAAATAATACAGCAATCCAAACTCATTCCAAGAGCACACGCCCCATAGATCATTCATTAAATAGTTTCTCAAATATGGAATAAATAGAGATATAAACCATATTATCAGGAATATTTGCTGCTCCTTCTTTGTGGATTTCTCCACCCATGCAGAAAATATTGGAAGATATAAATACAATCCAATAAGCATGTAAACATACCACATTTGTATTGCATAGTATGAAAATCCAAATGGAATCATAAGGATGTTCTTTAAAGAGGGAATAAATTCCTGCGTTGGTTCAACCCATTTAAAAAACAGGTTTATGATATTTGGCTCCAAGTGCAGAAGTCCGGTTATCCATGGAAATAAATTGTACAATATTGACCAAAACAAAAAAGGAATAACCAATCTCGAGGTCTTCTTCTTGTAGAAATCCAACATACCTATTTTTACAGGCAATAATAAGATTCCAGTTACCATTACAAAAAGTGGAATTGCCGGTCTGGTAAATGAGTTGTAAATACTTCCCCACATATTATACCAAGGCTCTGCCCTTTCAATAGGAGTGACATTGTCAACACAATGATTGGCAACTACCAAAAAAATTGCAAGAACTTTTAAAAAGTCAAGAAAAATGTTTCTGTTAACTGAAATTTTTGTCTGCATTGTAAAATGTGATTGTGTGTTTGCCAAGTCTAAAAATCAATTAAAGCATAATGTGTAAATACAATTATTAAATATAACTGTATTTGCCGTTTGGGGCTTTAACCCTCGATATAGGCTTGATGGCTTAAGAAAATAAATATCTTTTTAAAAAAATCAATTTAATTACTTCCTGTATCGATCTTCAGATTTCTCATTTCACCCTTAAATCCATTTTCTTTATCTCCAATTTGTTGAAGCGGGAAAACAAAAGTCTGAACAATGTTCATATAATCAAACCTCTTGTGTTTGTTTAAAGATGAGCGCATACGCTTGTCCTCAAGCTTTTCATAAAGTTTTCCGTCAACATATAAGTTTGTTCCTCTTGATGTTCCCTCGATGCGGATATTAACCCATTTGTCCGGTTTTGGAGAATAAGCAAACTTTATATAATAGTTGTCCCTTTCAAAACCAAGACATCCTGAGTCGTCACAGTTTAAAAGCAGCCTGCTGTCATCGCTCTTGAAAATAACAGTGTTTGCACGATTGTCCTTCTCCGGTTTTATGTCGAATGAAACATTATATCCATAACCTAACTCCTTAATATTGGTGGCAATACTTTTTTGTCCGTCAAAATGTTCACTCTCCTTAAAACTTGGAATATTTTTTAAATCTTCATCATTGTTGCTGACAATAGCCAAGCGGTTAACACCGACAGCCTCAGGCAGCTTTAAAGAGAGATTTTTATAGCTTTCATAATCGTAGTCCTGATTTTTGCCTCTCCAAAGCTTTTGGGCAAGCACCTTTACAGCGGGCAGAGTTCTTAAATGCACATCGTGTTGAGAAATGCCATTCATACAATGGTCATTCCAAACAGCAAACATCCCACCTAAAAGCCCCGGGGTATTGTCAGGAAGTGTTTCCTTTGAGTTAATCATTTCAGGCCTCCAGTTTTCAAGCAGCCATTTGTCATCCAAGTAATCACGGTAATATCCTGCTGCCGGCACAATATACAGCCAAGTGTCACAGGTTGAAATAAGCTTATAGCCATCATCAAGTGATTTGAATGGATCAACCCAGTCATACGACCATGCATTGACAACAACATTATCAGCCTTTACCTTAGTTTCACCCTTAAGCCATCTAAGTCCTCCCCACATCCTTGGATTTTTGCCAAGAGTCTCAACATATTTAAGATATCGGTCTGTAAATTCACGATATTTCTCAGATTCCTTAGCGTCATATTCATCTGTTCCAATATGCACATCAGGTCCGATAAAAACAGGGTCCTCGCCTGTAATATATTCCCTTAAAAGAGCGTCGCAAAAGTAATATGTCTCAGGATTGTATAGGTCAAGATGGTCTTTCCCATATTTGTCGGAACCTATTTCCGGCTTGTAATGTGTGAAGGCAAGAGAATGAGCCGGAATGTCAATCTCCGGAATAACGTTTACTCCATACATCTGTCCCATCTTTTGCAGTTCCCTAAACTCATCCTTTGTGTAATGTCCGTCTTTAGCGGCAAGACCGGGGAATGTCTCGCTCTCAAGCCTGAAAGCCGCATAGGTTTTATCCCAGTCGTTGTCAAAAAATTGAGGAAAGCCATTGTCGTTGAGATGAATCTGAAATTCATTCATCTTGTAATAGGAGAGTATCTTTATATAGTCTTTTAGATAATCAATTGTAAAAAATTTCCTTCCTGCATCAATCATAAATCCACGGCTCTGATATTCAGGGAAGTCATATATTTCTCCACAAGGAATTTTATTGTTTCCAACAAAAAGCATCTGCATCAATGTTCTTGTTCCCCAGAAAACACCTTTTTTGGTTTTTCCTGTAATAACAATCTTTTTGTTTTGGATATTTATTGTGTATGCCTCGTCGTTTTCAAATTTTGCCGAAGGCTTAAGATTTAATTCAATGGTAAATTGTTTGCCTGCTGAATCTAAATTTTTTATGGTTTTTAAATCACTCTCAAGAATTCTCGAAGTGGCATCGAGTTCTTTTCTGTTGTTGATTTTAATTTTGTAGTTGCCTGAAAAATAAAGAGTGTCGGTCAAACCATCCCATTTTTGAATTGCCGGAATAATAGTTGGAGCTTTATTCACAATACTCTCTTGTTTTTCATTTACTGCAAATATGGCTGATGCCATGGAAAGCGAAACTGCTAATAGTGCGATTTTTTTCATTGTAAGATTGTCGTTTTAATCTTTAAGGCATTATCCTCAATTGAAGCGCTTAGGCTAATAAATTTTTCATAAAGATAGCAGGCAAAACTTTATCTCCAAACAATTATATATTATCATTCCGCTTTCTGATATAAATATCGATGAAATGTGAATGTTTTACAGCCTGAATATTTGTTTGTATTATAAATAAATTGTATATTTGAAGAGCATGTACAGACTTTTTTAATGGGAAATGCTTCCTCCGGAGGTGTCCATTTATTATTTATCCACATTGATATTTTAAGTGCTTATTTTTATTTTGTTAACACATAGTGTCAGCCTTTCTTGTGTAAATAGTATCAATGATTTTCTTATGTCAATTATCACAACTCATTTTTTGCTCTTCGATTTTACCAAAATACTCATGTTTTTACTCAAAATGACTGATTAAAATTTAATTCTCTTAGTTCAAAATTTTTTTTTGCTCAATCAAAATTATAAAATGACTGATGAAAATCTTGAAAACTAAAAATGAAATAATTTATATGGTGGTAAATGTCTGATAGCTAATGATGTAAAAGAATTTTCGGTTTTGTTTTTTAGATAAATGTCAAAATTTAGAAGACTAATGTATTTCTGCTGTTTAAAATCCTGTTTTTATATTAACTGAAGTATATATGAGATGTGCATATTTAACATTTAAAATGTGTGGAATTTTACCCTGAATTTTTACAAAAGCAGAGCAAATCAGGCTATGAAATGACGGTCAGGAAAGATCTGTTTTTAAAAAATGGCAGAATAATGCATTCATTTGAACAAAATGTTATTACATTTAAAAATAAAAACATACAAAAGTCCGACAGATAAATATTTAAACGATTTATAACAAACAAAAAATAAAACATTATGTATATCAGGAAAAGCACATACAATGGCGTTGAGAGCGTGGAGTTCTCAGCAGGAGGTTATTCGTCGATAATGATCCCTTCGATGGGTGCAAATGTGGTATCTTTAAAAAATACCGACAAAGGCATCGACATTCTCCATTCTCCCCGGAAAGAGGATATGGAAACATTTTTCAGCCGTCCGCAGATATTCGGCATTCCTGTGCTTTTCCCGCCAAACAGAATTGCAGATGGAATATATTCTTGGAATGGGAAGACATATCACTACCCGATCACAATTCAAAATCAGAATTGCTATCATCACGGCATATTAAAATCACTTCCCTTTACAGTTACAAGAACAGAAATCAATAAGGACAGCGTTGAGGTTGAAGCTGCATTTTTTTCAAATATGATCAATGACGGCATTTATCAAAATTTCCCTCATCTGTTTCAGTGCAGAATTAATGTGATGCTTTCTTCTGAGGGGCTTTCCCATACAATCACCTTTATCAACGATGGTGAAGATGAGATGCCTTTGGGAGTCGGTTTTCACACCCCTATAAATATCCCTTTTGAGAAGGGAAAGGGTGAATATAAGATGTGGCTCTCAGCAGGTGAGGAGTGGGAACTTAATGAAAGGACTCTCCCAACAGAAAAATTGCTCGCAATATCAGGTGAGTTTACAAAGCTGAGAGGTGATGGAATGAACCCCGTGGGCGAGGCAATAGAGAAAGGCTTTACAAATAAACCTATCTTTATGAACGGGAAAGAGTATAATGGTGCAATTTTCCAGAACACAAAGACAGGCAATGCTGTTTTTTATGAAACAGACGATTGTTTTGGTCATTGGACTGTTTGGAATAACGGCGGCGACAAAGGCTATATGTGTGCTGAGCCTCAGACTTGGGCAATCAATGCTCCCAATCTTTCTCTCGATGCTGATATTACCGGTTTCAGAGTTTTAGAGGGTGGTGATGCATGGAGCGCAACAACAAAACTATATGTCAAATAGATATTCTTTTAAATAATCACTAATAACAATTCAAATGAGAAGACCTATCCTACTTTTGTTGATTCTTTTGTCAATAACATTTGCCGCCACTGCTCAGGTTAAACTTGGAGTAAGAGGAGGAGCAAACTTTTCAAAGTTGGACATTGAGGATAAAAATGTTTCGTCATCGACAGGATGGTTTGTCGGCCCGACTCTTGAACTTATGATTCCTGTTGTTAAGATTGGAATTGAGGGCTCTTTGCTTTATTCAAGGCTGAGCAGCGATGTTAATTCTTATGATAAGATAAATGTCGATTACCTTTCTTTGCCAATTCATTTGAAATGGAAACTGCCAATTCCTAAAATCACTCCCTTTGTGTTTACAGGTCCGGAATTTAGCGTTAGAGTCGGTGACAATATAAAAGACGCATGGAATGATTTGGTTGATAATATAGATTTCAACGGTACCAATGTTGTTTATAATGTAGGTGCAGGAATTGAGTTTTTCAATAAAGTGCAGGTATCATTATCTTACAATGCAGGCCTTTCAAATGCCTTTAAACATTTTGATTCAAAAACAAGAAACTGGCAGTTGGGCGGAACTATATATTTTTAGCGTAACTGAAAGAAAATTAAAATGTTAAAAGTGCTAAAGATTGGCTTTTTGTAAATAATTAATATTACATTTATAAATATAAACAATAATAAGAAAGTTGGTGTATTATGCAAATTATATTCAAAAATATTTAATAAATTAAAGTAACTGAAAAATTAAAACATGAAAAATTTAATATTTTTGAGTATATGCATCTTACCTCTAATAGTAAGCTGTGAAGATGTATCTAAGGATTCAGAGTCTAATAATAGTTTATGGAAAACCCAAATAAATAGCATAATAGTTTCACCACCAAGTGAACTTTCTGATATTAATATTTCATTAATAGGTTATGAAGAAATAGATTGTGGGGGCTTAATTATAAATTAGAATTTTCTTCCATATTAGGATCTTCAGCTGGAAGTACCGGACGGCATTCATTTTAATTCTTAAATATAATAATTATGAATAAAATTCTTTTAATTACAGGTTCAGCAGTGTCAATAATCAGCATTATATTGTTGTTGCTGCATTGGGCACCCGCCTCAATATTCCTGTTGATAGGATTGTGTGTTGTGGCAGTAGGATTAATAAAAAATAAATATATTTTGGCAGCTGTAATAGCACTGTTAATACTGATTTATATATCAATAAACATTTTTACATTTATAGTATAAAATTGATATAAGTTTTTATAAAAATAGAGTTGGATTTTTTTTTAATATGACAACCTAAAATATTTCCCCTGAAAATATTACACAAATATTTTCAGGGGCTTTTTATTGCAGCTTAGATTCATTTCTTTAAAGTTTTATTCCTTAACATATTCTTTTTAGTATTTCAACATTAAATGATTTTATGAATATGACAATATGTTTTCATTTGAAAACTTATAAATAATGAAGTTTTTAATATATTAGCAAAACATATTGTGTTGCCACTTTTAAATTGTCTAACCTTTCTACCTTGATGTTGAAAATTTAAATTAAAACTAAATGAAGAAGTCACTAACGTTTGTTTTTCTATTTCTATCCCTTTGGACAGTGTCATTTGCAGAGAGCTGTCTTCTGCCACTTCCGAAAAGCATAAAATATAACAATGGAAGTTTTAATGCAAAAAATGTAAGTATAGTTGGTGACAGTATTTCGATAGTTGAATCTTTTATAGGGGAGATTGGAGGAAAAATAAGCGAAAAGGCTTCAAACAAAATTTCAATAAAATTCGGGGATTTTGAAAAGGCAGCCGTTAATAAAACAGAGGGTTATGAAATAAAAATTTCAAGAAATAAAATTGATATCTATGCTCAAAGCCAACACGGGGTATTTAATGCAGTTCAGACATTAAGACAGCTCACAGACAATAAAGGCGGCATAAAATGTGCAGATATTGTAGATTGGCCCTCTTTTAGAGTAAGGGGATTTATGCAGGATGTAGGCAGAACTTATATATCTGTAGATGAGTTGAAAAAAGAAATAGATATATTGTCTAAATATAAAATCAATGTCTTTCATTGGCATCTTACTGAGAATCAATCTTGGCGTTTGCAAAGCAAAATATTCCCGATGCTGAATGACAGTGTCAATACTATTAGAATGCGTGGTAAATATTATACTCTTGAGGAGGCGCGTGATTTGGTAAATTATTGCAAAGAAAGACATGTTACTCTCATTCCTGAAATAGATATGCCGGGACACAGCGAGGCTTTTAAGAAAACTTTCCGTCATGACATGCAAAGCCCTGAGGGAATGAAGATTCTAAAACTATTGGTTGAAGAGGTGTGCGACAATTTTGATGTGCCGTATATTCATATAGGCACCGATGAGGTTGAGTTTACCAATAAGGATTTTGTTCCTGAAATGGTAAGCTTTATTAGGGGAAAAGGAAAGAAAGTGATTTCCTGGAATCCGGGCTGGAATTATAAACCCGGAGAGATAGATATGACTCAGCTTTGGAGCTATAGAGGAAAGGCGCAAAAGGGTATACCGGCGATAGATTCACGTTTGCACTATTTGAACCATTATGATTTGTTTGGTGATGTGTTTTCTCTTTTTAACAGTAAGATATATAATGTCGATGAGGGCTCTGACGACATAGCGGGCTGCATTGTGGCTCTTTGGCATGACAGATATATTCCCGATGAGCAAAAAATACTGCTTGAAAACAACTTTTATCCATCTGCTCTTGCTCTTGCCGACAGAGCTTGGAGAGGCGGCGGAAACGAATATTTTGACAAACAGGGGGTAAACATTCCTTTTGAGAAGAATGCGGTTTATGATGAGTTTGAAAACTTTGAAAGCCGTCTTCTATATCATAAGAATAAATTCTTTAAGGGATTGCCTTTTATATATTTTAAGCAAACCAATAAGACATGGAACATAACGGATGCGTTCCCAAATGACGGCGATCTGAAGAAAAGCTTTGAACCGGAAATTGAGATAAAGGATTCTTATACCTGTAATGGCAGGATTTATAATGTTAATCAGGCAAGAGGTGCGGGCTTTTATCTGCGTCATGTTTGGGGCAGCCTTATACCTGCTTTTTATAAAGACCCAAAACCAAACCATACAGCCTATGCATATACCTATGTTTATTCTGACAAAAAAGTGAAAGCAGGGGTTTGGATAGAGACTCAGAATTACAGCCGTTCTGAAATGGATCTTGCTCCTGAAAATGGTAAATGGGATTATAAGAAGAGCCGGGTTTGGATTAACAATAATGAAGTTGAGGCTCCCAAATGGAGCTCAACTCACAGAGTTAAGAGCAATGAGACTCCTCTTGAAAATGAAAACTTTGTGTCCCGTGAACCCATTGAGGTGACTCTTGAAAAGGGCTGGAACAAGGTCCTTTTAAAACTGCCTGTGGGCAATTTCTCAAGCAATGAGATAAGACTTCAAAAATGGATGTTTTCTCTTAACTTTGTGGATATAAATACTCATGAAGAGATTGCCGGTCTTGTATATTCGCATAACAAGTCAAAATATTAATAATTCAACGTATTATGAAGATAGTAAAGATTTTAGTTATTGCACTGTTAGTTATCTTATTGGGGTATTTAATTTTCAATAAAAAGACAACAAAACATTCTTCATTCTCTGTCAGAACGATTCCAACTGTGGAAAATGATTCTTTAGGGTTTTCAAAAGGGGTGTCGGGAGCATTTGCCGGCATAAGCAATGATATGCTTATTTTTGCGGGGGGCTGCAATTTCCCTGATATTCCTGTCTCGGAGGGTGGGAGTAAAGTCTATTATTCTTCTGTTTATGGGCTGGAAGCTCCTTATGAAAATTCATCAGAATGGAAAAAACTTGGCGATTTGCCCTTTCCGTTGGGATATGGAGTGAGCGTAAATCATAATAATACACTTTATATTATAGGCGGCGTAAACAGCGATTCTTCAAAAGCGGATGCTTTTAAAGTTACATATTCAGATGGAGAACTTAATATAGAACCGTTTGAGTCGCTGCCGGTAAGAATGGATAATATGGCAGGCTGTGTGGTTAAAGATAAAATATATGTAATGGGAGGCAATGTTGATGGCGAACCCTCAAACAGAGTCTTTTCTTTTGATTTAAACCACGACCAAAGTCATTGGAAAGAGATTGAGCCATTTCCGGGTGATGCAAGAGTTCAGCCTTTGTGTGTTGGAGGGAAAAACAAATTTATTCTTCTTGGCGGCTTTTTCCCGGGAAATATAGATTTGCATAAACATCCTTCGTTATTTCCTACTCCTTTAGTTTTTAATTGCAATAAAAATAGATGGGATAAGGCTAAAGTTCCTGCCTTTAATGATCAATTTTCAGTTGACATTTATGGTGAGGAGGTAACTAATCCTTTTGCATTTGTAGGAGCTTTTGGCGCCACTTTCGAGGGAAACCGGGCTGTCTGTATGGGTGGTGTAAATGATAAGGTGTTTCTTAATGCCTTGGAAAGAGAATATGTCCTTAAAGATGCCGGCATAGACTCTCTGAATTTTAAAAGACTTAATGAAGAAAAACAGGAGTATCTAAAGCAGGATGAAGATTATTACAACTTCAATAGGTTTTTAATAACTTATGACTTTGATAAAGATGAATGGAATTTAACAACCTCTTCGCCTGATTTAAAAAGGGCGGGAGCTTCTCTTGTAAAAGTCGACGACAATGGGTTTATTTTGTTAAATGGAGAGTTAAAACCGGGAGTCAGATCAAACATCAATGTTCGTTTAGATTTGTTTGCTGATTTTTAATTTTAAACTGTAAATATAGAATATGAATTTTGCCGATATAATATTACCTCTTCCTTTAAAAGGCTATTTTACATACATAATACCTCAGGATATGATTGACAGTGTGCATTGTGGGTCGAGAGTTATTGTGCCTTTTGGTAAGAAGAAGTTTTATACCGGAATTGTTGTCTTCCTTCACGGAATTAAGCCGACTCTTTATGAAACTAAAGAGATATTTGCCATACTTGACCCGCACCCAATTTTAAGACATCCGCAATTAAAGTTTTGGGAATGGATATCCTCTTATTATATGTGCAGTGTGGGCGAAGTATATAAAGCTGCAATTCCAACGGGAATGAAGCTTGAGAGCGAAACAATCATTACAAAGAATGAGGAGTTTGTAGAGGATGAAGATGACAGACTGAAAGATAGAGAGCTGAAAGTATTGCATGCTTTTGGTGACAATGAGAAACTCAGCGTTCAGGAGATAGAAAAGCTCACCGGGCTGAAAAATGTTTTGGTGGTTGTTAAGAGCCTTCTTGACAAGCAGGCTGTGATGATTTCGGAACAGATAAAAGGTGGATATAAACCTAAAGTCGAGATTTGTGTAAGACTTTTGTCTGCAAGGGATGATCAGGATAAGCTAAGAAATATGTTTGATGAACTTTCACGTTCAAAAAAACAGCTTTCATTGCTTATGTCGTATCTTGAGCTTTCAAACTTTATGCAAAAGACAGAGATAAAGGAGGTAAACAAGAAAAATTTGCTCGAAAAGAGCGGCGTCTCTCCCGGGGTGCTTAAGGCGCTTGTGGATAAAGGTGTGATGGAATTCTACAATAAGGAGATTTCAAGAATAGAAAAGAGTTATAAAGCTGTTTCTCCAATTTATCCTCTCAGTGAGAACCAAAACAGGGCAATGAATGAGATTGTAAATCTTTATTCATCGAAAGATGTTGTTTTGCTTCATGGAGTAACGGGAAGCGGAAAGACGGAGATTTACATTCATCTAATTGAAAAGGTTTTAAAGCAGGGACGTCAGGTGTTGTTTATGGTGCCTGAAATAGCTCTTACCACTCAGCTTACCGAAAGGCTTGAAAGAGTTTTTGGGGATGCCATTGCAATCTATCATTCAAAGTTTTCAGATAACGAAAGAGTTGAGGTCTGGAATAAACTGCTCAATGAACAGAAGATAAAGATAGTGCTGGGCGTGCGCTCATCGGTCTTTCTTCCATTTAAGGATCTTGGATTGGTGATTGTTGATGAGGAACATGAAGCAACCTACAAACAGCAGGACCCTGCGCCAAGATATAATGGCAGGAATGCGGCAATAGTTTTGGCTTCACTCCATGGCGCAAAAGTTTTGCTTGGAACAGCTACCCCTTGCATTGAGACATATTTTAATGCAAAAAATGATAAATATGGTCTTGTAGAGCTTAAAGAGAGACACGAAGATATAGAGATGCCGTTGATTAGAGCTGTCGATATAAAGGAGCTTGCAAAAAAGAAACAGATGATATCACATTTCTCACCATTGCTTATTGAGAGAATCAATACTGCTTTAATTAATGGAGAGCAGGCAATACTTTTTCAAAACAGAAGAGGATTTGCTCCAATGGTGGAGTGTTCTCTTTGTGCCTGGGTGCCTAAATGTCAAAGCTGTGATGTAAGCCTTACTTATCATAAGTCAAAAAATCAACTAACCTGTCATTATTGTGGTTATACTGTAGAATTGCCTCCTTCGTGTCCGGCATGTGGGCATAAGTCTATTATTGCCAAAGGATTCGGCACTGAGAAAATAGAGGAGGAGATAGAAAATGTTTTTCCAAAGGCTTCTGTACTCAGAATGGATTTCGATACCACACGCTCAAAAGTTGGTTATGAAAAGATAATCTCAAACTTTGAGCAGCAAAAGAGCAATATTTTAGTTGGCACTCAGATGGTTTCTAAAGGTCTTGATTTTGGCAATGTGAGTGTAGTCGGCATTTTAAATGCCGGCACGATGATGAATTATCCTGATTTCAGAGCTCATGAGAGGGCTTTTCAGATGATGACTCAGGTTGCGGGAAGGGCAGGGAGAAAGAAAAAAAGGGGAGAGGTGATCCTTCAAACCAATGAACCTAACCATAGGCTTACTCTTCAGGTAATAAATAATGACTTTGAAGGTATGTATGAAGATCAAATAAAGGAGAGAAAAATGTTTCATTATCCTCCCTTTTACAGGCTGATTTATATTTATCTAAAACATAGGGAGTATCCGGTGGTTGAGAGGGCTTCTCAAAAATATACTGAAAGGATTAGAGAATTTTTTGGAAATAGAGTGCTTGGACCCGATAATCCCCCAGTTGGAAGAATACAATCAATGTTTATCCGCAAAATTGTAGTTAAAATTGAAATGGAGGCATCGGTTGGCAAAGCAAAAGAGATTCTTAATAAAGTTAAGGATGATATGATGAGTGACAGTGATTTTAAATCTTCGACATTTTATTATGATGTCGATCCTATTTAAAATTGTGCCAAATTAAAAGTTTTATTTATGGAAGTTAATAAAGGAGATAGAAAATATAAGATTCTTTTTGTTTGTCTTGGCAATATCTGCCGTTCTCCATCGGCAAATGGAATAATGGAGCATTTGGTTGAAGCAAAAAATCTTTCAAATTTTTATGAGGTGGATTCGGCAGGAACTTATGCCGGTCACAAGGGCGATTTGCCTGATAAGAGAATGAGGGCTCATGCCATAAGGAGGGGGTATGACCTTACTCATAGGGCAAGACCTGTCTGTATTGAAGATTTTGAGAGATTTGACCTTATTATTGCTATGGATGATAGAAATTACTATGATTTATATGAACTTGCCCCGGATTTAGAGTCAAGAAGAAAGATACATCGCATGGTTGAATATTCCATAAATCCTACTTACGATTATGTGCCTGATCCCTATTACAGCGGAGCTGACGGTTTTGAACTTGTGTTGGATCTTTTGGAAGATGCTTGCAGAGGGTTGATTGATAGTCTTGAGAAAAAGAGGATAAATGGAGTTCTTTTTGACTGAGAAAAATTTTACATGAAGGTCTAAAAAATAAAGCGGTTTTATATCATTATAAAGCCGCTTTATTTATAGGTGTATATCCTTATTATATATATGTGTATTTTGATATTCTTAGCTAAAAAGTCTGGTGCGCCTGTAAAGACTGGCAGACATACCTTCCTGTTTTTTGAAAAATGTTGAAAACTGACTGATGCTTTCAAACCCAAGTTGAAATGCAATGTCAGAAACAGTAAGATGAGGTGTGATAAGAAGCTCCTTTGCACGACTGTGTTTTAACTGAAGCTGATATTGACCGGGAGACATGCCTACATATTCCTTGAAACAACGTCTGAACCAGGTATATCCAATTCCTATTTGGTTTGCAATATCTTCGGGAGAGAGATTTTCGCTTAAATGCTCCCTCATAATTGAGCGTGCTTTGTTTATCTTTTCAACAAGAGGGTTGTCGGCAAATTCGGCATTCTTGTTTTTATAGTAAATAAGACCGAGCATGTGAAGGATGATACCGCTTATTAAATTCTTGTAGCCGGCTTTTTCTTTTTCGGCAAGACGAATGACCTCCATATAGCTGTCAATAAGTGAATCATGAATGCCAAAATTTAGAACAGGGTTCTCTTTCGAGAAATATCCCGAGTTCACAATCTTATCCATTTGATCCCCTTTAAAGCCAATCCAGTATTCTTTCCAACCGACTTCGGGGTCCGGATTATAGCTGTGCCATTCACCGGGAAAAAGAACTAAAAGTGTACCGGCTTTCACTTCAACCTCTTTTTTTGATGATGAAACGAAACGCCCCTTTCCTTCAACTATATAAACTAATTGATACTCATTGAGAATCCTCCCTTTTTCTTTCCGGAAGTTATAAGCAAGAGGATGTGGCAGTAAAGGATACCTACTCATTTTACTCACATTCTGAAATCCGGAAGTAGTATAAATAAATCCCCAACTCTGAATCAAGTCATTTACCGGAAGATATTTCTGTGATGCATTTGTTTGTGTGTCTTTCATCTGTCATAAATGTAAATATATCTATCAAGAATTAAAACAAATATAATAATATTGATTTATATTTTTGTATATCGATAAAAAAATATGAACGAAACGTCAATAGTTGGCATTGAAAAAAGGTACCTTAGCGTAACCTGTATTCGGATGAACCGATTTTAATACTAATGATAAAACAAAAACATATTTGAATGAAAAACGCAGTTATAGCAATTGATTTGGGCGCAACAAGCGGAAGAATGATTCTTTCATACTTTGAGGGAGAGAAACTTCAGATAGAAGAAATCAACCGTTTCCCAAATAATATCATAGAAGAGGATGGGAAAAGCTTTTGGAATATGCCATTCCTTTTTGAACAGATAGTTGTCGGCCTTAATAAGATAGATAAAAAGAAATATCATATTCTTTCTATCGGCGTTGATACTTGGGGCGTCGATGTTTGCTATTTTGATAAAAACGGCGACTTGATTGGCAATCCAAGAGCTTATAGGGATGTTTATACAAATGGAGCACCTGAGAAATTTTTTGAGGAGATGCCAAGAAAAGAGGTTTATTCACTTACAGGAATTCAGGTTATGAACTTTAATACTCTTTATCAGCTTTATTCGGCAAAAAATGAGAAGTTCGAACCGTTTGAAAAAGCTGATTCAATTCTTTTTATTCCTGATGCTTTGTCTTATATGCTGACAGGAAACAAGGTTTGTGAATATACAATTCTTTCAACTTCTCAATTTCTAAACCCTAACAACAAGCAGCTCGAGGAATCGCTGCTTAAAGTAGCGGGGGTGGATAAAAATAAGTTTCCTGAAATTGTAATGCCCGGCACTGTTGTCGGAAATCTTAAAAAGGAACTTATGAATGAGCCTTTTGATTATGATATTCCTGTTATTGCTGTGGCAGGTCATGACACAGGTTCTGCAGTTGCCGCTGTACCTTCAAAGGATGAAAACTTTGCATATTTAAGTTCAGGCACATGGTCTTTGATGGGAATAGAGGTTAAAGATCCGATTATTTCAGATAAAACTTTTGAATTGAACTTTACAAATGAAGGCGGCGTTGAGGGAACTACAAGATTCTTGAAGAACATTACAGGAATGTGGATTCTTGAACAATGCCGAAAGGAATGGGCTGAAGAGGGTAATGATTATTCTTATCCCGAGATTGTCGATATGATAGATAAGGCAGAGCCTTTTAGGTCGCTTATTAATACTGATGATCCAAGCTTTGCAAATCCTTCAAAAATGAGTCAGGCAATAAAAGATTATTGTAATAAAACCAATCAGCCTGAACCGGAAAATCATCCGCAGATTGTGAGATGTATTATGGATAGCCTTGCTCTTAGATATCGTCAGGTATTTGGTTATCTTAAAGAACTTGCTCCTTTTAAAATTAATAGACTTCATATTATTGGTGGAGGAGCAAAAAATGCTCTTTTAAATCAGTTTACTTCCAATTCGATAGGTGTGCCTGTTTATGCCGGCCCTTCAGAAGCTACCGCCATTGGAAATATTATGATTCAAATGAGAGCTCATAAACTTGTTGGTGATATTACTGACATGAGAAATAAAATTGCAGGTGCTGTAGAGATGAAAATCTTTGAACCAAAGGATAAAGAGATTTGGGATGAGGCATACAATAAATTTGAAAAATTTTGTAACTAATATTTACATACCATGGAAAAAATGATTAAAGATGCATACGAAATTGCAAAGCAACGTTATGCAAAAGTTGGTGTTAATGTTGACGAAGCTGTAAAAAAACTTCAGGATATCGAAATCTCTCTTCATTGCTGGCAGACAGATGATGTAACAGGTTTTGAAAACCCTGATGGAGAACTTTCAGGCGGTATTCAGGCTACGGGAAATTATCCGGGCAAAGCTCGTAATATTGAAGAGGTAAGAGATGATCTTATTGAGGCTGCTTCTTTGATTCCGGGCTCTCACAGAGTAAATCTTCATGCTATATATGGTGACTTTAAAGGTAAGTTTGTTGATAGAGACCAAATCACTCCTGAATATTTTGTAAGCTGGATGGAATGGGCAAAGAAGAACAATTTTAAACTTGATTTTAATTCAACTTCATTCTCTCATCCAAAAAGCGGTTCATTAACTCTTGCAAATCCTGATAAGGAGATTCGTAATTTTTGGATTGAACATACAAAACGCTGCCGTGAGATTGCAAATGAAATGGGTAAATATCAGGGTTCTCCTTGTATGATGAACCTTTGGGTACATGATGGTTCAAAAGATGTTACAGTAAACCGTCTTTATTACCGTGAACTTCTTAAGGATTCTTTGGATCAGATTTTTGAACAGAAATATGATTACATGAAAGATTCTATTGAGGCAAAACTTTTTGGTATTGGCGCTGAAAGCTATACTGTTGGTTCTTATGATTTCTATCTTGGATATGGAGTTAAGAACCAAAAAATGGTTACTCTTGATACAGGTCATTTCCATTTGACAGAAAGTATTGCAGATAAAATCTCTTCTTTGGCTTTGTTTACTCCTGAGATTATGCTTCATGTAAGCCGTCCTATTCGTTGGGATTCTGACCATGTCGTTATAATGAATGATGATACTCTTGATCTGGCTAAGGAAATTGTTCGCTGCAATGCACTTGAAAAAGTTCATATCGGTTTGGATTATTTCGATGCTTCAATCAATAGAATCGGAGCTTATGTAATTGGAACAAGAGCTACTCAGAAATGCTTCTTGCAGGCTCTTTTGGAACCTCTGAAAGTTCTTCGTGAATATGAAGCCAACGGCAGGAATTTTGAAAGACTTGCTCTTTTAGAGGAGGCTAAAAACTTGCCTTGGAATGCAGTTTGGGATTATTTCTGTGCTCAGAATAATGTGCCAATCGGAGAAGATTATATTGCTTCAATACAGAAATATGAAGAGGATGTAACATCTAAAAGATAATTAAATAATGAATACATTAATAGGATTATTAATTATTGCAATAGGAAGCTTTGGCCAGTCAAGCTCTTATGTCCCAATCAATAAGGTAAAGGATTGGAGCTGGGAGAGCTTTTGGCTTGTTCAAGGACTCTTTGCATGGCTGATATTCCCCCTCTTAGGCTCTTTTCTTGCAATGCCGAGCATAGGCTCGTTGATTGATATATGGAGTTCGGGAGGCGCAATCTATTCTATAATCTATGGAATACTTTGGGGAATAGGCGGTTTGACTTTCGGACTTAGCATGCGATATCTTGGAGTGGCTTTAGGTCAATCGATTGCACTTGGAACTTGCTCTGCATTCGGAACTCTTTTGCCTGCGATTTTTGGAGGAACTAATTTGTTTGAAGGCGCCGGTCTTATACTTCTTATAGGCGTTTGTATAACAATAGCAGGTATCTCAGTGATTGGTTATGCAGGAAGTTTAAGAGCAAAGAATATGACAGAGGAGGAGAAAAAGGCTGCAATAAAGGATTTTGCATTAACAAAAGGTCTTTTAGTCGCTCTTTTGGCAGGTGTGATGAGCGCGTGCTTCAATCTCGGACTTAATGCGGGTGATGCAATAAAAGCAAAAACTATAGAAATGGGGGCAAGTGAACTCTTTGCTTTAAATCCGGTGATTATGCTTGTCACTTTTGGCGGATTTATTACAAATGCCGTTTATTGTCTTTTCCAGAATGCTAAAAACAAAACTTTTAATGATTATTCAAAGCTTCCTTCCGGAGTTTTTGTAAATAATATACTCTTCTGTGCCTTGGCAGGTATCCTTTGGTATTCTCAATTCTTTGGATTAGGAGTAGGACAGAGTTACCTTAAAGGTTCTCCTGTAATGCTTGCATTCTCTTGGAGTATTCTTATGTCATTGAATGTAATATTTAGTAATTTTTGGGGTGTAATTCTTAAAGAATGGAAAGGCTGCAATAATAAAACAATAATTGTACTTGTAATAGGTATACTTATTTTGATATTTTCAACTTTTTTCCCAACATTGATGAATAATTAAGTGAAGATATAATTGGTTTGACAAAAAAAGGTTGAACACTTTTATATATTTTAGAGTGTTGTTAATAAGTTAGCAGAGGTGTCGCATGGTTTGCGCTGCCTCTGTTTTTTTGTTTTATAAACCGCTAAAGATAAATTTGCAGTTAATTATGATAATATTAATGTCAAAACACGGATTATGCTTTTGATGTTCTAAATAAAAAATAATTAAAAGTATAGTTTAGAATATGTAGAAGAAATGATGGTTCGATAGTGTTCTAAAAAAATCAATTAAAGGAATAGAGAAAATCTGCCAATTTGAGAACAGCTTTTTTTAGAGTATATGGTATAAAATAAAAAGCAGGGATTTCCAAAACTTATTGGATATCCCTGCTTTACTGTATGTTATAATCCTAAAATTATAGAGGATGATATTGAACAAATGCTTCAATAGCTTCATAAGAAGCAAGACCTAACTGATGATAAAGCTCAGCAGTAGCACGGTTACGGTCTTCAGAACGCTGCCAAAATAATCTTTCATCATTTCCAAGGAAAGGAGCGCTTTCCATTTGAGATTGATGTTTAAGAATCGAGTTACGTTTAGAACGAAGTTCTTCAGGACTTAAAGGCACAGCCATTTCAATATGGTCAACTTCCCATTCAGCCCAAGCACCACGGTACATCCAAATACGACAATCTTTCAACCATTGTTCCTCTTTAACTTCATCTATTGCAGCAAGCACAGCATCAAGACAAACTTTGTGAGTTCCATGAGGGTCTGCAAGGTCACCGGCAACAAAAATCTGATCCGGTTTGATCTTTTCGATAAGAGCCTTTACAATAGCGATGTCTTTTTCACTTAAATCGCCTTTTTTAATAGTACCAGTTTCGTAGAAAGGTAAGTTAAGGAAATTAACGTGGTCGGCTTTCACACCCATATAGTTACAAGCTGTACGTGCTTCACCACGACGGATAAGACCTTTTATCTCACGAATATCAAGAGTATCGATATCATTTTCAGTCTTAGTCTTAGAAAGGTCATTGTGTATTTCATCAAGTTTAGCTTTCAGGGCTTCATCCTTAATGTTGTACATATCAACGATGCCATCCATAAACATAGAGAAACGTTTAACCTCTTCATCACCAACAGCGATATTACCTGAAGTTTCGTAAGCAACATAAACATCATGATTTTGATCAACAAGACGTTTAAGAGTTCCTCCCATAGAGATAACGTCATCATCCGGGTGGGGGCTGAAAACAATAACTTTCTTAGGGAATGGAGTAGCTCTTTCAGGACGATAAGTGTCGTCTGAATTAGGTTTTCCACCCGGCCATCCTGTAATTGTATGCTGAAGTTCGTTGAAAACTTTGATGTTTACATTGTAAGCGGAGCCAAATAGAGCAACAAGTTCGCTAAGGCTGTTTTCTGTATAATCTTTATTTGTAAGTTTCAGAATCGGTTTGCCTGTTTTCTTGCAAAGCCAAACAATAGCACGGCGAATAATTTTGTCATCCCAAACGCAGGAGGTCACAAGCCAAGGATTGCTTAGACGAGTAAGTTGCTCAGCAGCTGAAAGGTCAAGAGAAAGTTTTGCATTGTGATGCTGCTGAAGATAAGTTGCAGGAAGAGTCTCTGAAATATTTCCCTCAACAACAGATTTTACAAGATTTGATTTGTTTTCACCCCAAGCCATAAGTATAACTCTCTTTGCTTTCATCAAAGTGTTAACACCCATAGTGATTGCGCATGAAGGAGCATCCTCATTAGTATTATATAGCTTGGAAGCATTTTTGCGTGTCTCACTGTCAAGAAGAATAAGCCTTGTTTGTGAGTTTATCTGAGAGCCTGATTCGTTAAAACCAATAGAACCTGATTCTCCAAGGGAAAGAAGAGCAAGATCTAAGCCGCCATTTTGATCTATCATCTTTTCGTACTCAAGACAGAAGTCATAAACCGAATCTCTTTCGCCAATGCTGTTTGGAGAATAGATATTTTCAGAATTAATGTCTACATGTTTGAAAAGTTGTTCGTCAAGAGTGTTGTGAATAGTCTTTGATTGATCCTGAAGAGGATAGAATTCACATACATTAAAAACAACTACGTTTGCAAAGCTAAGAGATTCGTATTTGTGTAAACGTACAAGTTCTTCGTAAACGCCCTGCGCTTGGTTTCCACCTGTAAGAGCTAAAACACATTTGCGGGAATCTTTTTGTTTGTTTTTGATAATAGAAGCAATCTCATTTGCAATTTCGATTGCTCCCTCTTGTGAACTCTCAAAAATATCTGTTGGAAGTTTCTCGAAACGAGTTAATGCAGTATGCTCGAAAGCATTTGCAGGACGATAATACTCTTTGGGTATTCTGTCCAATTTGATTTGTGAACTTAAATTTGTTTTCATCTGTATATAATTTATTTTCTATATTAAAGACAGACTCGCCTTTGCTTTACTTATCATTAATTTGATTTATTCTTAAAGTAATTTTCGGAGATATATCTGTATATAAATTATAGTGTAATTTATTAGTCATTCAAATTAATCATTCTTATTAATGTGATGATCCAATATATTATCACCCAATAAAATTCAAATTGTTAAAACAAAACCAACAGAGATTTACTTTAATAAATATAAAGAATGAATCATATCTATTGTAAATCAATAATCTTTATTACAGAGAAACCAAAATGATTATATCTTTCCTAATTAAGGTCTTGTTGAATTATTTGTTTAACAAAGGTATTTATTTCATTTCGAAAGACAATAATTTTTCGATTAATAGTAATAGTAATTTTATTAAGATATTAATAATGTTTATCTTTGAGACGAAAATATAAAATTGTTTTATGCTTGAATTTTAAATTTATTTATTTAAGACAATATATATATTAAACTAAATATAAATAATTTTTTTAGCTATGAGACTAATTATTCAACCAGATTATCTTAACCTATCAAAATGGAGTGCAAATTATGTAGCTTCAAAAATTAACAAGTTTGCCCCAAGCTCTGATCGTCCTTTCGTTTTAGGATTGCCAACCGGTTCTTCTCCTCTTGGAATGTATAAAGAATTGATTAAACTTAATCAAGCAGGAAAAGTTTCTTTCGAAAATGTCATTACATTTAATATGGATGAATATGTAGGGCTTCCAAAAGAACACCCTGAGAGTTATCATTCTTTTATGTGGAATAATTTTTTCTCTCATATTGATATTAAAGCTGAGAATGTAAATATTCTTAACGGTAATGCCGCTAATCCTCAGGATGAGTGTGAACGTTATGAAAATAAGATTAAAGCTGTAGGTGGAATTGATTTGTTCTTAGGCGGTATCGGTCCTGATGGGCATATTGCATTTAATGAACCTTGCTCTTCTTTGGCTTCAAGAACAAGAATGAAGACTCTAACTAAAGACACTATTATTGCAAACTCTCGTTTCTTTGAAAATGATGTTAATAAAGTGCCTAAAACTGCTTTAACTGTTGGTGTTGGCACGGTGCTTGATGCAAAAGAGGTGCTTATCATGGTTAATGGTCACAATAAAGCCCGGGCTTTGGCAAGTGTGATTGAAGGTCCTGTTAATCACAAATGGACTATCAGCGCTCTTCAACTTCATCCAAAAGGAATTATTGTTTGTGATGAGGCTGCCACTGAAGAGATTAAAGTTGGTACTTACAAATATTTCATGGACATTGAATCAGCAAATCTTGATCCTGAAACTTTGTTGAAATAAGATTTTAATTAAAAAATAAACTCCCATACTTTTTAGATGTAAATCAAAAAAGTATGGGAGCTGTTTTTTTGTCTTAACTAAAGTTTATTATGATTAAGCTGTTTGTTTTTTATAAAACATTTAATTAAAAGGCAATGCTGACACCTTGACGTTCATTATCTAAATTTCCTTGTTCTTCCTCAAACTGTTCAAGGCGGAAATCATCACCTTCAAGCACTCCATAAGAGAAAAGATTAACCCAATCGCCAAGAATGACAACTCTGCTCTCTTTTTTTATCATTAAATCAAGCATTATGTGCCTATGACCATAAATGAAAAAGTTTATATCATTGTTCTCAAGTATCTTTTTTGAGAAAATCACCAGATGCTCCTTGTCTTCACCAAGGAAAGAGTCATAATCACTCCCATTAAGCCGGCTGTGAGCCGACCATTTGTGGGCAAAAGAGACAGTCCAGCGAGGATGTATTGAGGTAAAGATGCGTTGACAAAACCTGTTTCTAAAGAATCTGCTCATAAATTTGTAGCTCAAAGAATCATCACCAAGGCCGTCGCCATGAGCAAGAAAAAACTTTTTCCCATTAATTTCCTTAACAATAGGCTGGCGATGGATAATCACGCCTATTTCTTTTGGAAGATAATCAAAAATCCAAATGTCGTGATTCCCTGTAAACCAATAAACTTTAACTCCTTTATCTGTAAGTTCGGCAATCTTTCCAAAAAGACGGGTGAAGCCGCGTGGAACAACATTTTTAAATTCATACCAGAAATCAAGAATATCGCCAAGAAGATAAAGCTCTTTAGCATCATCTTTTATAGAGTCGAGAAAACGTACAAGTTTTTTCTCCTTTTCAATAGGATTGGAGAAAGTTGAAGAACCTAAATGTGCATCAGAGAGAAAATATATTTTTTCCATTTTAAAAAAATCATGATTTGAGAAATAAAAATATTTGCCGACAATAGGAAAAATATAATTCTCAAAAGTGATGAAATTGCAGATTATAGTTTTTGAAATAAAGATCCTTGTTACACGGCAGATAATTGTTTTTGTATAGTCAATTAATCGGCTGTTGTTGTTTTGACAATAATCGGAGATATTTAAAGTCTAAAGAAATCCAAGCTCAAGTTTAGCCTCTTCACTCATCATATCCTTATCCCATTCAGGCTCAAAAGTTAACTCAACATCTACATTTCTCACTCCATCAATGCTCTCAACTTTCATCCTTACATCTTCAAGAATAAAATCGGCTGCAGGGCAGTTTGGCGCAGTAAGAGTCATCTTGATCTTTACATTATTTTGTTCATCAACATCAATATCATAAACCAAACCAAGGTCATAAATATTAACGGGAATCTCCGGGTCATAAACCAAGCGGAGCATTTCAACTATTTTTTCTTCTATTTCCAATAAATTATTTTCCATCATAAAACCTGTGCCAAAAGGGCTTTGAACAATTATTAATACTCAGGTAAAGAGAATATTCTCTTTATGCAAACTTACATAAGAATAACGATTCTTGATTATGAATGCTATAAAAATTAGTTTAATTAAAACATTCAAATATAAATTTTGAATAAAAAGCACAGGAATGCGTCTTTTTATATTAGCATTAAGACTCTTAATTTAGATTCTTCCCTCATCGGCATAGCTGTAATAATGGTCTTCACAAACAATTATATGATCAAGCACTCTGATATCAAAAAGAGAGGCGGCATCTTTCATTTTTTTTGTAAAAGCATCATCTGCTTTGCTGGGTTTGTAATTGCCTGAGGGATGATTGTGAGAAAGAATAATAGCAGAGGAAAGAAGCTCGATGCCCTCCTTTAGAATAATCCTTGGATCAACGGATGTTTCGGAAACACCTCCGCTGCTGATTATTTTATCTTTTATTATCTTGTTGCTTTGATTGAGATAAACCACCATAAAAACCTCATGATTCAAGTCAATAAACTTTGGCTTAAGATAATTGTAAATGTCTGAGCTTGAAAAAATGCTGAACTTCTTTTTAGCTTCACAAATATTCCTTCGTCTTCCAAGTTCGAGGGCTGCTTTAACGGTTACAGCCTTCGTCTCTCCGATGCCGATATAATTGGTGACAAAATCCTTAATGCTTTTCTTCGACAACTCGCTAAGATTGTAATCGCTGTCTTTTAATATTCTGTTTGCTATCTCGATAGCAGACTCTTTTTTGGTGCCTGTGCGAAGCAATATTGCAAGAAGCTCTGCATCACTCAGAGAGTCAATCCCTTTTGAAAGCATTTTTTCTCTTGGCCTTTCCTTTTGCTCTATTTCTTTAATTTTCATAATTTTTGGCATTAGCGGTTTTACCAAAAACAAAGCCGTAATAAAAAAGTTCCCTAATTTTCCTTATTGTACATATTCTTAATTTTCTTTCTCGTATCCAAAGGTTTGCCAAGTATAATCTTATTCCAAAAAGCCTTTATAAATCCTGTTCCGTATCCAACGAGCTGAATTAAACCAGTCAATACAGAAATCAAACCAATCTTTATGCTTTTATTCTTATAACTTGAATCTGCAAAAAGAGTTATTAGATATGCTGCAAGAAGAATTAAAACCCATGGATATTTTACAGATAAAATCAGCATACAGATTAGAAATAGAGTGAAAAGAGCGGGCGCAAAATGAACCAACTTTAAGGAACCGGGGTGCTGTTTGTAAAGAGCAATCCTTGCCTGACCAAAAATATGAACCTGTTTGAAAAACTTTTTTATATCGACTCTTCTTTTGTGATATACAAAAGCCTTATGAATAAGATTGGTGTTAAATCCAGCCTCTCTTAGTCTTAAACTAATGTCTATATCTTCACCAAGAGTATCTCTAAAACCATTAACTTTATTAAACGCATACTTTGCTATACCCATATTAAAAGAACGAGGACAGAACTTTTCAACAGGTTTTTTACCTCCTCTTATTCCTCCGGTTGTAAAAAAGGATGTCATGGAATGATTGATGGCTTTTTGAATATCAGTAAATGATTCATGAGCAGCATCGGGACCACCCCAACAATCTATATTCCTTTTATTTAGTTCATCTTTTACAGTTTGAAAATAGTTCTCCGGAATTATGCAATCTGAATCAAAGAAAACCAAATATTCCCCCTTTGCCATTTTAGCTCCAATATTTCTTGAATCACTCTGACCGGTGTTTGATTTAAAATGATAGGTAACAGAAAATATATTGGTGTATTTATTTGCAAGATCTTTACTTTTCTGTGTAGAACCGTCTTCAACAATAATAACTTCAAAATCCAGAAGCGTTTGCTTTGCCAAGCTTTCAAGAAGTTCAGCCATTTCCTGAGGTCGGTTGTATACAGGGATGATTATAGAGAATGTTGGCATAGATGTATTCTATTAATAATGTATTTCAAACTTAACGAATATTTCTCTTTCTTGTTCGTTTACCAACAAAAAGAGAATCCCTGCAAGCACATTTCTCTAAAGAAGCGGCTTGCAGGGATTATATCTTTATTATCAAAAGAGATTATTTTGCACGTTCAAGGTAAGAACCGTCACGAGTGTCAACTTTGATTTTATCACCGGTGTTGATAAACAAAGGAACGCGTACAGTTGCACCTGTCTCAACAGTAGCAGGTTTTAATGAGTTGGTTGAAGTATCGCCCTTGATTCCAGGTTCAGTATAAGTGATCTCAAGAACAACCTGAGTTGGAACATCTGCATAAAGAATAGTCTCGTCATCTGCCTTAACCATTACTTCACAAATATCACCTTCTTTAAGAAATTTATAACCGTTAATAGATTCCTCTTCTATAGTGATCTGTTCAAATGTTTCATTGTGCATGAAATTGTATCCCATTTCATCTTTATAAAGGAATTGATAAGGACGGCGTTCTATACGAACTTCATCAATTTTTACCCCTGCATTGAATGTGTTATCAACTACACGGCCTGTTGTTACGTTTCTTAATTTTGTGCGAACGAAAGCTGCTCCCTTTCCGGGTTTTACATGAAGGAATTCAACAATAGAATAAAGCTGGCCGTTGTACTCAATGCACATGCCATTTCTGATATCAGCTGTAGTAGCCATAAAGTATTAATTTATATATTATTTGATTTAATCTAAGTTCGATATTATAGAGTAAGGTCATATACGTAAAATCGGCCTACCAAGATTTCCTGTTAAATGTTTCGGAATTAGCAAACAGAATACAATTAAATGGCATATAAGGTAAGGCCATTAGTCTAACCTCTTCTTTTTGAACGGTTGCAAAGGTAATCTATTTTGGGAAAAAACGAAAAACTTTATACTAAAAAAAGGTGCAAGTCTTTGTTTATTAAAAAAAACTCTCTATTTTTGCAAACCGAATAAAAGCACTATCAAAGAAAAATATAAACAAAAAATAAGTATACAGCAATGAAAATGACTTTTCAACCTTCTAACAGAAAAAGAAGAAACAAACACGGATTTCGTGAAAGAATGGCTACTGCTAATGGCCGTAGAGTATTAGCGTCTCGTCGTGCTAAAGGCCGCAAATCTTTGACTGTATCTGACGAAATGGCTCGTTAATAATATATTCGTCACAGATAAGATATTTAAAAGACAATCCTCTAAGGGATTGTCTTTTTTTATTCAATTTTTTTTTTCTCATTTTTTGTCATACCCGTATTATTACCTGAACATTAAGCTGTTATAACAGGTTGTATATGATATTTCATAATAACTTTATAAGTTGTGCTTTAAGTATTATGAGTATTGTTTTAGGTATTTAAACCCTTAATTCTATTCAATCAAATTTTTATCTTTCATCATGTTAAATGAAGAAATATGATTTCTACAAAATATATAATAGAATGCCAAAGATATAATGCATGAAAAAGAAATAATCAAAAACATTTTATCATAACCCAAATATTTCACCAATACCCCTGAAACAAAACCTCCAATAGCTATTCCTAAATCAAAAGCAATAAAGAATGTTGAATTTGCAGCCCCACGTCTTTCAACTGAAACAGAATGAATCGCCATAGTTTGAAGTGCCGGCTGAACAGCTCCGAAACTATATCCTAAAAACAATGCCGATATTATATATCCATTAATATTATGAACAAATACCAATAATAATATTCCGATTATTATTGCAATATTACCGCTATATACTAATATTCCTTCCCCATGCTTGTCTATAGTTTTACCTAATGCTAATCTTGTTAAGACAGTTGCTATGGCAATGAAAATAAAATAAATTCCTCCTTTGGGCAAATTATTGTTTATTGCATATATTGCCACATATACCTCTACTACACCATAGGCAATCATGAAAAAGAAAAGTGTTATTGATGCCGGTAATGATATTGGTTCAAATAATGACTGTATTTTTAAAGGCTTAGATGAAATTACATAATTTCTGTCTTTTATTGCGGAGCCAATTGCCAAAGCAATAATAGCTACTAAAGAAGTCATTAAAAACAAATAGTTAAATCCTAATTTATTCATTATTGTTAAACCTAAGGCCGGGGCAACAGCTGTAGACAAAGCCATTGACAGACCGTAAATTCCTAATCCCTCTCCAATTCTTCCCCTTGGTATAATATCTGTTACCCAAGTTGATGAGGCATTGCTTGATGCCGCATGGAAAGCTCCATGACAAGTTCTTATAATTATGGATGCTGAAATACCTGTAGAAATAAAATATCCAATTGGACATATAGAAAGACCGATTAATCCCAAAACAAGCATTAAACAACGCCCTTTAGAATCAACAAGCCATCCTACAAATGGCCTTGACACTATTGATGCTATACTAAATAAAGCCGTAGCAGAGCCTATTGCTATTGCGTCTCCTCCTAAATATGTTATAAAAAATGGAAATGTTGGAAGCAACGCATGGAAATTTACGAAAATAAAAAAGTTCACAAGGCATATTTTTATAAATGAGTCTGTAAGAATTTTTTCTTGAACTGCTTTTTTGTTCATCTTTATATTTATTAAATAGTTTTATCCAAAAAAAAATGTCACGTAAAATCAACCAGACTTACGTGACATTCACAACATGTTGCTATATATAATAATGTATATAAAATAAGTTTATTTAGATAATGATAAAATCAATTCTCATTTCTATATTGAACCGGCGACATTCCTGTATTCTTTTTAAAATATTGTCCAAAAAATGATTGATCAACAAATTTCATCTTTGATGATATCTCTTTAATGCTCAGATTTGAATTCTTAAGAAGAATCTTTATCTCTACTATAGCATGGCTGTCAATAATCTCCTTTGCTGTTTCTTTTGCCACTGTTTGAACAATAGTTGAAAGATATCTTGGTGTAATGTTCAACTCTTGGGCAAAAAATCCGACGTCACGTCTTGAACAGCAATGAAGATTTACCAATTGAACAAACTTTTTAAACAGTTCCTCTTTTCTATTAGGCCACTTGTTGTTGTTAGCTTCAAAAAGATGCTGTGTCTTGTCATAAAAGTGAAAAAGAATGTTCTGAATAAAATTCCTGCAAATCTGAACCCTATATCTGTTGTTTTTGTCTTTATATACTTTATCGATATTAAATAGCATGGATTTTATATAATCCAACTCTTCGCCCTCAAGAGTAACACATGGAACTTCTTTTAAAAAGTGAAAGAAATTTGGCTCTAAACAATTAGTTACTTCGTGAAAAAAATTGTTGTAGCATCCAATGAAAATCATTTTAAAATCAGCACTGATGTCATTAAAGTGGAATATACTTCCAGGAAGCAAGAGTATTTGTGAATTCTTGGCTATTTCATATTTTATTAAATTTATCTCAATTTGAGCATTTCCTCCTATGCAAAACAATATTGAAGTATTGCTAACTTTTACATAATTGTTATTTATCGAAATAAAGCTTTCCTCTCCTACAATAAATGGATTATTATCTGAAAGATTCCATGTTTTCATTGCATATAAAATTTTAGGCAAAATTACAGCCTTTTTTTATTTTAAGAATAAGTGTTCCTGTTTTCTACAATCCAGACTAAAAATCAAAGCCGACTATAAACAAATTAAGATTTAGCTTCGCACAATATTTAGAGTAAATACAATTCAGAACATTATTATTCAGGTTGAAACATTCAAATATTATCATATTAATCGCTGAAATTTAATTTAATGGAAAGAAAAGAAAAATTCAAAATTCAACTGATAGTGCTAATCAGTTGTGCTATGATTGTTGTCTCTTGTAGAAAAGAAAACGTTACTCAACAAGAGAAGGAATATTCGGTATTATCGGTTGCTCCTTGTGAAAGAACAATCACATCATCCTATTCAGCAACAATCAGAGGTCGTCAGGATATTGATATTTATCCTCAGGTTGGAGGGACAATCACAAAACTGTGCGTGAAAGAGGGACAACGGGTAAGAAAAGGCGAAACTTTATTTATTATTGATCAAGTTCCATATAAAGCTGCTCTTGAAACCGCTACGGCAAACGTTCAGGCTGCTGAGGCTTCCTTGGCAACAGCAAAATTAGTTTATGACAGCAAATCAAAATTATATGAAAAGAGTGTGGTTTCTGAATTTGACCTTAATTCTGCCAAAAACTCCTGGCTTACAGCAAAAGCTCAATTGGCTCAGGCCAAAGCACAGGAAGTAAATGCTAAAAATAACTTTTCATATTCTCAAGTTCAAAGTCCATCAGATGGTGTGGTGGGAGTATTGCCATATAGAGTTGGTGCTTTGGTCTCTCCATCAGGATTACAAAAGCCTCTGACAACTGTATCTGACAATTCCGAGATGTATGTTTATTTCTCAATGACAGAAAACCAACTCCTTTCTTTGACTCGTTTATATGGCACAAAAGATAAATTATTGGATGGACTGCCTGAAGTGGAGCTTAGATTGAATGATGGAACACTCTATAATCAAAAAGGAAAAATAGAAAGTATAAGCGGAGTGGTTGACAAAGCCACCGGAACGGCGAGTCTAAGAGCTGTATTCCACAATAAGGACGGTTTGTTATATAGTGGAACCTCGGGAAATATTGTGCTGCCTACTAAGTATGACAACACATTGGTAATACCTCAAAGTGCAACGTTCGAAACTCAGGATAAGACTTATGTTTATAAGATTGTTGATGGAAAAGCCTCTGCCACTCTTGTTTCCGTAGTTAGAGTAAATGGTGGAAGTGAGTATGTTGTTGAAAACGGACTGGCTGCAGGTGATATTATCGTTGTTGAAGGAGTTGGCTTGTTGAGAGATGGAACGCCTATAAAAATAAAAGAAAATTGATATTCCTATTTTGATAACCAATTATTGAAGATATTAAATAAAAGATAATATGAATTTAAGAACCTTTATAGAGCGACCTGTACTCTCCGGAGTGATTTCCATTACAATAGTTATTCTTGGAATTATTGGCTTGGCTACTCTTCCTGTTGAGCAGTATCCGAATATCGCTCCCCCAACAGTGATGGTGGTAACCAATTATTATGGAGCAAATGCAGAAACGCTGCAAAAAAGTGTTATAGCTCCTCTTGAAGAGGCTATCAATGGTGTTGAAAATATGACTTACATCACCTCTTCTGCCACCAATTCAGGAACAGTAAACATAACAGTCTATTTTGAACAGGGCACCGATCCTGACATGGCAGCTGTTAATGTACAAAACAGAGTCTCAAAAGCGACAGCCAAACTTCCTGCCGAGGTGACTCAGGTCGGTGTTTCAACTATTAAGAGGCAAACCAGTATGCTTCAGGTCTTTACTCTGAGCAGTCCTGACGATAGTTATGATGAACAATTTCTTTCAAATTATATCAGCATTAATCTTCGTCCTGAGATACTCAGATTTCACGGCGTAGGAGAAATGGTAACTCTTGGTGCTGACTATTCGATGCGTGTTTGGTTAAAACCTGATGTAATGGCTCAATATTCTCTTGTGCCATCTGACATAACAATTGCTTTGGCAGAACAGAATATTGAAGCTGCTACCGGGTCAATTGGAGAAAACTCTCAGGAAACATATCAATACACAATGAAATATACGGGACGTTTGGTAACGCCTGAAGAATTTAACAATATAGTTATTCGCTCTACACAGGATGGCGAGGTTTTGAAACTTAGCGATGTGGCTGAAATTGAATTGGGAAGTGAAACCTATTCTTATATAGGACGACTTAATGGGCATCCCGGCATATCTTGTCTGGTGTTTCAAACAGCAGGCTCAAATGCAACCCAAGTTAATGCGGAGATTGACAATTTCCTTGAAAAGGCAAAGCAGGATTTGCCAAAGGGTGTGGAACTTACTCAGATGATGAGTACCAATGACTTTCTTTTTGCCTCGATACATGAGGTTATTAAAACTTTATTGGAGGCAATTATTCTTGTAATTCTTGTCGTATATATTTTTCTTCAGGATATTCGCTCAACTCTTATTCCTTTAGTTGGGATTATCGTATCTCTTATTGGAACATTTGCCTTTATGTCTGTTGCCGGATTTAGCATAAATCTAATAACTCTTTTTGCTCTTGTATTGGTGATAGGTACAGTTGTGGATGATGCAATCGTTGTTGTGGAAGCAGTCCAGTCAAGATTCGATGTCGGCTACAAATCCTCTTATATGGCAAGCATAGATGCAATGAAAGGAATATCTAATGCGGTGATAACATCATCTTTAGTTTTTATGGCTGTATTTATTCCGGTTTCATTTATGAGTGGAACTTCCGGAACGTTTTATACTCAATTTGGATTGACAATGGCTGTTGCTGTAGGTATTTCTGCTTTAAATGCTTTGACTCTAAGTCCCGCCTTATGCGCTTTAATATTAAAGCCATACTTAAATGAAGATGGAACACAGAAGCAAAATTTTGCCGCAAGGTTTCGTAATGCATTTAACGCATCATTTTCAGTGCTTTCTGAAAAGTATAAAAAAGGTGTATTGTTCTTTATTAAAAGACGATGGCTTTCATGGGGCCTTATATGCTGTTCATTTGTTATTCTTATTCTTTTGGTTGCAAATACTAAAACAGGACTTGTGCCTGATGAAGACCAAGGCGTGGTTTTGGTCAATGTAACAACACCCTCAGGGTCATCTTTGGCAACTACAGACAAGATAATGTCAAGAATAGAGACCAAGCTGAGAGAGCTGCCCAAACTTAAAAACTTAATGAGGACTTCCGGATATGGTTTGATATCAGGTCAGGGAAATTCTGCCGGTATGTTTATTGTTCGTTTAGAGGATTGGAGTGAGAGAAAATCGGAAAATGAAAAAGTACAGTCTATAATAAAACAAATTTATGCCCTTACAGCTGACGAAAAGGATGCTACTGTTTTTGCAATGGCTCCTGGAATGATTCCGGGCTACGGTATGGGTAATTCTTTGGACTTAAATCTTCAGGATAAAATGGGAGGAGATTTGGAGACCTTTAATAATTATACTTGGCAGTATATTGCTCAGTTAAATAAGCGTCCTGAAATTTCCAAGGCCTATACAACTTTCGCAATCAATTATCCTCAATGGCAGGTAAGCGTTGATGCCGCCAAGTGTAAAAGAGCCGGCATAACTCCCAACAGCGTCCTTTCAACTCTTTCCGGTTATTATGGCGGTCAGTATGTTTCGGACTTCAATAGATTTTCAAAAGTTTATAAGGTAATGATACAGGCTAACCCTCTTTATAGACTTGATGAAAACTCTCTTAACAATGCTTATGTAAGGCTCTCCAATGGAGATATGGCACCCATTAGCCAGTTTGCTGAGCTCAGAAAGGTTTATGGAGCTGAGAATCTGAGCCGTTTTAATATGTATAATTCAATTGCAGTAAGTGTCATGCCTGCTGAGGGCTACAGTACTGGAGATGCAATCATTGCGGTAAAGGATGTAGCAAACGAATTCCTTCCAAAAGGTTACGGCTTTGATTTCGGTGGAATTACCAGAGAGGAAAATCTCCAGAGTGGAACTACCGGTGTGATTTTTGGAATCTGTATTCTGATGATATATCTTATTCTTTGTGCTCTTTATGAGAGTTTTTTAATACCATTTGCCGTTATTCTTGCTATACCGATGGGGTTGATGGGGTCGTTTGTTTTCGCCAAAATGATGGGCTTGGAAAATAATATCTATTTGCAGACAGGGCTTATTATGCTTATAGGATTATTGGCAAAAACGGCTATCCTTTTGACTGAATATGCAGTAAAGAGAAGAGAGGCAGGAATGAGTCTTACATCGGCAGCTCTTTCTGCAGCCAAGGACCGACTGCGTCCAATCTTAATGACTGCAGGAACATTAGTCTTTGGTCTGCTTCCTTTGATGGCAGCAACAGGTGTAGGGGCTAATGGGAACCGATCCTTAGGTGCCGGAACAATAGGTGGTATGTTAATAGGAACATTAGGATTGCTTTTTATAGTCCCTTCACTCTTTATTATCTTCCAATATTTACAAGAAAAGCTTCATCCAATACAATTTGAGCCTTCAAAAGACTGGCAGATTCAAGAAGAATATGTTGAGGCTTCGGAAGAAAGAAAAAACCACCTTGCATCAAAGGAAACGGATATAAATCATGGCGCCTGAACTAACTAAAGTTGAGATATATAAAAGTGTGTCTGTAAATGGCCGATTTGTGTCTTGGCGTAATAATTTAAAAAATATAGAAATGAAAAATATAATTTTATGGGCAATACCGGTCATTGCTTTATTAAACAGCTGCGGTGTTTATACTAAATATATACCAGTGGATGAGGTGTCTGAAAACCTTTATGGAGATACGAATTTGTTGTCTGATTCAATTGACAATATTGCATTGAAAAGTTGGCGGGATATTTTTCAGGATCCTTATCTGCAGAAACTTATTGAAAAAGGCTTGGCTGATAACATTGATTTGCAAACAGCCTCTTTACGAGTGGAAGAGGCTCAGGCATCTTTGATGTCTGCAAAGTTGGCTTTTCTGCCCTCATTTGCTTTAGCGCCCCAAGGCTTAACCGGCAGTTTTGATTGGGCAAAAGCAACTCAAACCTATTCTTTGCCTGTTAATGCTTCATGGGAAATAGATTTGTTTGGCAGATTGCGTAATGCAAAAAATCAAAATAAAGCGTTGCTCGAACAAACTAAGGATTATCATCAGGCAATTAAAACTCAGGTTGTAAGTGCAATTGCAAATGCCTACTTTACACTTGTAATGCTCGATACTCAGTTGGCAATCTCCTTGGATTCAGAAAATACTTGGAAACAAATAGTTAGTACTTCTGAATCTTTAATGGATGCGGGAATGTCAAATCAAGCGGCTGTATCTCAAATGAAAGCAACTTATTTTTCTATTGCATCATCAATTATGGATTTAAAGGAGCAAATAAACATTGTGGAGAATAGTTTGTCGGTTTTAATTGGAAATACTCCGTCTGATATTGAAAGGAATGATGCTTATTTTAATAATTTTTCTGAACCGATTTCGATAGGTATACCATTGCAGTTGTTATCTAACAGACCCGATGTAAGAATGGCTCAAAGATCTATGGAAGCTGCATTCTATGTTACAAATCAAGCTAAATCAGCATTCTATCCATCTGTTGTTTTAAGTGGAAGCGCAGGCTGGACAAATTCTGTAGGATCTATGATTGTAAACCCCGGCAAATTCTTGGCTTCTGCTGTAGCTTCTTTAACACAGCCTTTGTTTAATAATGGCACAAATATAGCCCGCCTGAAAATTTCAAAGGCTCAGCAACAAGAAACTGTGCTTAACTTTAAGCAAACATTATTATTGGCAGGTGGTGAAGTGAATGATGCTTTGTTTAAATATCAAACAGCCAGCGAAAAGGCTGAATATTGTAACCTGCAGGTAGAGTCTTTGGAAAAAGCCTTTGAGAGTACATCTCTTCTTATGAAACACGGAAATACAACTTATCTTGAAGTATTGACTGCTCAGCAGACACTTTTAAATGCCCGTTTAAATAAAACAGCTAATGATTTTAATAAAATTCAGGGTGTAATTAATTTATATCATGCTTTGGGAGGTGGTGAATTATAACTGATTTTCTTATATAGTGTCGTTCTTTAAAAAACGGTGTCGGCACTTAGTGCGTTATCCGCATTTTGGGGATGACACTTTTTTGCGATACTTACACTGTAATTAGTCTGAGTAATCTTTTATTTCTTGTTGTCGTTATTTAATTGATTGTCAATTAGAAACTTATGCTGCATCTTCTCATGCGGTTTTTAGCTTTTATCCGACATTAATTTATTTCAATTGGTAAATAATTTATTTTGATTGTTCATTTTTATTTGTGACTAAAGAATGTTTTATGAAATATTAGAGTATTTTATTAATAATACAAATATGTTTTTGATAAAATACTTAAGTTGAAATTAAAAATCGACAATGAAAATTACAAAATCACCGGTTAAAAAAAATAATATACGGCAGACAAATAGCAGCAATTAAACTAAAGGGGAATAAAAAAAGTCATGAGCAAATCGCTCATGACTTTTTTTGTAAAATATGATGGTAGATTATTTAACCATTCCGTTGTCTTTAAGAATGTTGTTAACCTTGCGGGTTGCATCAGCGCTTTTAGCAAACAATTCTTTTTCTTCTTCGCTAAGAGGAAGCTCAACGATTCTTTCCCAACCGCCTTTGCCAAGAACGACAGGAACTCCGATAACAAGATCTGACTGTCCGTATTCGCCCTCAACCATAACACCGCAAGAAACGATCTTCTTTTGGTCTTTAACAACAGCTTCAGCCATAAAAGCAGCAGCTGCCCCCGGAGCATACCAAGCAGAAGTTCCAAGAAGACCTGTAAGAGTAGCACCACCAACTTTAGTGTCAGCAGCTACTTTAGCCAAAGTTTCAGCATCAAGAAGTTTTGTTGCAGGAATTCCTTTGCAAGCAGCAAGAGAAGTCAATGGAACCATTGTTGTGTCGCCGTGACCACCGATAACCATAGCTTCAACGTCGTTAGGGTTGCAGTTTAATGCTTTTGACAAGAAGTAACGGAAACGAGAGCTATCCAAAGCACCACCAAGACCGATGATACGATGACGGCAGATACCGGAAACTTTGTTTGTAAGGTAAGCCATTGGGTCCATTGGGTTACTTACGATAACAAGAACTGTTTCAGGAGAATATTTAAGAATGCTTTCAACAACATTTTTAACGATGCCTGCATTTACACCGATCAACTCTTCACGAGTCATGCCCGGTTTACGCGCCAAACCTGAAGTAATGATTACTACGTCAGAGCCTGCAGTTGCAGCATAGTCATTAGTAACACCAGTAACGCGGCTGTCAAATCCAAGAAGGTTTGCAGTTTGCATGATGTCCATTGCTTTACCTTCTGAAAGACCCTCTTTGATATCCAAAAGAATGATGTCTTCAGCAACTTCATTAATTGCCAATACATTAGCACAGGTAGCACCTACGTTGCCGGCACCTACTACAGTAATTTTAGCCATAATCTAAATGAGTTTATGTTAGTTAATAAAAATTCTATTGTTTGTTTTACTTATTATTTCTTTTTGTTGCAAAATGCAAGGAAGAATATTAAATAAAGCACTTTAAAATTAATAAAGCTTTCACCAATATTAAGATTTTTATCATTTATGATAAATAATTGGGCTTATTATTAATTCTTGCCAAATGTACATATTTCTATTATTACGGAAAAATTTCTGTAATTATTTTTGTCCATTATTTTATGTAAAATTGTTAACGTAAATAATTATACATAAAATTCATTTCGATTATATAAATAATGCGGTCGATGAGGCTGTTTGAACCCTTTAAAACAGTGTGATTAGATATTTATTTTGTAGTCTTGCTTTACAGTATCCATAACGAAAACGCTCTCCAACGATCCCAATGAATCGAGCCTGCCAAGCTTGTTTATAATAAAATCCTGATATTGCTTCATGTTTGAAGCATGAATCTTAAGCATGTAATCAAAATGGCCCGAGATGTTATAACATTCTGTTACCTCTGCAATCTCTTTTATTGATGCCGTAAAATTATTTGCAATCTCGGTATTAAGCTGTTTCAGCTTTACATGACAAAACACAACGAAGTCTTGGTTCAACTTCTCGGCATCAAGTATAGCCACATACTTTTTTATGTAGCCCTCTCTTTCCAATCTTTTTATTCTTTCAAATACAGGAGTTGTTGAGAGGCTTACTTTCGAGGCAATCTCCTTTGTTGTCAGATTTGAGTTCTGTTGCAATAGGGTAAGGAGCTTTATATCGGTAGAGTCAAGATTTTCCATAGAATATATTTCCAAGAAGTGGAGTCTTTTTGTTGTTTGTAATTAGAATAATTCTTTAAAAGGTTGTAAATGTAGTAATGTTTTCTGTATTTTCTTATTTTGTATAAATAATAATTCTAATAATATATATTTGCATAGAAGATATGACTAAGGGTTGTGCCTTTGGCAGAAGATTAATCTAACAATAAAATTTAAATAAAGAAATTATGGAAGCAAATAACAAACTACATTTTGAGACTTTACAATTACACGTTGGACAGGAACAAGCTGATAAGGCTACAGGGTCAAGAGCAGTTCCAATTTATCAGACCACATCGTATGTTTTTGACAATTGCAATCATGCGCAGGATAGGTTTGCACTTCGTGATGCAGGCAATATTTACGGTCGCCTGACAAATTCCACTCAGGATGTTTTTGAAAAAAGAATAGCAGCCTTGGAGGGTGGAGTAGGAGCTCTTGCAGTTGCAAGCGGTGCAGCGGCAGTTACATACGCAATTCAAAACATTACAAAAGCCGGAGATCATGTTGTGGCTGCAAAAAGTATTTATGGAGGGTCATATAACCTTCTTGACAATACATTGCCTGATTATGGCATTGAGACAACATTTGTCGACCCTGAAGATTTAAACAATTTTGAAAAAGCTATTAAGGAGAATACCAAACTGATATTTATTGAGACTTTGGGCAATCCAAACAGTAATATAATAGATATTGATGCTCTTTCAAAGATTGCGCACAGTCATAATATTCCTCTTGTTGTGGACAATACTTTTGGAACTCCGTTTCTTATTCGTCCAATTGAGCATGGTGCAGACATTGTTGTTCATTCGGCAACAAAATTTATTGGAGGCCATGGCACATCCTTGGGAGGCGTTATTGTTGATGGAGGAAATTTTGATTGGAAAAAGAGTAACAAATTTCCACAATTGACCACACCTCAGGCAAGCTATCATGGGTTGGTATTTGCTGATGCTTGCGGTAGGAGTGCCTTTATAACAAGGGTAAGAGCTATTCTTTTAAGAGATACAGGTGCGGCAATAAGTCCAATAAATGCTTTTATTCTTCTTCAAGGCCTGGAAACCTTATCACTTAGAGTTGAAAGGCATGTTGAAAATGCATTGAAAGTTGTCGGCTTTCTTAACAATCATCCCAAAGTTGAGCTGGTAAACCATCCATCGCTCAAATCTCATCCCGACAATGAGATATATAAGAGATATTTCCCAAATGGAGCAGGCTCAATTTTTACATTCAATATAAAGGGTGGAGAAAAAGAGGCTCATAAATTTATAGATTCACTAAAGATTTTCTCTTTGCTTGCCAATGTGGCTGATGTTAAAAGTTTGGTTATTCATCCGGCAACAACAACTCATTCTCAGCTTAGTGAAGAGCAGAAAATAGAGCAGAATATATTTCCTTCAACAATACGATTAAGCATTGGTACAGAACATATAGATGATATAATTTATGACTTGAGCCAGGCTCTTGATAGGGTTTAGAATTTTTTATACTCTTTTGTCAAGCCCCCACATAAGTTTGTCGCGGAGAGTTTCAAAGAAGGTGTGATTTTTGCGCTTTACAACTTTAATGGTGTAAGGCGCTTTTTTTATTGAAAGCAAATTGTTGGTTGAAAGAGTGTAGGCTGTTCCATCTATTGAGACCTGGAATGAATTAGTTCTGCTTTGCACATTGGCGGTGAGTTCATAATTGTTTGTAATAACCAATGGGCGCATAGTAAGGGTGTGTGCAGCAACAGGAGACAGCACAAAGTTGTTTGCAGTAGGCTCAAGGATTGGTCCCCCCACGCTTAATGAATAAGCAGTAGAGCCGGTTGGAGTTGCAATGATGAGGCCGTCAGCTTCATAGGAGTTTAAGTAATGATTGTCGATGTCAACATGTATGGTAATCATTGAGGAGTTGTCTCTTTTAAGGATGGCAACTTCATTGAGCGCAAATCGTTTATAATTTTTGGAATAGTTTGAAATGTGTAGCTCAAGAAGGTTTCTATCCTCGACATTGAAATCATTTTTGTAGATTTCAAGAAGGGCAGCGTCAATATCATTGACTGGCACATCGGCCAAAAAACCTAAACGACCCACATTAATGCCAAGAATTGGAATCTCTTTGTCGGCAATCTTCTCTGCAGTTCTTAAAAAAGTGCCGTCTCCGCCAATGCTTAAGGCAATATCAGCTTTAAAATTATTATCGGTGATAACTGCACAGTCATCAATGTTAATTTCAATATTTTGTTTTATGAAATTATAAAACTCCCTGTCAATAAGGATTTTGGCATCGATCTTTCTGAGCACCTGAAAAAGATGCTTTATCTGATTCTCTTTTTTATTAATATATGAATTACCAAAAACAGCTATTTCGCGCATAATATTTCTACATTTCTATATAATAAAGCAATTCTTCTATCCTGTGTTTTGCTGCTTCATCTGTGATTCCTTCATGATGATAGTGGGCAATAACATTGTAATGGAAGCGTTCCAAACCTCTAAGATAATCAATGGCATTCTCTAAATCAACTTTGACGAAGACTTGCAACTTATCGTTTTGCTTGTCAGGATATGTAAAGATATTTATAATCCTTGCATTATTTTGTTCTGCCAATCTTCCAAGTTCAGAGATCATAAGGTCCTGACGGTTTATCTCAAGCTGGATTATTGCACCGGGAGAGGAGGCATAGCAAATATTGGCAAGCTCCTTTAAAAGAGTTTTGTCATTAATTGAACCCAAATATTTGTTGTTTTCATCGACAACAGGCAGAATGTCGAGATTTGACTGGGAGAAAATGTCCAAAACATCAAAAATATGATTGGAATCTTTGACGGATAAGGAAAATCCGGTAGGATAGCCAATTTCTTGATTGTGGTCTGCAATTTCCAAAAGCTGCTTGTCTGAAACAAGGCAGATGTATTCTCCGGATTCTATTAAAGGAAGAGAGTTGATCTTAAACTCTTCCATAATAGTGATGGCTTGTATGACAGTCATATCAGGAAATAATGTCGGAGTATCGTTTGAAATTAAATCTTTTGCTAACATCTTAACTATTTATTGAGTAAATCCTGCTATTTTTGCACCTGACTCAACGCAAAAGTGTAAAAAAGTTTTATTTATTTTAATGTAAATCTAATTTCTTTTTTCGTTCTACATATTTTATAACTGAGTTTTATGTTTTTTAGTTCATGTTCATTAACATGATAGTATAAAATTAGGAAAAATGACAAAGTTAAGCGTAAACATCAATAAGGTTGCAACAGTAAGAAACGCAAGGGGTGGAAATAATCCGGATGTAGTGAAATTTGCTAAAGATTGTGAGATGTTCGGAGCTCAGGGAATCACCGTTCATCCCCGTCCAGATCAGAGGCATATACGTTATGATGATGTTTATAATCTAAGACCGGTAATATCGACTGAATTTAATATCGAAGGAAACCCAATAGAGGAGTTTATTGATCTTGTGCTTAAGGTTCGTCCCGAACAGGTTACTCTGGTTCCGGATTCACATGACGTAATAACTTCCAATGCAGGATGGAACACAAAGGAAAATTTTAGTTTTCTCTCTGAAGTTATAGAGAGGTTCCAAAATGTTGGCATAAGGACATCGATATTTGTCGATCCAATAGATGAAATGATAGAATATGCCGCAAAAACCGGCACAGACAGAATAGAACTGTATACAGAGCCTTATGCTTCCATGTATCCTGTTAATAAAGAGGCGGCAGTGAAAGATTTTGCAGAAGCTGCATCGTTAGCCCATAAATTAGGTATGGGTATAAATGCAGGTCATGATTTGAGCCTTGAAAATTTGGCATATTTTTACAAAAATGTTCCATATTTGGAGGAAGTTTCCATTGGTCATGCCCTTATATGCGATGCTTTGTATTTAGGCATTAAGGAGACTATAAAGCAATATCTCGACCAGCTTAAGTAAAAGCGCTTTAAAAAGAAAAAAATATATATAGTAAAATAGAATTTAATATCAATACATTATGAACTTATTAAGTATTCAGGCAGTGGGAGAGGCAGTAACTGCAATGCCGGAGTTTTCACAAGTTGAGGAACCGGCATCTTTGTCATTTTGGCAATTAGCTTTAACCGGAGGTTGGTTGATGATACCTTTGGTGATTTTGTCAATACTTGCAATATATATCTTTTTTGAAAGACTTGCAGTGATAAGGGTTGCTGCAAAGGAGGATCAATTGTTTATGAATAAGATAAAAGATTATATTCACGAGGGAAAGATTGATTCTGCACTTGCTTTGTGCAGAGCTTCAAAGACACCTTATTCAAATATGATTGAAAAAGGAATTACCCGCCTCGGACGTCCTATGAATGATGTTTTGGTTGCTGTTGAAAATGTGGGAAATCTTGAAGTTGCAAAGCTTGAAAAGGGTTTCTCTATGCTTGCCACTACTGCGGCAGGGGCTCCGATGATCGGATTCCTTGGAACTGTAACAGGTATGGTTCGTGCTTTCTATGATATGGCTAATGCCGGAAATAATGCAGATATAACATTGCTTTCTTCTGGTATTTATCAAGCATTGACAACAACAGTTGCCGGACTGATTGTGGGTATTATTGCAATGTTTGCATACAATTTCCTTGTTGCTAAAGTTGACGGAGTAGTAAATACTATGGAATCAAAGTCAATGGAGTTTATGGATATGTTGAATGAACCAATGAAATAATAATAAGATGGCTTTAAAGAGAAGAAATAAAATAGAAACATCTTTCAGCATGTCATCGATGACAGACATCATCTTTTTGCTGTTGATTTTCTTTATGGTTACATCTTCTGTGGTCTTCCCCAATGCAATAAAAGTATTGCTTCCTCAAAGTAAAAAGCAGACTTCTGCATCTCCTTTGACAAGAATCACCATAGATAAGGAACTTAATTATTATGTAGCTTTTGGCAAGCAGAGAGAAAAAATGGTTACTTATGATGAAATAGAACCGTTCTTGCTTGAGGCTCAATCTAAAGAGCCTGAAATGTATGTAGCTCTTTATGCTGATGAAAATGTGCCTTATAAAGAGGTGGTTAAAGTTTTGAGTATTGCCACTGAAAATAAATTTAAGATGGTCTTGGCAACACGGCCTGTTAAATAATGGCTTATGGAAGATAACAATAACAGACGGGCAGGAATGATTGGAACTGTAATATTCCATGCAGTTTTGCTCGCTATTTTAATATTTTTTGGTTTCCCGGCTATTGTTCCCGATGAAGAAGAGGGAATATTGGTTATGGTTGGAGACGTAATGGCTTCTACAGGTACTCAAGTGCCCCAAGATCCTGAACCGGCTCCAGCTCCAAAACCTGTTGAGGAGACAACGACTCCACCTCCGACTCCCGTTAAACCTGTTAAGGCCCCTGAGGTTAAGGAAAAGGTACTTACTCAGGATAATGAGGAATCGCTTGCTTTAGCAGCCGCTGAGAAAAAGAAAAAGGAGGAGAAATTAAAGGCTCAAAAGGCTGAGGAACAGAAAAAAGCTCAGGAGGCTGAAAGAATAAGAAAAGAGGAGGAGATAAAGAAGGCTAAAGAGGCTGAGGCTGCTCGAATTGCAGAGGAAAAACGACAAAAAGAGGCTGCAATAAAGAATAAGGTTGCTAACGCTTTTCAGGGTTCTTCTCAGAAAGGACAAAACGGAAATACTAATTCCGGAACCGGCGCTCAGGGTAATCCTTTTGGAAATTCAGCTACCGGTGCAAATTCCGGAAGTCCAGGTTACGGTTCTTATGATTTAGGTGGTCGTGGCATCAGAGGTGGACTTCCAAAACCATCTTTCTCTGTAAATGAATCAGGAGTAGTTGTTGTTTCCATTACTGTTAATGAAGATGGAAAAGTTATTAATGCTACAATAGGAAAGGGCACTACAACATCTTCGGCTGCTTTAAGAAACAGTGCTATTGCCGCTGCTAAAAAAGCTCTTTTTGAGGTTAAATCAGATGTTCCATCCCAACTCGGAACAATTACCTATAGATTTGACAGCGATAATTAATGATATTAATGAAGGCTTTCGTTTTGTTCTAAACGGGAGCCTTTATTGGCTTTATTAAGTATTAGCTCTGTGTGATAAATGGATTGTTATCTTTTGTTGATGGCAGTTGTTATATATTGAAAATTTAAGTGATTTATTTGATTAATCATTTTTGTGTCGATATTCTCTTTGATAAAGATAATATTCAAAAAAAAACATAAATACCAATGAAACTACTTTTTTTTGATCTTGAGACTACGGGAACTCTTGTAAACAGACACAGTATACATCAGATATCAGGTGCAGTTGTCATTAATGGAGAATTGAAAGAAACTTTTGATTTTAGGGTCAGACCAAATCCTAAAGCTCAGATAGAGCAGCAGGCTCTCGATGTTTGTGGCGTTACTGTCGAACAGATAATGGCATATCCTCCAATGGAGACTGTTTACAGAAGTTTTGTTGCTTTAATAGGTAAATATGTCGATAAATATAACAAAGCGGACAAATTTTTTTTGGCGGGATTTAATAATGCTGCTTTTGATAACCAGTTTCTAAGGGCTTGGTTTATACAAAATGGAGACAATTATTTTGGCTCTTGGTTTTGGTCAAATTCTATTGATGTTATGGTCCTTGCAACGCCTTACCTTGCAGAGAAAAGATCTAAAATGGAAAATTTTAAACAGGGCACAGTGGCAAAAACTTTAGGAATTGATGTGGATGATTCAAAACTTCATGATGCTTTGTATGATATAGAAATTTGTAAGGCAATTTATGATAAAATTTCACAATAGAAATATTTGGATTCGATTGGATTACAACAGACAATGTTTTGTTATCACCTTATGATAAAGAATATTACATATTGTATTATAGAGTAAGGATAACATTAATTCGATAATATCTCCAATAAAAATAATTTAGACTGTATTATGTAAAAAATAAAAGAAGCTCCCACTATGATTTTTAATCAAAATGAGAGCTTTCTTTTTGTAAATATCTTTTTTATAAAGAAATTTTGTCGATAATCTTAGAATTCAGCATTCTTTGGAGTTCTTGGGAAAGGAATTACGTCACGAATATTGCTCATTCCGGTAACGAAAAGAAGTAAGCGTTCAAATCCTAATCCAAAACCGGAGTGAGGAGCTGTTCCAAAACGGCGTGTATCAAGATACCACCAAATATCTTTTTCAGGAACACCCATCTCTTTAGCCCTTGTAGTAAGTTTATCTAAGTTTTCTTCGCGCTGAGAACCACCGATGATCTCGCCAATCTTAGGGAAAAGAACATCCATTGCACGAACAGTCTTACCATCTTCATTCTGTTTCATGTAGAATGATTTAATCTCCTTAGGATAGTCTGTAAGGATAACAGGACATTTGAAATGTTCTTCAACAAGGAAGCGTTCATGCTCAGAAGCAAGGTCAGCACCCCAGAAAATAGGAAATTCAAATTTCTTTCCGTTAGCCACAGCCTCTTCAAGAATCTTAACACCTTCTGTATAAGGAAGACGAATGAAATTGTTTTTCAATACAAAGTTAAGACGCTCGATAAGTTCCTTGTCGTACATGTCGTTAAGGAATTGGAGATCTTCCATGCAGTTGTCTAAAGCCCATTTAACGCAGTGTTTAATGAAGTCTTCGGCAAGATCCATGTTTTCTTCAATTTCATTGAATGCAACCTCCGGTTCTACCATCCAAAACTCGGCAAGATGTCTTGGAGTGTTAGAATTTTCTGCGCGGAAAGTCGGGCCAAAAGTATAAACTGCTCCTAAAGACATTGCAGCCAATTCTGCTTCTAATTGTCCTGATACAGTTAAAGAGGCTTGTTTACCAAAGAAATCGTTGTCATAGTTTATAGAACCATTCTCATCCTTTTTTAAATCATAGAGATTCATAGTCGTGACTTGAAACATCTGACCTGCTCCCTCACAATCGGAAGCAGTAATGATTGGAGAATGAAAATAAAAGAATCCTCTCTTGTGGAAAAAGTCATGAATGGCGATAGCCATGTTGTGACGCATTCTTAAAACTGCACCGAAAGTGTTTGTCCTTGGACGAAGATGGGCAATCTCACGAAGAAACTCAAGAGTATGACCTTTTTTCTGCAAAGGATAAGTGTTAGGATCTGCTTCACCTAAAACCTCGATTTCTTTTGCATGAATTTCGCATTTCTGTTGTCCCTGAGATTCAACTAAATCTCCTTTAACACTAATACAAGCACCTGTTGTTATTTTCTTAAGGATTTCTTCATCAAAATTAGCTACGTCGACAACAATCTGAATGCTGCTAAGACATGAGCCATCGTTAAGAGCGATGAAGTTAACATTTTTATTACCTCTTTTGGTACGAACCCATCCTTTTGCATTAACACTACTAACAAAAGTGTCACTTTTCAGCAGCTCTGCAATTCTGGTTCTACTGATTTTTTCCATCTTTATAATGTTATTGAAATACCTCCTGCGTTACTAAATAAAATAGAAACACAGGAGGTATATAAAGTTTTAAGTATTATTCAAAAGCACCCATACGAAGCATGTTGACTTCCTGTTGAGTAAGATAACGCCATCTTCCACGTGGAAGATTTTTCTTTGTAAGACCTGCAAAATATACGCGGTCAAGCTTTGTTACTCGGTAGCCAAGGGATTCAAATATACGTCTTACAATACGATTACGTCCTGAATGGATTTCAATACCAACTTGGTTTTTATCCTCTTCATTAGCATAACTGATTGCATCGGCATGAATTTCTCCATCTTCAAGTTCAACGCCTTCTGCTATTTTATTTAGGTCCTCTTCTGAGATATCTTTGTCAAGCCAAACGTGATAAATCTTCTTTTTGATAAACTTAGGATGAGTAAGCTTGGATGCTAAATCTCCATCGTTGGTCAAAAGAAGAACGCCTGTCGTATTACGGTCAAGACGACCTACAGGATATATTCTTTCACTTGCTGCACTTCTTACAATATCAAGAACGGTAAGTCTGCCTTGAGGATCATCCGAAGTAGTAACACAATCTTTAGGCTTGTTAAGAAGAACATAAACTTTGCGTTCAAGATTAACCGGCTGATTGTTGAAGATAACTGAATCGCTGCGGTGAATCTTGGTTCCAAGCTCTGTTACAACTTCGTTATTAACTTTTACAGCTCCATTTTTAATAAATTCATCAGCCTCTCTACGAGAGCAAACACCGGCATTTGCCAAGTATTTGTTTAGACGAATTGGTTCGTTTGGATCTGTGATAAGATCTTTATATTCTAACTGCTTTTTCTGACTGTATTTGTCATTAGGATTATAATCAGAGCTGCGATTGTAAC
>JAUNSR010000049.1 GCA_030539115.1 Bacteroidales bacterium
AATAGAATATCAATTATTTCAAAGAACGTTTTTTATTTTTTAGTAGACACTAGTGTTACAAAATAAATTTTTGCAATTTAAGTGATCGTCTCTGTATAAAATAATATTGAATTTTTTATCCCAAACAAATATTACTTTGAGCGCAACGATACGAAATGCCATTCTTAACAAATATGCATTCCAAATATAATACTATCAATTTATAATAGTATATTTCAAATTTCCATTATTCATTCATTTTGATTACAAAATCAATCAAAAGGGATGGCTAATAAGATATTTCATTTTTTAAAACTTCAAAATACTTTTTTTAACTGGAGATTTAAGAGTTTTCTTTGAGATGCTATAAGCTTACAAGAATAAATAGGATAATAAAATCGAATCTTTTAATAGTTGTTTCAAATTCAAATATGGAATATTATATCTTTTCTGGTAAAAATACTCAGGACGATTTGTTATTAATTCAAACAGCTCATCTACCGACAGTGAAAATTTACTGTTACTTTGAACCAAACAAGCAACTTAACTGCCAGTGCAGGTTACATATTTATTTTTTCTTTATATCTCCTATGTTGTTATGTTTTTAAATGGTGTGAGTGATTCTATTATTTAGGTTTTATCAAATTGCTTTTTACTATTGTTCAGACAGTTATATGCAATTTCATAGTTATTCATTTATTTTATAATAGTAATTGTCAATTCGTTGATTTTATTCATATATTTTTAATCTTAACTTAAGTAAGATAGAAGCGTAACGTAAGTATGTTGTATTTGTATCTTAAGTATTTTAAACATGTTACTTAAGTTACATATTAATATATCTAAAGTCATATAAATAAAATGACAAGTAAAATTAAAAAATCATTGTAAGAAATATAAGAGCAATAAATCAGATTTAATAAATAATCATAATAACTTGATTTACCGTAAATTAAGAAACGCTTATGAATTAGGTCTCATTATACGCCACTGTTACAAAATTTATAATTGTTTTGCAGATATAATTATAAAATAAGCTTACATGCAAATTTTATTATCATAACATAAAAAAGCCTGTATCTCAAAAGAGATACAGACTCATATAAAGATAAAATAAAATCTTAACGAGAGTTACAAGCTTCCACCAATCATAAATGTAGCGGCAACAGCTACAATAGCGTAAAGCTCTGGGAATACGGCAAGAATCATTGTTTTACCAAACAAGTCATATCCTGCGCCAATACCTGCAATACCATTTGCACAAACTTGACCTTGACGAATAGCAGAAAGCAAACATACAAAACCAAGAGCTAATCCTGCGCCGAAAACACCGGAAGCTGCCAACCAAGACATATCAAGAGTTAAAAGGTTTTTGATAAGGAAATAACCCAAGAAACCATAAAGACCCTGAGAGCCTGGAAGTGCAGAAAGCACCATATAGTTACCAAATTTGTCAGGATTTTTTTTCATTGCGCCAACTGCTGCATTACCTGTGATTGTTACACCATAAGCACTGCCGATGCCGGCAAGACCAATCATAAGACCAACTCCAATATAAGCTAAAACGATAGGTTGCATAATTTTAAAATTTTAATTGTTATTTATTTTATTAATTTCTTATTCTTCAAGCTCAAAAATGAGCATTTATTTTTTATTTATAGTGATAAAGAAAAACGCTGAAATAACTGCTCTGATATTCATCAGACTTTTATCAGCACAAATCTATATCAATCCTCTTTTTTAATGTGTGAGAAAGGTTTGTATTTCTTACCGCCCCCTTCAAAACCTGCATTTTTATAAAACTCTACAAATGTAAGACGCATAGGATGTACAAATGCTCCAAGGCCTGACATAAATATATTGATGCCATGTCCAAACAAAAGGATAGGTATCGATACCAAGAATCCCACAACAGGTATATCAGGGCTCATTTGAACAGCCAAATCATTAAATACAAGTCCCAAAACAGAGCCTGAGATACCCAATGCAAACAAACGGACATAAGAGAGAATATCTCCCAAAAGGCCTGATGCCATATTGTATGAATCCCATAAACCTGAGCCAATATTAATTATTGGATTGCGTTTGATGTTGTTGAAAAGGAATATTCCCAATGCTCCTACTCCGCCTGCAATATAATAAATGATTTTTGCTGTGCTTTCAGTAATATAGCCAAAACTTGAAAGAGCAAATGCGCCGCCGCATCCAACAAGAGCTATAAGCCAGCCCCATGCTGAGAGAGCATTTTTAAAACCAAATCTTTGTGTCTGACCGACTGCTTTAAGTATCATTGCAAATACTATTTGAACGACACCTACTATTAATGAAAAATAGAACAACTGGTTTGAATTGAGCATTATGTTCTTTAAAGACTTTATCCAAGGCCAATCAACTTTGATAAGTTCAATACCGAAAAGCGTGCCGCTTATTGTTCCAAAAATCATTGTCCCAACACCAAGTATAGCCACCAACGACATCATTGGTTTTAGCGATGGTTTAACCTTTCTTCTTGCTATAAGACCGATAAGTAACAGAAGTATTCCGTAACCTGCATCGCCAAGACAAAGACCGAAGAACATCACAAAAAATGGTGCAAAAAACGGAGTCAAGTCTCTTTCTCCATAAGCAGGCAAATCATAAAGTTCGGTAATAGGATGGAACAGTCTGGCAAACTTATTATTAGTAAGCTGCACAGGAGCCGGATCATCTTTTTTAGCCTTTTCATGAGTGTAATAAATACCATTCTTATCAAGATACTCATTTACTTTTGCTTCATCAACAGTAGGGACCCATCCCTCAAGGAGGTAAACCATATTGTTGGCGTGTCCCTCAGAATTTAGAATCACATTGTCATAGTCAATCTGCTCAAGAAGCAAACGATAGGACTTTTCAATTAGAGAATATTCGGCAATACAAAATGAATCAATCTCATTAAGCGTATTTTCCTGCTCCTCTTTAATCTCAGTTCTTTGAGCAATCAGCTCAGAGAGTGATTCCTTTGGAAGTCTTACCCTTTCAGCATTTTCAAGTTCAGGAAGTTCCCCTTGCTTAGTTATTGTAATAAATAGCTGCTGAGAACCAATCTGATTGATTCGAAAGGCATTGTATTTACTCTCCCATTCTGCAAGGAAATTTCTCTCATTGACACTCCAAAACCTCACAATAAGTCCCGCATCCTTAAGACGGTAGATATCATTCCATTCAAACTTACCCCAAAGTTCCATTTTATCAATTTCTTTTTGAATATTGATCTCTTTTTGTTGGTCTTTGGTATTTTGTTCAATCAGATTTTCAAGATGAGCCACACGGCCGATTCCATCTTGTGATTGATCTTTTGAGGTACATTTAGAATAATCACCGCCAAGATTAGCAGAAATAAATTTTAAGGCCTTATCAAAGCGAGCAGCTTCCTGAAGTTTATCCTGCAAATCACCCCCCTCAACAGGAGCTCCCGATTGCTTTTTAATAACATGAAGCACTCCCAACTCTCTCATTTGAATTAAGAAGTTATCATATTCCTTATGATAAACCAAGAAAGAGTATTTACTCATATTAACAATCATAATTGAGCCTCCTTTCTTTTTTCTTGCTGTGAACGCATAATCTTTTGAGAAGATTTCGAAAGATTTTCTTCATCCTCCATAAAACGTTTAATTTTACGAATGGCATCTTGATAACCGGGAATCTGTACTTTCTCAAAAAGATTGACTTTCTGAGTAGTTTTCTTTCTTGCTACTTCAAGAAGATTCAACTTCATTTCAGTAAAATCTCTTTCAATACCGGTTTTTGCCATCTTCATAAGTATGCTGAAACCATCGACATACCATTTAGGAGAGGAAAACAAACTGAAACGTGGCACATCAAAACTAATATCAGACAATACAGGCACTCTTACTCCGGCAATCTTTTTAATAGAGAGTTCAACATCCTTAACTTTTATTAAGGAAGCATCAAACTCATTCCAAAGAGCCATCATAGTGTCGTATTGTTGTATCTGAGCTTCAAGTTGCTGTTCCAATTCTTTGGCTTCATCTTTCGATTTCTTCACCTCCATACGCAAGGCACTCTCCTTATTTTTAATAGTAGGAAGAGTACGTACACGCATCTTCAATTGCTTTTCGAGCGATTGAAGAGAGGTTTTATTATATTGAAATTTTATAGCCATATTTTATTGATTAAAAAGACAAAAGTCTTTTATTATTTACGCCAATACTTATCTACAAGTTCACGTTTGATATTTACCTCTTCAGCCTTGAAATGTTTACCAAAAAGCTTCCAAGTAGTATCAAGCATCTCATCTGTATTTAGATTGACATCAATTGCCAAAATGTCATTTGCATATTCTTTAGCAAAGGCAAGTGTACGCTCATCATAATTTGTCAAGTCAAAACCATTTTCCATCTTAGTTTTTGCATTTGCAGCATCAGCATAAAGACGAACAGCGGCATTCATAACCTGAGGATGATCTTCTCTTGTTTTCTTTCCGGCAACAAGTTGTTTCAAACGGGAAAGAGAGCGGAACGGATCGACAACAACTTTACCAATCTCAGAGTCTCTACGAAGGAAAAGCTGACCTTCAGTAATATAACCGGTGTTGTCAGGAACAGCATGAGTAATATCACCGCCTGAAAGAGTTGTTACTGCAATAATTGTGATAGAGCCACCTGAAGGGAACTGAACAGCCTTTTCATAGATTTTCGCCAAATCGGAATAAAGAGAGCCCGGCATTGAATCCTTGGATGGAATCTGATCCATACGGTTTGAGACAATGGCCAAAGCATCGGCATAGGATGTTACATCAGTTAAAAGGACAAGGACTTTTTCGTTCTTTTCAACAGCGAAATACTCAGCAGCTGTTAAAGCCATGTCAGGAATAAGCAAACGCTCTACAGGAGGATTTTCTGTCGTATTGACAAAACTTACAATACGGTCAAGAGCGCCGGCATTGCTAAACACGTTTTTAAAATACAAATAATCATCGTTTGTCATACCCATCGCTCCAAGAATGATCTTGTCGGCTTTAGCACGAAGAGCAACTGTAGCCATAACTTGGTTGAAAGGCTGATCAGGATCGGCAAAGAATGGAATCTTCTGTCCTGAGACAAGCGTGTTGTTTAGGTCGATACCTGCTATACCGGTAGCAATAAGTTCAGAAGGCTGCTTACGTCTAACAGGATTTACGGAAGGTCCGCCAATCTCAACTTCCACACCTTCAACTTCAGGGCCACCATCTATAGGAAGACCAAATGCATTGAAGAAACGACCGGCAAGCTGGTCGCTGACTTTTAAAGATGGAGCTTTCCCTAGGAAAACAACCTCAGCATTAGTACGTACACCCTCTGTACCGCCAAACACCTGAAGAGTAACCTCGTCTCCAACGATTTTTACTACCTGAGCCAACTCGCCATCAACCATGGCAAGTTCATCATTACCTACACCTTTTGCCTTAAGAGAGCATGTAGCCTTGGTAATGGCAGTAATTTTAGTATATATTTTTTGAAAAGCTGTATTTGCCATAATTATTAATCTTGGATAATGCGTTCACTAATCAAATCTGATATCTCTTTTTCAAAAGTGTAGAACTGTTCTGATTTGTATTCTGAATAGTTTTGCTGTTTGAACAAATTGATAAGTTTTTTGAAATAATCCATAACCTCATTGAAGTTTGAAAAACGGAAATTTGCATGACAAACTTCTACAACTTTATCAAGCATATATTCCTGTCTCTCAAGAGGAGTAACAGAATCTACATTATCAAAAGCATCTTGTTGAAGGATAACAAAGTCAATAAGTTCAGACTTCCAAAATATCACATGATATTCTGTAGGCACACCATCATCACCAAGGATGTTGATTTGTTCTGCAATTTCTTTTCCTCTTAAAAGACGGGTCTTTATTTCATTTACCTTGGATGTCCATTCTGGAGAGATAAGTTTTGCAATATAATCTTCAAACTCAGGATATTCTATATATTTTGAATAAGATTCGATAGGATTTACAGCCGGATAACGCTTACGGTCGGCACGTTCCTGCTCCAAGGCAAAGAAACAACGGGCAACCTTTTTAGTATTCTCTGTAACAGGCTCTTTTAAGTTACCACCTGCCGGGGAAACTGTTCCGATAAATGTAATAGAACCGGTATCTCCATTATTAAGTTTTACATATCCGGCACGTCCATAGAAGTTTGATATAATAGCTGACAAGTCCATCGGGAAAGCATCAGGACCTGGAAGTTCCTCCAAACGATTTGACATTTCACGTAATGCCTGAGCCCAACGGGAAGTCGAATCTGCCATAAGAAGGACTTTAAGTCCCATTGAACGATAGAATTCAGCTAAAGTCATTGCTGTATATACAGAAGCTTCACGGGCAGCAACCGGCATATTAGAGGTATTTGCAATGATAATGGTTCTTTCCATCAAAGGACGGCCTGTATGAGGGTCAACCAATTCAGGGAACTCAGTAAAGATTTCCACAACCTCATTGGCACGTTCACCGCAAGCGGCGATAATTACGATATCAGCTTCAGCCTGTTTTGAGATAGCGTGCTGAAGAACAGTTTTTCCTGTTCCGAAAGGGCCGGGAATGAAGCCTGTACCACCTTCTACAATAGGGTTTACAGTATCAATAGTGCGCACACCGGTTTCAAGAAGCTTAAAAGGACGTGGTTTTTCTTTATAAAGGGTAACGGCTTTTTTTACAGGCCATTTTTGAATCATATTTATTTCATGGTCATTGCCTTGTTCATCGGTTAAGACAGCAATAACCTTATAGATATTGTATTCACCCTTTTCAATGATATTCTTAACAGTATATGTACCTTCGAAAGTGAAAGGAACCATAATTTTAAGAGATTGGAAATTCTCAATTACTTCGCCAAGATAATCAGCGGGAGCAACTTTATCGCCAACTTTCACAATTGGAGTAAATTCCCAAAGTTTTTCTTCATCAAGAGGGAAAGTATAATCCCCACGCTGAAGAAAAACGCCTTTCATTTTATCAAGGTCATTTTGAAGACCATCATAATTACGGGAAAGCATTCCCGGACCTAACGTAACTTCAAGCATGTGACCTGCGAATTCCACTTCAGCATCCACCTTTAAGCCACGTGTACTTTCAAAAACCTGAACATAGGCATTTTTACCAACAACTTTGATGACCTCAGCCATCAATTTAGTGCCACCGGTACTTATATAGCAGATTTCATTCTGCGAAACAGGACCGTCAACCTCTACAGTAACAAGGTTTGAGACGATGCCTTTAACTAATCCTTTTGTAGCCATATTTTGTTAATACTAATTTTATCTATTATTGGAAATCTTCCGGTTGTTTAACCTCACTTTTTAATCTTCCAATCATATCTCTAAGTTTCTTTTCACCGGTCTCTTTGTTTAAAGATAGCCAGCGTTCAACCATTTCAATTCTTAGAAGGTATGCAAATATCGGTTCTATAGTAAAGTAATGGAAGAATGTTTGCTCATCCAGCCATTGCCATTTGAGAAGGTCAATTTTCTTTTCTCTTTCTACAAGGTTTTCCTCATCAGCTATTCTCTGAACAGTTTCAAGATAGTCAATCTCACCCGACAATCCCCAATCTCTTGAAGATGATGTACGAAGAGCCTGAGCAATCTTATTTGAGCCCACAATAAAATCTGAAGCATCGAAATGATATTTTCTTGCAGAATGAGCTATAAGAATATTGTTTATGTTTAAACAATATTCAAACCATCGAGCAATAAAACAATTGTCTGCTTTAAGTGCATATTGATAGTAAAGTGCAGAAAGGACATCTTTCCAAAGGATTTCAGATGTCGGTGCTTGATTGGCAAGATACTGGGAAATAAATTTATTAAAGTAAGGGACAAAATTGCTATATCCCATTTTATCATCTTCTTTGATTGCCTTGATAAATTCCTCTAATTCTTCAGCTTTTAATGTAGCACGCTCATCAAGCACTGCTTCTTTATTGTCAAGATAACTAATGAGATTATTGTTATCATATTTAAGAAAGAAAAGATCAATAAGCTTACGGTCCTTTTTATCTAATTGGCAATAAACTTCATCCTTAAACTCCTTAACCGTAAATGCAAGCTTTTGATCCTCTAAGTTGATTTCCGGCAATCCGGCAATCAGACAATAATATTTACTCATTTAAATCATTTTTTTATAAATGAAATGCCTGAATCGACGGCATTTTATCTAACGCGGTTAAAGATATTATTTAGAGAACAAAAGTTCCACCAATTGAGGACGAAGAAATGCTTTAAAATAATTTACAAACTCTTCCTCACCAAAAGTAATTTTGTAAGAACCATCAGCCGGAGAGATGGTAAACTGACTCTTAAGACCATTTACCTGATTGATTTTTACACCGGCATTAAGAAGCTCCTTGGCTTTAGCTTCAAAGAATGATGTAAGGACAGAAGCATCTTCTGTATCAATAACCAAATCCTCTTTTTTGCCCCACTCAGAGACTAATGCAAGGATCACCTGCTGCATAAAAGATTTGTCATCCATTGCCTGAGCGACAGCATTTTCAGAAAGCTTGTCACTGACTAAAGTAGCTATTTCAGATTTTAAAGCTTCTACAGCCTGACCTGCATAAAGTTGAAGTTCTGATATTGTGTTTGTTTTTAACTCTAAAGCATCTTTTTTAGCTTGTGTGATAATCTCTTCTGCTTTTGCTTTTGCTTCAGCTTCAACAGCAGCAGCTTTCTTTTTAGCATCTGAAAGAATTTCCTGAGCCTGAACATTTCCTTTTTCGACTCCTTCTTTGAAAATCTTGTCAGTTAATTCCTGAATTTTTGTATCCATAATATGTGATATATTAACTCAATTAATTTATTTTCTCAAATAATAATTTTTCTTAGGCTCACAAAGTTAAGATTTTAACTCTCCTTTCAAAATTTTAGACTTGCAATTTAGATATAAAAAAGATGAATTTATTCAATCAACCTTTATTTATTCCTCTTTAAACTAATAAGTACTCTATTTAGAACAGTTCTTGAATTTTCTCTTCAAACTTTGTCATTTGTTCTATTCCATTTTCGGTTACTAAAAATGTATTTTCAATACCGACAGCTCCTACACCCGGAATAACAAATTTAGGTTCGAGAGCAAAAGTCATATTTTTTTCTAACACATGTGGCGAACGTGGAGATATAACCGGAATTTCGTTAATTTCTATTCCTACACCGTGACCTATAAATGATGCTTGTTGGCGGTGCCCCATAAAATATTTCTCCATCTTTGCATCCTTAACCATTTGAATTGCCATTTGATATAAATCTTTTACTGCAACCCCAGGTTTAGCCTCTTTTTTAAACATATCTTGTATTGCAATTGATAGATTATGCGCGTCTTTTGCCAGTTTACTCTTTAGCTCATGAACTGAAAAAGTTCTGGTCATATCAGTCATATAGCCTGTAAAGTTACCACCCATGTCAATCATCAAAGTCATTCCGGGCTTTAGTACAGTGCCATTTGCACCAACCGGCAAAGAAGGGTCCATTCCCTCTCCTCCCATAGCAAAGTCATAAGGAGAAGGAGTATCTGCATTGTCTCCTGCAAGGACGCTTCCCATAAATATCTCCATGCTTGAGCCAAAGATTCTAAAAATGCCAAGATTACCAAGCCTGCGAGCTTTTGTTTCAAGCTCTATGCTCATTTCATCATCTGTCATACCCTCTTCAAAGACAGCCTCGACATGTGAATAAACGGCGGCATGCTTGACGGCTGATTCACGCATTTTCTCTATTTCATAGTCAGTTTTAATACTTCTGACTTCTCTTAGCAAAATGCTCGCATTTTCTTTTTTTGAATCAGGAAATATGGCATTTATCCGTTGATATTCATTATAGCTTAAAGTATCTGCCTCCAAAGCAAGTGTTTTTGGAATCGAAAGACCTAATCTGTTTAGCTGATCTTTAATCTCTTCCGGCTTTTTAATATAGATGATATTGCCAACGATTAAACCTAAGGGTCTTCTTACAAAAAATAGAGGCTCACCTGAAAGAGGAATATATACATATCCGTTGAAGACTCTGCCTGCTGTATAAAATAGATTGGCAGAGCTTGAGAGGATAATAGCATTGACGTTTTTTTTATCCATCTTTTCTTTAATATTCGCCCATCTTAACTCAAGTTGAGAATGAAGATCTTGTGTTATCATAATTATATGTTTTATATTCTTTTTTACAATGCAGGTAGGAAAATTGTTATCAATAGTAATAAATAAACCTTTATTGTTATAAGATAAAATTTTTCACAGAGGTAGTAAAAAAAATATCTTGCTCAAAACTTTATTCAAAAATAGGGAACAGTAAAAAATTTGAAGCTTATAAAATGTTTATTGTGATTAATGTTTAATAATTATTTCAGACATAAATTTTGAGACATATAAATGTATAATTGAAGCTGACAATAGTAAAACAAACTTTTATGCATGGTAAGCGTTATAAAATTTGGAAAAGTTTATTACTGATATAAAAAAACAGGTATTTCCTATTAAATGTATATTGTATAAAATAAAACCATTTATTATGAAAAAAACAGCTTTAATATTAATAAGTCTAATGCTTTTTAATTTTTCTTTTTCACCGATGTTCTCAAACGAAAAAATTAAAGATGCAAAATTCAGCGACCTTCCTACTTTGACTCAAGACTTTATAAAAAAGTATTTTCCAAACAAGACTATTGCTGAAATAAATATTGAAAAAGGAAGAAAAGCAGAAATAGAGTTTAAAGATGGAATTGAACTTGATTTTGGAAGAGAGGGCTTTTGGAAAGAAATTGAATCTGAAAAAGGAATTCATTTGACGGATTTACAAATGCTTCCCGGCCAAATGCTTACAAGTTTAAAAGATGATTTTGGAAACTGGAAAATACTAAAGGTAGATCAGGAGGATTTGTTATATGAAGTGACACTTATCAATAAAAAGAAGATTAAAATAAGATATGATTTAAACGGACAGTATTTATTTTAGACTGTGAGATAAAAAAATTACAGATAGGAATAAATAGAGGATTTATTTTTTAAAATTGAATATAATTTAGCTTTAATCAACTGCTTGTAGCAGTACTAAAATAAAAAAAGATGCAGAATTAAAAAACTCTGCATCTTTCTTTTATCTAACAGTTGGTCTACTAACCACCAAAGTCATCAAAGTGTAACATTTCACGGGAAACTCCTAAACTGTCAAGCATATTTTCAACAGCTTTACTCATAGGACCCGGTCCACACATGTAATATTGGATATCTTCAGGAGCTTCGTGATCCTTAAGATATGTTTCATAAATAACATTGTGAACAAATCCCGGAGTATATTTAACACCTGCAGCATCAGCAGCAGGATCCGGACGGTCAAGAGCCAGATGGAATGAGAAGTTAGGGAATTCTTTCTCCAAAGAAAGGAAGTCTTGTAGATAGAACACCTCATTCAAGGCACGTGCGCCGTAGAAATAAGACATCTTTCTGTCAGTTGTGCGAAGAGTATGGGTCATATACATAATCTGGGCACGTAAAGGAGCCATACCGGCACCACCACCAATCCACATCATTTCAGCTTTTGAATCGAAAATAGGATGGAAATCACCATAAGGACCACTCATAGTAACTTTGTCACCGGGTTTCAAAGAGAAAATATAAGATGAAGCAATACCCGGCATAACATCCTGAAATCCTACTTCTGGTTTCGGTTTGAAAGGAGGAGTTGCAATACGTACTGTAAGCATAATGCGGTCACCCTCTTCAGGATAGTTGGCCATTGAATAAGCACGAATAGTTGGCTGATCATTTTTACATTTTAATGTAAACAAACCAAATTTCTCCCAAGCGGAAAGATAACCCTCACCTATTAAACTTTTATCTATGTCTTTGTTATAATCCATAGAATAAGCAGGAATCTTTATCTGAGCGTAAGAACCGGGAAGAAAGTCCATGTGTTCACCTTTTGGCAATGCAACAATAAACTCTTTAATGAAAGTAGCAACATTCTTGTTGCTGATAACTTCACATTCCCATTCTTTAACACCAAACACCTCTTCAGGAACCTGAATTACAGCATCTTCTTTAATTTTTGCTTGGCAAGCAAGACGCCAGTTATCTTTAATCTGTTTTCTTGAATAAAAACCAACTTCAGTAGGAAGGATTTCTCCGGCACCGGACTCAACCTGACAACGGCATTGTCCGCATTTTCCACCACCACCACATGCTGAAGATAGGAAAATGCCTGATTGTTGTAAGGCACTTAATACTGTAGTACCAATTTCTGTTTCTGTTTCCTTCTCTTTATTGATAACCACCTTTACATTGCCTGATGGTACCAACTTAGCCTTGGCAAACAACAACAAAGCAACCAAAGCAAGCACTACAATCAAAAAGATTGCAACAGCCACAATTATTGTTGTTGTCTGTATCGTTAATAATATCATTATTATTCAGATTTAATGAGTTTAAATTATAGTTTAATACCAAGGAAGCTCATAAATGCAATACCCATAAGCCCGGTAATAATAAATGTTATTCCTAACCCTTTCAAAGGTTTTGGAATATCAGAATAAGTGATTTTCTCACGAATAGCAGCAATACCAATAATAGCAAGCAGCCAACCAATACCAGAACCTAATCCATAAACTGTAGCCTCACCAATGTTTAAGAAATTGCGTTGCTGCATAAACAAAGAACCACCAAGAATTGCACAGTTAACGGCAATCAAAGGAAGAAAAATTCCAAGTGAAGCATAAAGAGCCGGCGTAAACTTCTCTACAACCATTTCAACAATCTGAACAATTGCCGCAATTACAGCAATAAACATTATAAAACTCAAAAAGCTCAAATCTACCTCTGCAAGGCTTGGACTTAACCATGAAAGTGCCCCGGCACGAAGTATTTTAGTTTCTAACAGGTAGTTTACCGGAAGTGTAACGGTCAAAACGAAAGTTACCGCAAGACCAAGACCCATAGCTGTTTTTACATTCTTAGAAACAGCCAAGTATGAACACATCCCTAAGAAATAGGCAAACACCATATTGTCGATAAATATCGAACGTACAAAAAGATTTAAATATTCCATTATTCTATTGGGTTTGTGTTTTTTTATTTATCCTGCATTTCAGGGTTCTTTGCACGGTGAACCCAGATTATACAACCTACAACAACCAAGGCCATTGGAGGAAGAATCATTAATCCGTTATTCTGATAACCCAAATCATATACAAACTGAGGAATCACTTGGTATCCGAACAATGTTCCTGAACCAAGAAGCTCTCTAAAGAATGCTATGATAAGAAGAATAATAGAATAACCTAAACCATTTCCAAGTCCATCCAAGAAAGCGGGCCAAGGTTTGTTTCCAAGAGCAAATGCTTCAAGACGACCCATAAGGATACAGTTGGTAATAATCAATCCAACAAACACAGAAAGCTGTTTACTTACCTCATAAGCAAATGCTTTCAAGATTTGATCTACAATAATTACAAGAGCAGCAACTACAACAAGCTGTACGATAATACGTATACGGTTCGGTATAGTGTTACGCAACAATGAGATGATTACATTGGCAAAAGCCAATACTGCTGTTAGTGATAATGACATCACCAAAGCAGGTTCCATCTGTGCTGTGACCGCAAGTGCAGAACAAATACCCAATACCTGAACGATAACAGGGTTATTCTTTGATAGTGGTCCCAGAAATATTTCTTTGTTCTTTTCTGATAAAGACATAATCTTCAATATTTACTTTAGTGATTTCAAAAAACTTTCATAAGGTTTCAAACAATCAAAAAGCATTCTTGAAACACCTGCTGATGTTATTGTTCCTCCTGAAATTGCATCTACTGAATCTTGATTCTCCGAAGGAACACCAGCTTTCAATACTGCTATTGAAGCAAAATTCCCATTATTGAAAAGATTCTTTCCTTTAAACTGGTCAGAGAATTTAGGCTTTGTTATCTCAGCTCCTAAACCTGCTGTTTCTCCTTGATGAGAAAATACTGCACCATAGACAGTATCTCCGTTTTCATCTACAGAGATATAACCCCAGATAGGACCCCAAAGACCCATACCATACATAGGCATAATATATTTCTTTGAACCATCAATTGAAGCTACAAAAACCGGTAATAGTCTCTCATTGTCAGGCTTTGAAACCTCTTCTTTTACATTGATGTCAAAAGCATTTCCATCAACCTTTTCACCAGTTGAATTTATTACATAAGTTTCAACAATATACTTCTTATATAACCCTTCTGCATCTTTCAATGTAGAAGCTATATTTATTGAAGATAATATCTGACTTTGTTTTTCTATAACAATATTTTTTGTCTGTGCAGGACGAAGTGACAAAGCAGTAAAAGCCAACACAGCAGCCACCAAAATCACCATTACGGCAGCATAGATTACTGTATATACGTTACTATTTCTATTCATATGATACTGTGTTTATGCGTTTTGTCTTTTCAAACGACGTTTAATATTAGACTCTACTACGTAGTAATCAATCAACGGCGCAAATACATTCATTAATAATACTGCCAACATAGCTCCTTCAGGATATCCGGTATTAAACACACGGATTATAATTGCCAATACACCGATTAAGAAACCATAAATATATTTTCCTGTATTTGTACGACAGCCTGTTACAGGGTCTGTAGCCATAAATACTGCAGCAAATGCAAATCCTCCGAATACCAATTGGTCAGCAACAGACAAAATTGAAGCGCCTGAAGCACTAACAATAAATCCCATAATTGCTCCACCGGCAAAAACAGAAACCATTATTCTCCAGCTCGCAACTCCAGTGAAAAGAAGTATTGCAGCTCCTATTAGAATTGCTAACGTAGAAGTTTCTCCTATTGAACCGGGGATTAACCCTATAAATCCATCCCAAGCGCTTAACGCCTGACCGATTATTCCTTTCAAAGGCTCGCCTGCAGCTGCATAACTTAAAGGAGTTGCTCCTGAAAATCCTTCAACTACATTGCCAGCGCCTAATCCAAAGGTATCTCCGGTGCGTACAAACACAGAATCACCGGACATCTTTGATGGATATGCAAAAAATAAAAATGCACGTGTAATCAATGCTACATTAAACACATTCATTCCTGTTCCTCCAAAGATTTCCTTTGCAAAGATGACAGCAAAAGCTGTAGCTACTGCAATCATCCAAAGTGGTGTGTCAACAGGAACAATCATTGGTATCAACATTCCTGAAACCAAAAAGCCCTCTTGAATTTCATGATGTTTAACCTGAGCTACTGCAAACTCAATTCCAAGACCAACAACATAAGCAACGACGATTTTTGGCAAGACAGCCAGAAATCCGAATAAAAATGTTGATATAAAGCCTGTCTGTTCTCCTATTGCAATATAATGCTGGTAGCCAACATTATACATTCCAACTAATAATGCCGGAATTAATGCCAATACAACTATTGACATTACACGTTTTGAATCTACGCTATCATGTATCTGAGTACCACTTTTTGGTGAAGTTGTATTCGGAACGAATAGGAAGCTTTCAAAACCATCGAACAAAGACCAGAGCTTCTGATATTTGCCTCCCGGTTCAAACTCGGGTTTAACCTTGTTGAGGTAATTCCTTAACGCTTTCAATTTATTCTATTATTTATTGTTATTATTATCTTATTAGTTCATTTCCTTTTGCAGTCTGTCAAGACCAAGGCGAATTACTTTTTGAATTTCAGTTTTTGAAACATCAACAAATTCGCAGACAGCAAAATCCTCAGGGGCAACCTCATATATTCCAAGATTTTCCATCTTATCTATATCAAATGCCAAAGTAGCTTTGTAAAGGAATTCCGGATAAATGTCCATTGGAAAGAACTTTTCAAACTGACCTGAAACTATTAAAGCTCTTTTACCACCTCTCAAGCGAGCATCAATTGTATATTCTTTTTTACCGCCAAAGAGCCATGTCAAATAGGTTCTTGTTGTGCTGTATTTTGCCAAACCAGGCAAAGCCCAACCAACAAATTCGTCATTATCACTACCATCAGGGATAACTGTAATTTGTGAATGATAAAAATTTAAATAACCATCAAGACCGGTATTAATACCTGAAAGAACATTACCTGAGATGAAGCGCTGAGCATAATCAGCTTTTACAACATTGTTGGAGAGTAAATCTTTCAAACAAGTTCCAAAACAGGCATTTACATATGCAGGTGTTGATATCTCTGAGCCCGTAACAGCAACTATTCTGCTAAAGTCAGCAACTCCTTTTGTAAACAATCTTCCAATTATTACCAAATCAAAAGCTGAAAGAGTCCAAATTGTTTCACCCTTATTCACAGGTTTAATGTTGTGAGCTTGAACTCCTGCATTACCTGCCGGGTGAGGACCTTCAATTGTAACAACTTCTACGCCTTGCATTTTAACTGCAGAGCCGGGACGAACACCAACATAAACTTTACCCTTAGTAAGTTTTTTCAGAGCATCCAAACCTGCTTGAATTGCAGCTTGTTCATTTTTTGCTACAAACTCAAATTCAGGAGCAAGAGGGGCACTGTCAAAGGCAGAAACAAAGATATCACGAGGCGCAATTCTTGGATCTGCAATAACATCATAAGGACGCTGTTTAATAAACGGCCATACACCGCTCTCAAGCATCAAGGTTTTAATATCTTCTGCAGAAATTTTTGAAACTTCTTTCTTTCCGAACTCAACAAATGAATTTGTTTCATCCTTCTTAACAGTGATACCTAAAACTTTTCTTCTTTCGCCACGTTCTACGGCTGTAACTTCTCCACTTACCGGAGATACAAATTTAATTTCAGGGCGATTCTTATCAAACATCAGCGGAGTACCTGCCAATACTTTATCGCCTGCTTTAACAACAACCTTTGGAACAACTCCATAGAAATCATCGGGTACCATTACGAAGTAATCAGACTTCGCAGCGGTCAACATTTTCTCCTGGGGCTTTCCTTTGAGGTTTATGTCTAAACCTTTTTTTAGCTTTATTACATTTGTCATGTTGTAACAAGTATTGTTAAAATATAATATTCTGATTATGGTGCAAAGGTATTTATTTTTTTATGTCATAAAACATATATTAAAAGGAAATAAAGAAATAATTCTTTAATTTCTTCAAAAGAGTTTTATAATCTTCTCTTCATAAATACAATTTTTCAAAATATAAACTTAATTACGCAAAATTAGTATAAATTTATTTTCTCAGTTTATTTTTACCCGTAAGTAATTAATTTATAATAATATCATTACAAACGACAGGCACAGACTATTTTTATAAAGCATAAACCTTATAAAAAACTCTATATAAAAGAAAGAATCTACTCAATAAATTGAATAGATTCTTCCTTCTTTGTTAAAAATAATAACTCAATCATTCCAAACGAAATGTTGAACATTTCAAATAAAGTAAAAACTTAAACCTCAATCTTAAATACCTCATCATTAAACGCCTTGAAACTATAGAGTTGCAAAACTGCCGATTATTTTTTTATTATCATGAATATATAGCTTCAACTACATTTTTACCTGTCTAAATTCAATACAAACCGTAAAGACTTTTTCTTTGTTATTTACAACATTATGCTATTTGCTTGCCATAAATACTTTAGCGGCATTTTCAAAGTCATTTGCCTTCATGC
>JAUNSR010000050.1 GCA_030539115.1 Bacteroidales bacterium
TTAAGTTATGCATTAAAGTATCTTAAGTTATTTAAATAAATTGATAATGAAAATTTTGAAATTATTGATTAAAAATTATAACTGACAGTTAAACTTTAGATAGTTTAATTAAATAAAAGCTATGAGATTGAATTTTAGGGAGTTGTTGTGGAGTTGGTGAGGTTTTTAATTTCGAAGTTTGTTTTATATAAAGAGTTTCTTATCATAATTTTTTTTAAACATATAAGTTTACTAATACGTGGTGAAAAAAAGGTTCTTGTTTTCATCATAATAGTTTTGAACATTTCCTGTTTTATACAAAAAAAATCCATTATTCACTTCTCTAACAATCAGTTTAGAAAGGTGAATAAAGGATTTTAAATAATTTCTATGTTGTTTAAATGCTATTTAGCTTCATTTTTAGACAGATAATCTGCCACGCTTTCAGAGGTAGCCTTCATAGCTTCTTTACCTTTAGACCAATTAGCAGGGCAAACTTCTCCGAATTCTTCGAAATGAGCCAATGCATCAACCATTCTTAAGGCTTCGTCAACACTCCTTCCCAATGGTAAATCATTTATTAAAAGATGACGAATGATGCCTGATTTATCAATCAAGAATAAAGCTCTATAAGCTACAGGTTCGCCGGAAAACTCCATGTTGTCGCTGTCGTTCCATTCAAAATTGCCCGCAAGGACACCGTAATTCATTGAAATAGTCTTAGCAAAATCGGCTACTATTGGATAAGTAACACCCTTAATGCCTCCTTTTTTTGCATCAAGATTCAACCATGCAAGATGAGAGAATTTAGAATCTACCGAGCAAGCCACAACCGCTGTATCTCTTGATTCAAATTCAGTCAATTTTTCTTGAAAAGCAACAAGTTCGGTTGGACATACAAAAGTAAAGTCCATAGGATAGAAGAAAAATATTACATATTTCTTACCAATATATGACTCTAAGGTAAAGTCATCAACTATCTCTTTTCCATTAACTACAGCAGGCGCTTTAAAAAATGGAGCTTTTGATCCTATTAATGATTTCATAGTTTATTGTATTTAAAACGTATCTATTATAATACAATAAACTGTGGCAAATGGTTCACTAATAAAAAGAGGTTATCTTATATGTGATAGTTTAAATAATAAAAAAAAAATTACTGATTGCTGATAAAAGAGTGTTATAAAAATTTTTCAATCCATTTTGGAATTTTAAAAGGAGGATACCTGAAAGCTATATCAAAATAGAGATATCTTTTCATGCAAGGCTTTTTATGAGAGAATGCAAGAAAGGAGTATTCCCCATGATAGACACCTATTCCGCTGTTTCCTATTCCCCCAAACGGCAAATTGGGATTAATTATATGCATAATAGTGTCGTTTATGCAAACTCCGCCACTGCTTGTTTTATCTATAATTTTTTTTGAATCTTTACTATTCCCAAAGAAATAAATAGCAAGAGGCTTTTCTCTGTTATTAATAAATTCAACAGCCTCCTCCAAGCTCTCAACACCAATAATAGGAAGGATAGGTCCAAAAATCTCCTCTTTCATTATGTCTGACTCTACAGATGGCTCATCAATAAGGGTAGGGGAAATAAATTTTTCTTTAATGTTAATATCACCTCCAAAGATTATTTCTCCTGAGCTGTACATCAGGTGCGAAAGCCTTTCAACTGTGTTTTCTGTTATTAATCTCGGATAGTATTTGTTTAATTGAGGATTGCTCCCGAAAAAGTTCTGGATATTAACTTTAAGATATTTTATAAGCTCATTCTTCTGCTCTTTTTTTACAAGAATATAATCAGGGGCAATGCAAGTTTGTCCTGCATTTAAAAATTTCCCCCAAACAATTCTTTTGGCACAAAGATTTAGATTGTCAGCATCAAAAACTATGCAGGGACTTTTTCCACCTAATTCAAGAGTATAAGGTGTTAGATTTTTAGCGGCTGCTATGGCAACTTCTCTTCCAAATTTTTCACCTCCTGTAAAGAAAATATAATCAAATTTATTCTTTAAGAGTTCATTAACGACACTTGGACCACCATTTACAACGGCTATATATCTCTCAGGAAATATTTCAGAAATAATCTTTTCAAGAATTTTTCCAGTGTTTATTGTTAAATGAGAGGGCTTAACAATAGCGCAATTGCCCGCTGCTATTGCACCTATTAAGGGAGCGATCAATAGCTGAAAGGGATAATTAAAAGGAGCAATGATCAGCACCACTCCATAAGGCTCATAAACAATAGAGCTTCTTGAAGGATAAACCATTAAAGAAGTGGGCACACATTGTCTTTTTGCCCACTTCTTTATGTTTTTTATAGAAAAATCTATCTCACTTAAAACAAATTTTATTTCACTCAAATATGTTTCAGCCGATGATTTTCCCAAGTCAAGATAGACTGATTCTTCAATTTCTTTTTCATATTTTATTATGGTTTCTTTTAACTTCAAGAGTTGCTCTCTGCGTTTTTCTATATCTCGAGTTACTCCTGATTTAAAAAACTCATATTGATTTTTTATTAATAGTTCAATATTGATATGCTCCTCTTCCATAATAAAAATTTTTTAAAAAGAATTTTTAAAGAACTGACACTTCCATGATTATATCCTCTTTAGGTCTGTCTGCTGAAGCTGTTGATGCATTTTGAATTTTTTCAACTATATCCAAACCTTTAACTACTTCTCCAAAAACAGTGTATTGATTATCAAGATGAGGTGTGCCTCCGAGATTTTTGTAAGCTTCTTTTTGTTCAGCTGTTAGAGAAATATCTACCGCTTCAGCCATTTCAGCTTTTGTCAAAGCAATCAATTCTTCCTGAAGTTGATAAAGTCCATCTTGATCTTTTGCTCTGCGAAGATCCATAATTTCTTTTCTTCTTTCACCAACAAGTTTGTCAAAAATAGACCTTTCCTTCATAGCGCTAAGTTGCCTGTCAAGATCTTTCAGTTTGCCATCAGAATATTTCTGTCCCCAAACTATATAAAACTGAGAGCCTGAAGAAGCTTTCTCAGGATTAACTCCATCACCTTGACGGGCTGCTGCAAGAGCACCTCTTTTATGGAAATATTTAGGATATACAATTTCAGCAGGTACAGTATAACCCGGACCTCCAGTGCCAAGAGATTTGTCTTTAGGTGCACCTTTTGAATCAGGATCTCCACCTTGTATCATAAAGTCCTTTATAACACGATGAAAGATAGTACCACTATAGAATCCTTCTTTGGCTAATTTAAGGAAGTTGTCTCTATGAAGAGGAGTGTCGTTATACAATTCAATAACTATATCTCCAAGCGTTGTTTTAATCAACACTTGCGTATTTTCATTTTGATCCATAATTAAAATATATTGGTTTATAAAGTTTATATCAGATAAATAACTAGAAATTTCAAATAGAGGTTTTTATATGAATTTTAGTAAAAAAGCATTTAGGGGTTACTTTATAATAAAGATTGTTGTAAAAATAGTAAATAATTCTTATATATCACTTAGAATCTAAATGAGGCAAATATAGCTACAGCCATGTTGTAAGTTCGGCTTTTTGTTTGCCAATTTTTCTTGGCAACGGGTATAAATCCGGTGGAAAATTCAAGACCAAAGCCAAAATTCTTCATAAAAAACTCATTAACCACTTTCAATCCAGCGTCATATTTTGATAGATTAGCCCCATATATCTCAGAATCAAACAAAGGTACATTGTCAGACCTTGAGATAACTTGATTGCCGATTATCAGGTCAGCTTTTGTATTTGTTCTTACTGCAAAATATCCACCAACTCTTGTAATGAATGAGTCATATCCCCACATATATCCAAATGTTAGAGGTATCTCCAAATATCCATTATTAAACCAACCATATATCAACCTGTCCTCTTTTTGAGTTGAAAAGATTGAAGAATAATTTGTTGTTAATTCGGGAGCTGCATTCAAAAGAGTATTGGTGCCTTTTCTAAGATAATTAACTCCTGTATTAATTTCCCAGTCATTGTTAATAAAAAGGCTAACACCAACTCCCGCCATCAGGCTTATTAAAAGGTTTGCCTCTTCGCTGTCTCTATACATTGAGGGCTTGCTCCCACCAAAGGCTGCTCCCAATCTTAAATTGAATGAAATATTTCTTTCCTCCTGTGAAAAACATGGAAGAAACATAAAAAGAGAAAATATTGCTGCAAATAAACTTTTCATTAAATGTCTTTTTTAAATCCTGTTTCACGATTATAACATTCTATTAATCTCCTTAGTTGGATAATAAAAAATAATAGAATATAATTGTTTTTTAATTTAAAAGGTAAAATACCCTCTTTAAATTCTGTTCTATCCACTATTATATTAACTTTGATTGTTATAATACAATGTGCATCTATGGAGAATAAAAAATACAAACTTGGATTAGCGCTTAGTGGAGGAGGAGCCAAAGGTTTTGCTCATTGTGGAGCTTTAAAAGCAATGGAGGAATTTGGTTTATATCCTGATATTATTTCAGGAACAAGCGCGGGGGCAATTGTTGGAGCATTATATGCTTCGGGGAATACTCCAATAGAGATATGCAAAATGTTTATGGGAAAAGAGTTCTCAAATTTTGCCAAACTGGCTATTCCAAAAGCCGGTTTCTTTGACCATACTCCATTCATGGCTTTTTTAAATACATATCTTCATGTAACAAACTTTGAAGAGCTTAAAATTCCACTTTTTGTTGTAGCAAGTGATCTTGACCATGGTAAAAGCGTTGTTTTCTCAAAAGGTAAATTAGGACCCTCATTGCTTGCTTCATGCAGTGTTCCTATTGTTTTTAATCCGGTTGTAATTGATGGTGTTCATTATGTGGATGGTGGTATTTTTCGGAATTTTCCTGTGGTGCCTATCAGAGATTTATGCGAAAAAGTTATAGGTATAAATGTTAGTCCCTTAATGTCAAATGATTATAAGCAGTCAATAATTCAAATAGCACAACGCTCTTATCATTTTCTTTTTAAGGCAAATACTTTTGAAGATAAGGCTCTTTGTGATATCCTTGTTGAAATGGAGGAGGCGCAGCAATACAGCACTTTTGATTTGGATAATATCTCAGATATCTTCAAATTGGGCTACTCGGACATGGTAAATACATTGGAAAATGTTTATAATCTTAAGAGAGTTAAACCTGAAGCTCCGGTTGATTTTGGAGATATAGAGCCAAAAAAGACAAAAAAAGAGGGTTATCTTCCATCAAAGCTAAAAGTTATAACTGATAAGAAGATTAATCTAAAAGCTATTATTAACACTGAAAAGCAGATAATGAAGAAGATTAAATAATAATACAATACATTAAGTTTGAAAGTTAAAAAGACTCATCTCCCATTCAATTATTTGAAGGGATATGAGTCTTTTATATTATTTATACCTTTAATTAACAGCGCTTTTACTCACATGCACCAATTGAAGGCTTCTTGGTGTTTGATATTTTCTTTCCAAAAATATCTCTTCCTCCATTATTGGGAATCAATTTGCCATTTTGTTTGCATGGAGAATCTTTCTTTAAATGCCAATGCCCGTATTTTGCATTCACAGGTTTTAAAAGAGGGTCTTCATTTAGAGCATTATCATCTTTTGGCTTTGTCCCCCAGTTGCCAAAATAACAGTTGCTGTCAAAGATGCCCGATTCAGGATTTTGAACGCTTATTTTGGCGTCCTTTAAAGCCACGAAAATATTATTGTAGAATATGGAATTTGCTACAATAAATGATTTTCCAAGCTCATTGTAGAAGGTGTTGTTATATACAAGGTTGTTTTCATCCTTATTGCCTACACAGAATAGAACATGACTTAAATCATTGTGACTGACATTGTATCGTGCAATGTTATTTGTGGCTGTAGGCATTATTAATAGAAATCCGCCTTTATTATTATAGCTGAAATTATATTGTAGAATATTGCCATTGCAGTTGAAATCAAAATCGTAAGCCATGCCATCATTGTTGTTTTCAAGTTTCTCACAATTTATGACAATATTAAACTGCATTAAGCCATTTTCACAATGATGAAGCCAAATTGCAGCAGAACTCGGATTATAATCCTTGCCGAATTTAGGATCGCCGGATTGTGTACAGCAATGCTCAACTGTGTTATATTCTATTAAAGGTTTGTCAGAGCCAAGAACCAAAATAGCATCACCACCTATATTTTCGAGATGATTTTTTCTAATAATTACATTTTTGGAAGGAATTAATCCTTTTTGAAACTGAGATTCTTTACCGGGGCCTGCACAAGTCCATACTAAAATTCCGTTTCTTACAGAATTGTATATCTTATTGTTCTCAATGACAACATTATTAAAACTTGTAGTAAGTCCGTTTTTATTATCCCATCCTGGAACGCCGACCCACACAGCGCTGCTTTCATAAAGCTTTATACTTCCAAGTGTGTTTCTGATTGTACAATCTTTTATAATTATATGATTTAATACCCTTTGAGCAGTTGTCGCTTCAACAAAAATACCGGCAACTTGGTCATTTGGCTTATTTGTGCCTCCGTAAATCTCAATGTTACTGATTTCCCAATAATCCTGATTATGAAGCAAAATAACCGAGCCTTTCAATTCTCCTTGATTAATTATTGGTAGCGCTCCTTTGCCGTACTTATTTATTGTAATAGGACTGTCTTTAACGCCTGAGCCTTTAGGCCTTAACTGACCGTCCCATTTACATCCTGATTTAAATAATAGATTGTCACCCGGTCCAAATTCAATAGAATTAATCTTCTTAATACTCTTTAATGCTTTCTTAGGTGAAAGACCATCATTTAAGTCAGAGCCATTAACTGCATCTATATAAAAATTTCTGGATATTTTTTTTTATTAATGTCAGCAAATAAAGGTGTAAGTGCAATGAGAAAAGCACATAAAAAAGAAAGTCGTGTTTTCATAAAACTGATGATTAGATTATATTTTCATAGATGTAAAAATATTAATTAATTTTAATTAAATCTATTGAGAAGGTTAGTTTAAAGTATATCATCTATAAAATAGAACTGTTCTTTTGCATATTTTTTATTTTGCATTCATTTATCCTTATAAAAGTTGGGATATGTTTTTATATTGTTTACTTTAGTGTTAAAATAAACACACAAACAAATATTAAACTCTAAATTATTATCCATGAAAAAATTAATCCTGTTAAGCTTTACTTTATTGTACTGTTTCTTTCAATCTTTTGCCATAACAGAAGAGGATGAAAAACTTATTTCTGTCATAAAGGATGAAATGCAAAGGAATATGGATGTATTGTCAAAGCAAGAGATTCCTGCATATTATCTAAGCATAAGAATAACGCAAGCCAAAACAATAGATATTAGATGCAAATCGGGTGCAAAAATTTCTCAAAATAAGCAGAATGATCTAAATTTCTGTATAACCATGCGTGTTGGTTCAAAAGAGAAAGACAATACTCATGTTGATTATATGAATAAAACTTTCTTTAATGTTTTGCCTATAGAATTTAATGAGGAGGCAATCAGAACCACTCTTTGGCAAACAATTGACAATCTTTACAAAACAGCCAAAACATCTTATCAACAGATGCAGACAAATCTTGCCACTCGCTCTATTGAATTGGAAAAGGCTAATGATTTTACCGATGAAGAGGTTTCTTTTTATTATGAAAAGCCAAATGGTTTTGACTTAAAAACATATAATATCCAACCTGTTGAGAATCTAATTTCTAAAATTAATGTTATTGTTGAGGCTAATGATGATGTTATTGATAATGCTTTAAACTGTTCATTGAGAGATGAAAGAGAAATATTTATAGATACCGAGGGCTCTCAGGTTTGTCAGAATCATCAGTTTTTTCAGTTAATATCTTCAATTTATGCTCTTTGTGATGATGGAATGATTGTCAATCAATATAGAAGCTTCTGTTCCCCGGATTTAAATAAGCTTCCGGATGAGAATGAAGTTGACAAGCAAATAAAAGAAATGAGCGAAAATATCTCAAAGACCAAAAGAGCTCCTATTGCAGACAGTTATAATGGCCCGATTATTCTTAGCGGACAAGCTGCAGGGGTATTCTTTCATGAATTCCTTGGTCATAGAATTGAAGCTACAAGGATGAGATCTTCAAATGACGGACAAACTTTTAAAAAGAAGTTGGGTCAGGAAGTATTGTCTGACAAAATTTCTGTAGTGTTTGACCCTAATATTAAAGATTTCAATGGAAAACCTCTTATTGGAGGCTACGTTTATGATAATGAGGGAGTGAAAGGTCAGCGTGTAGAAGTAATTAAAGATGGTATTTTAAAAGGTTTTTTGACAAATCGTACACCTATTGAGGGATTTCCTAAATCTAATGGACATGGAAGAGGTTTTTATAGAAGTTCAACTGTTGCAAGACAGTCTAATATGTTTATATCTTCCCCTAATGCAAAATCAGCAAAAGAATTAAGAGAAGATTTTATAAATCTTTTAAAAAAGGAAAATAAAGAGTATGGTTATTTAATAAAAGAGATAAGCGGTGGAGTTACTCAGACATCGGCTTATTCAACCAATTCTTTCAATATAAATCCTCTTTTGACTTACAAAATTTATGCCGATGGAAGACAGGATGAGATAGTAAGAGGATTAAACATTATTGGTACTCCACTTAATGCAATGTCTAAAATTAGTTCCTGCGGAAACGATTATGAGATATTTAATGGCATTTGTGGAGCAGAAACTGGAAGTGTTCTTGTTTCTTCTGTATCTCCTTCTATTATTGTTTCCTCTATGGAAACACAGAAGTCCGTTAATCAGAATAAGAAAAAGGCTGTTCTTGATGCTCCAAAAGATGATTCTTCTGTATTGTTCGATAATGATGTGGTTTTAAGTGCAATGAAAAAGGAGATAGACAGAACTTTGACCATTAAAAATGATAATCCTAAATTGATACCTTTCTTTGCCAGCTGTGTTTCTTCTGAACAAATAGATTCTTATTCCGTATCTGCAAGAGACGGCAAAATAGATAGAGAAAGTGATTATATTAATCCTATACAATGTAATATAAGACTTCTTCTTAATAATAATCACGAGACTCAAGAACTTGGAACAGCTTCTTGGTATACTGTTTTGGGAAATTATTCATCTTTAATTGAAAACTTAATAAGTTTACCTTTTGAAAAAAATGAATTGGCAATAAGAAAAGAGCTATGGAAAACAATTGATAATATTTATTCTAATAGTATAGCTGTTTACAATCAAAAGATAAATACTATTGCCAATACAAAGATTCCAAAAGAATATGAAGGGCTTGATGATTTTGATAAAAATGAAAATCCACCTTTAGAATTTCTTCAAAAAGATTCAATAAAAATTGATGAAAACATTTTAAAACAGACAGCCATTAAAGCCTCCAAAGTTTTAAGAAATAAATGTGTGGAGAATAATATCGCTTTTTTAAAGTCTGTTGCTAATGCTAACTATGGCTCAAATATTGAAAGAGTTTACACAACTGAGGGGAATGTTTCACGTATTTATAAAGGTATTGGAACTCTTTCTTTTTCTATAAATGGTATTGACAAAGAGGGAACGCTTATTAATAAGAGTATAAATATTTGTATTCAAGATCCTTTAAAAGCTATTTCGGATGAAAATATAGAAAAAGCTTGTGATAAATTGGTTTCTGATGTTTGTCTGAGTTTAAATCCTAAAAAAGATGATAAATCTTATTTCGGACCCGTTTTAATCAGAGGTAATTATTCTCCTGTTTTAACCACTATATTTAACAGCAATTCCAATACTATGAGTTTTATGGCAAGACCAATATTTAACTCTTACAGTAATGAATATCCTCAAATGCTTTCTATGAAAGATAGAAAAGTGGTTTCAAAACATCTTTCCATTTATTCAGTTGTTGGAAGTGATAAAATCAATGATGCCAAAAACTTTAATTATTCTCCTATTGATTTTGAAGGAACTGCTACTCCTAAAGAATTAGTAGTTATTGAAAAAGGAATTCTTAAAAATCTTATGAAAGGCAGAGCTCCTCTTCCTGATTATCCTGCTTCAACAGGCCATTTTACCAATAAAATAGCTTGGAAAGTAATTAGTGACAAATGTTATGCAAAAGATAAATTAAAGAAACAATTAATTAAGCTTGCAAAAGATGAAACTCTTCCTTACGCTTATATTATAGACTATGGCAATAGTGATATAACAAACAATTATAATGACGATAAAATAAGTTTTTATCAAGTTAATTTAAAAACAGGTGAAGAAACCCTTGTAACCGGTGTCTCTTTGAGTGATTCATTTAAAAACCTTAGAGTGCTTCGTAATGTCTTTGGGACTTCAAATCAATATAAAACCTATTATATTGATTTTAATGCTAAAACTCATAGTTATATTGCTCCGGACCAGATTCTTCTTGAAGATGTTGATTTAATTAGAAAAGGCGAAAAAGAAAAAAGACCGGTTATTGTTCCTCAAAAAGAAAGTAAACCTGTTGTTTTATAAATAACAATTAAGTATTTTTCAATTGATAATCTTCCGGTTTTAAATGAAGATAAATCAACAAGAGAGCAGATAGAACTTTGTTTTAAAGCTTCAAAAGATATTACCAATAATATTGAATTTGATTAATTTTATTACAATAAATTAAAAGTCATCAAACCAAACTGTTTATTATTAACTTACATTTAATGTTTAGTATTATTTTAAGTAAAAATTGGTATTTATTAAGAACTGTGTGCTTCGACAAAATAATAATCTTCAAAAAATAATACGAATTATTATTATTTTTACCAACACCATTCTTTAATTAATAATATTTCTTATGGATAAAAATAAAAGTAAAGAATACGCTGACGACTTAATAGATTTTATTTACAAAAGTCCAAATAATTTTTTTGCAGTATCTACTTTAAAAGAAAGGCTTTTAAAGAAAGGTTTTGAGGAGCTGAAATTATCAGATAGATGGACTTTAAAACCCAATGGAAAGTATTTTGTAAGTAAAAATGGGTCATCTCTTTTTTCTTTTATAATAGGAAACAGCTATGATGCATCAGAAGGATTTAAGCTTATTTGTGCTCATTGTGATTCTCCCTCATTTAAAATAAAACCATCTGCTGAGATTTTGACAGAAGGAAATGTACTAAAGCTTAATACAGAGGTTTATGGAGGACCAATTCTCTATACTTGGTTTGACCGTCCGTTATCTTTGGCTGGAAGAGTTATTATAAAGAGCGAAGACCCTTTAAACCCAAAAACAATGCTTGTTAATTTTAACAGGTCTATTCTTACAATACCTCATCTTGCCATTCATTTTAACAGGGAAGTTAACAGTGGAGTAAATATCAGCAAGCAGAAAGATATGCTTCCTGTTATTGCCATACTTAACAATGCTTTGGAAAAAGACAATTTCCTTTTGAATATCATATCAAGTGAGTTAAATATAGAAAAAGAGAATATTCTTGATTTTGACCTTACTTTATATGAATTTCAAAAAGGTGAGTTGGTTGGTTATAATCAGGAGTTTATCTCTTCAGGCAGGTTGGATGATTTAGCAATGGTTCATGCCGGATTAAGTGCCTTTGAAAATGCGGAAGCTAAAGAAAAAACCTCCATTTTAGCCATATTCGACAATGAAGAAACAGGAAGCGGAACAAAACAAGGTGCAGCTTCTCCCGTTTTAAGAAATATAATGGAAAGAATTGTTTTTGCAAGGAAAGGAGACAGCGAGGATTTCTATCGTTCCATAGATAAATCTTTTATGATTTCAGCAGACATGGCACATGCTGTTCATCCCAACTATCCTGAAAAGCATGACCCGACCAATCACCCTTTAATGGGAAAGGGTCCTGTTATTAAAATTCATGCAAATCAGAAATATCTTTCCGATGGAGATTCTTCTTCTGTATTTGAGACTATATGTAAAATGGCAGATGTCCCTTGTCAGAAATTTGTTAATCATTCTGATATGTTAGGTGGCTCCACTTTGGGAAATATCCTTACATCACAAATGGAAATGAGAGGCGTAGATATTGGTAATCCAATGTGGGCGATGCATTCTGTTAGAGAAACAGCGTGTGTTGATGATCATTATTATGTGATTAAAGCTTTCAAAAAATTTCTTGAATTATAATAACCAAACAATTTAAAATTTAGATTTTGCAGTATAAGTAGACTGCAAAATCTAAATTTTTAATTTGTAAATAACTACCAATACTTATCTTTGGTTTAAGAGTATTAAAAACTAAATATTTCATCATATTAACCTTAACACCTTCTTTCAAAAAGCAATGAAAAAGGTATTTATTTTAAACTATAATGAGAAAATTACTTACTACAGCTCTGCTTATAAGTGCATCGTCAATGTTTGCCAATGATACAATTTTTGTAAAAGAGATGCAGGTTCCTTTATTAATTAACAGGACTGACAACATTCTCTTTAAAGTGAAAGTTGATAATGAAAACAAAGAGAAAAATGAGTTCAATGAATTGACCTTGGAATTTGACAAGAATGTCAACCTAAAAAATGTTGAATCCTTAAAACTTTATTATTCCGGAACAGAAGCCAATTCAAATAATGGAAAAGATCTTTATTCGCCTGTTGAATATATTTCAAGAGAAAGTATAGTTAATGGAAAAAGTGCAAACAAAAGCTATTCGGTGCTTAAGGATAGTGTTGATGTGAAAAAAAGAAAGATAACACTAAAGGCTGATCAAAAGCTTTTTCCCGGAATCAATTATTTTTGGGTAAGCTTGCAGCTTAAAGAAAATAGTAAGCTTACAGATTTTGTCTCTTCTGAAATTGTTGACGTGAAAGTTGACAGCAAAAGCGCTCCTATTGCTCTCAAATCGGGCGAAAAGAAAGAAGTCTTATTTGCTAAAGGCGTTCGTTTTGCAGGTGATGACGGTATTGCAGCCTATAGAATTCCCGGATTGGTAACTTCAAATAAAGGCACTCTGCTTGGCGTTTATGACAATAGATATAACAGCAGCGTTGACCTTCAGGAACATGTTACCATTGGATTAAGCAGGAGTACAGATAAAGGTCAGACCTGGGAACCAATGAAAACAGTTCTTGATATGGATGAATATGGAGGTCTGCCAAAAGCTCAGAATGGAGTGGGTGATCCTTCGATTCTTGTTGATGAAACAAACAATAATATTTGGGTTATTGCCGCTTGGGCACATGGCGAGGGAAACCAGCGTTCTTGGTGGAATTCCCTTCAGGGAATGAATGAACAGGAGACTGCTCAACTTATACTTACTTGTAGTGAAGATGATGGCAAGACATGGTCTAAACCAATTAATATTACCGAGCAAGTTAAACTTCCTGAGCAATATTTCCTTCTTCAGGGACCGGGAAGAGGCATTACTATGAAAGATGGCACCCTTGTTTTTCCTATTCAGTTTATTGATAAAGACAGAGTTCCAAATGCCGGAATTATGTTCAGTAAAGATCATGGCAAAACCTGGAAAATAAATAATGCTGCCCGCTCCAATACTACGGAAGCTCAGGTCGTTGAGGTTGAACCAGGCATTCTTATGCTAAATATGAGGGATAACCGAGGAGGAAGCAGGGCTGTTGCAACGACAAATGATTTTGGAATCACTTGGAATGAGCATCCTTCTTCGAGAAAAGCTCTCCAAGAGCCTGTTTGTATGGCTTCAATCATTAAAGTTGATGCAAAAGACAATATTCTTGGTAAGGATATTTTGATTTTCTCTAATCCAAATTCTACCAAAAACAGGAATAATATGACTATCAAGATAAGCGAGGATGGTGGCAACAGCTGGCCTTATGAACTTCTTATCGATGAAGGATATAGTTGGGGCTATTCTTGCCTTAGTATGATTGATAAAGAAACTGTTGGCATTTTATATGAAGGAAGCAGCGTTCACATGGCTTTTCAAAGAATACCATTAAAAAATATAGTAAATAATAAAAAGTAAAGAATGTATTTAAAACATTATATGCTTAAACTAACAATAATTTAAAAACACATTTCATGAGAAACAAAGTTTTATTAAGCGCATTATTAATATGTTCATCTGCACTTGCTCAAAAAACTCCTTGGCAGGATCCTGAAGTAAATGAAATAAACAGAGCTCCTATGAGAGCATCTTATTTCGCTTTTGAAACTCCGGAAAAGGCAATGAAAAATGATAAGGCGCAGTCTGAACGATATTTATCGTTAGAGGGATTATGGAAATTCAATTGGGTAAAGGATGCAAACCAACGCCAGCAAAATTTCTACACTACAACATTCGATGACTCTCATTGGATTGATTTCCCTGTTCCGGGAAACTGGGAGTTGAATGGCTTTGGAGACGCAGTATACAAAAATGTTGGATATGCCTGGGCAACTCAATTTGAGTCAAATCCTCCCTTTGTTGAGGACAAAAACAATCATGTCGGCTCCTACAGAAAAACAATAGATTTACCTTCCGATTGGAAAAACGAAACTGTTTTTCTTCATGTCGGCTCTGCTACTTCAAATCTTTCTGTTTGGGTTAACGGAAAATATGTCGGATACAGCGAAGACAGCAAGTTGGCTGCCGAATTTGATATTACAAAATATTTAAAACCGGGCAAGAATCTTATTGCTATGCAGATCTTTAGATGGTGTGACGGTACATATCTTGAAGATCAGGATTTTTGGAGACTTTCAGGTATTGCCCGTGAGGTTTATCTTTATGCAAGACCATCTTCACGTATAAATGATTACTTTGTAAAAGCTGATTTAACCGACAATTATACCAATGGTGTGTTGAATATTCAGCTTTCAACAATAAAAGGTTCAGGTAAAACAATTGACGTTAGATTGCTTTCGGCTGACAACAAGGAGATAGCCAAATCGTCAATTAAAGCAAGTGATAAAAACAATATTTCAATGGATATTAAGAATCCTTTGAAATGGAGTGCTGAAGACCCTAACTTATATAATTTGGAAATCACTCTTTCCAATGGAAATAATGTGATTGAAAGTATTTGTCAGCCTGTTGGCTTTAGAAAAATTGAATTGGTTAAGGGTCAAATACTTGTTAATGGGAAGCCTGTTTTATTTAAAGGTGCAGACAGACATGAATTGGACCCTGACGGCGGATATGTTGTTTCTGTAGATAGAATGAAGCAAGATATTAAAATCATGAAAGAAAACAATATCAATGCTGTTAGAACGTCACATTATCCCAATGACCCTCGTTGGTATGAATTGTGTGATAAATATGGTATTTATGTTGTTGCTGAAGCCAATGTTGAATCTCATGGTATGGGATACGGCGATAAAACTCTTGCCAAAGTTGAGAGTTACAAGAAAGCTCATCTTGAAAGAAATCAAAGAAATGTGGAGTGTTTGAAAAATCATCCTTCTATAATTTTTTGGTCTCTTGGTAATGAAGCCGGCGATGGTCCAAACTTTGTAGCTTGTTATGATTGGATAAAAAGTTATGATGACACAAGAGCTGTTCAATATGAACGTGCAGGTCAGGAAAAGCATACCGATATTTATTGTCCTATGTATGCTGATTATGGCTGGATGAAAAAATATGCTGAAGAAAATCCTGAAAGACCTCTCATTCAATGTGAATATGCTCATGCTATGGGTAACTCTATGGGCGGATTCAAGGAGTATTGGGAATTGATAAGAAAGTATCCTGCTCTTCAAGGTGGATTTATTTGGGATTTTGTTGACCAAGGGTTAAGAGATTATAATAAGGATGGCAAAATGTTTTATGCTTATGGAGGAGATTTCGGCCGTTATCAAGCATCAGATCATAACTTTAATTGCAATGGGTTGATTAGTCCTGACAGAGTTCCTAATCCTCACATGGATGAAGTGAGGTATTATTATCAATCTATTTGGTCTAATGCTAAAGATCTTAATAATGGAGAAATAGAAATAACTAATGAGAATTTCTTTAATTCTCTTAATGACACATATCTTGAATGGCAGCTTCTTGCCGATGGAAAAGTAATAGAACAAGGCGTTGTAAATGACCTTATAATTGATCCACAACAGACAAAAAGTATAAAACTTGCTGGATTATCTATTCCTTCTTCAAACGACAGTGAGTTAATGTTGAATTTAAACTATAAGTTAAAGAAAACAGAATCTCTTTTGCCGGCAGGTTATGATGTTGCAAGACAGCAATTGGTTGTTAAGCCGTACAGCAAATTTGTATCTTCTATAAAGGAATCATCCAATAAAGCTCAATTGGATGAACAGCTTTCTCACTATACATTAAAAGCAAATAAGACAGAGATATCTTTAAATAGATATACAGGTTGGATAGATTTCTTAAGTGTTGATGGCATGGATATTATTAAAGAAGGCTTCTCTTTAAAACCATCTTTCTGGAGAGCTCCTACAGACAACGATTATGGCGCAGGTCTTCAAAGAAGATATCTAAAATGGAAAAATCCTGAGATGAAGCTTAAAGCTCTTAAGAAAGAGGAAAAAGGAAACAACGTTGTTGTTACTGCCGATTATGAGATTAAAGATCTTGCGTCTACTCTTACAATGACCTATGAATTGAATGGAAATGGTGAGCTTGCTGTTTCAGAAAATCTTTCTGTAGATAAAAATCAAAAGGAGATGCCTAATATGTTCCGTTTTGGAATGCAAATGGGATTGCCTAAGTCTTTCAATAACGTAAAATATTACGGTAAAGGTCCTAAAGAAAATTATATCGACCGTGAAGATGCAGCCAGAATCGGATTATATAATCAGAAGGTTGACGATCAATTCTACAGCTATGTTCGTCCTCAAGAGAATGGAAATAAAGGAGAACTTCGCTGGTGGGCAATGACTAATGACCTTGGTAAAGGTGTTAAGTTTACATCAAATGCACCTTTCAGCGCATCAGCTCTTCATTTTAAAACTTCATCTCTTGATGATGGCATCTCTAAAGAGGCTCATCAGTCTCATTCCGGAGAACTTACTCCTGATGATTTGACAATGATTCACATTGATCTAAAACAAATGGGATTAGGCTGTATTAATAGCTGGGGAGCTCTTCCTTTAGCTAAATATATGATGCCTTATGACAATTATTCTTTCTTCTTTATAATTTCACCTGTTGAATAATCTAATCAATTGTTGAAGTTGTATATTTTAGAGAATTAAAATATAAGTTTTATTTTATTTATCATTTGAAAATAAAATATTGAATATAAAGGCTGACATCAAATTTACACTGGTCTCAGCCTTTGTCGTTTTCTAAATATATAAACTCATATTATATGTTACATGTTAAAAATTAGACATTTAATTGCTAAGTAAAAAAAAGTATTAATTTCACAAAAGACAACAATTAAATAAATAAAAAATAAAATATTCTTTTGCTATTGTTCCTGTTTTGATTTTTGTTTTTTACTTATTTTTTACCTTATGACAATAATGAAGAATTTTTAAATTAAAAGATTGCCATTGAACAAATACCCAAAGAGGTTAATTTGTTTTATGACAATAATTTAATCAAATTGATTGAAAACAAACTTGTAATTACATTTCAGAAAATAAGCCCAAGCTAATATAAACCCATAAAAAACACAGTATTATCCTGATTTAGGTTGACTATTCTTAATCTTATTACTTCAAATAGTTGACTCTG
>JAUNSR010000051.1 GCA_030539115.1 Bacteroidales bacterium
TGAATTTATCTTTCAATAAAAAATTTGTGTTGGAGTGGATTTTTTTCTTAAAAATATGCTTAAAGGCTTTTTATCCAACCATTTTTATATAAAACCGAATATTCTATATTAATACGTGAAGTGTAAAAAAACAGATGGACTAAAATTAAGAACTTAGCCTCATCTTGAATGTTTCATTATAGAAACATTTTTTTTGGTCCAATGAAAAATTATTTTTCAACCAACAAAATCCTAATTCACTTAAGTATTTTATGTAAAACAGATTAATATAATACTAAAACAATTAAAGTGTTTTATATAAACAACTTAAGTAATTTAAATAAATGTCGGATGAAAATTTACAAATGTCGGATGAAAATTTTTAAGACAACAATTGGAGCAGCAATAAATATGGTAAGACAAATAAAATGATTACAAAGCAAGAAGCAAATGACTGCAACCTGCAAGAAACCGAAGTTAAAAGATTATGATTAATCAATGTTATATAAAAGACTAAAAGACTATATTAAGTCCAAAAAGAAATGATTTTGATTGCGGGCATTGTCCTCTATCTACTCCAAGATTTGAAACCTGATAATATTCCAAGTCTTCAATATCCGACTCTCCAACCTCAGGATCACAACCTGAATATTTAGTAATAGTAAATAGATTTTGAGCGGTAACATATATTCTGCATTTTTCAAATTTGAGATTACTAACTGTAAACTTTTTAAAAGAATACCCAAGTGTGAGATCTTTTAATCTAAGGTAGTTTGCATTATCCACAAAAAAGTCGGACATTCTTGTATTGCCGTTTTTATCATCGACGCTAACCCTCGGAATATAGGTATCTTTATTATCGGGAGTCCATCTGTTAAGAATCTCCTTATATTGATTGTACATCGGATTTACAAAAAGGCCATTATGTTTTAAAGTATTAAAAACCTGGACACCAAGAACACCTTGAAAGAAAAAAGAAAAATCGATTCCCTTATATAAAAGAGATGAATTGAATCCATATGAAAAGTCAGGAAATCCATCACCGATATTAGTACGGTCATTGCCGTCAATCTTTCCGTCATTGTCAATATCTATAAATTTCAAATCGCCGGGCACAGCATTTGGTTGGAGTTTGACTCCATTTTTATTTACATAGCAATCAATTTCTTTTTGAGAATTAAAAAGTCCATCGGTTTTATATCCGAAAAAATGAGCTATAGGTTCATTTTCTATTGTCCTGATTATATTGGTGGTAAGATATTGGCTGCTGTAAATAGCCTCGCCCACCCCTAACGACAACACTTTATTTCTAATGAATGATGCATCTGCATGGATATTGTATTCAAATTTTCCAAAAGAATCTTTTAAACCCAAAGAGAATTCAGTTCCACTGTTAAGTATTTTCCCGGAATTTACCCATGGAAGGCTCGATACTCCCGGCAAAGATGTTAATGGAATTTGAAACAGCACATTTGAGGTTATCTTATTAAACCAATCAAAAGATATGTCTATATTTTTTAGAAAATTAAGGTCAGCACCGGCATCAAACTGAGTAATGACTTCCCATTTAATATCTTTATTTGCAATATTTGATTCATATCTGCCAAGTCCTATATTTTCTTCCTTACCAAAAATAGGATGATATCCATCGTTATCTGTGGTATTGCTGATTTTTGGATAAGTAGGGAAATTGTCAAATATATTTTGGTTTCCCAATTTACCATAGCTGGCTCTTATTTTAAAATTTGGTACAAGACTCTTTAAATGTTTAAAAAAATCCTCTTCAGAAATTTTCCAGGCACCTGAAAAAGATGGAAACACTCCCCATCTATTATTTTTTGCAAATCTTGAAGAGCCATCAATTCTTATATTTGCTGAAAAAAGATATCTGTTTTTGAAATTAAGATCTATTCTTCCAAAAGAAGACAAAAGCTTCCAAATCTCCTTATTGCTGGTAAGTTCATCAATAGAAGTTGCTGCGCCAAAATATCGAGAGGATTTATCCTCTGAAAGAAAACCTGAAGCGCGTTGATAGGAATTGTTATTTATGTTGTTTTCAAAGGAGAGGCCGAAAAGGGCGAAAAAGCTATTGTCATATTTTTTCTTTGTATAGGTCAATGTATTAGAATAAATCCATCTGGTTTCTTCAGAATTTCTTTGTTTTAACTCGTTTGTTGAAGATGGTCTGCCGGATTCGGGCACTTTACAAACAAAAGTTTTTAATTGTCCCACCGTCCAATCATATCCAAAATCCAGATTGAATTTCAGGTTTTCTAAAATTTGATATTTTAAAAACACATTGGTCAATAATCTTTTAATTTTTTTATTTTCATCCGCTCTTTTTATAAGGGAAATAGGATTGCTTATATCTGCTCCAAGTTCACCTGAACCGGAAAAATTACCATTGTCGTCATAAATGGCTATATCAGGCTGAAATTTCATTGCACTTGATATGATTCCATAAACTCCAACATCGGGGACATTTGATTTATTAGAATTGCTGAAAAGCATATTCTCGCCAACTAATAATTTATTTGTTAAGGTAATTTCTGTATTCAATTGAAAATTCGTTCTTACATAGGAGGAATTTTCAATAATACCGTTGTTGTCAAGGTATTCAAACATAAGATTATATCTTGCCTGTGAGGAACCTCCTGATAGAGAAAGGTCATAATCTGAGAAGAACTCATCATTTTTAAATATCTCTTTCATCCAATCAGTCTTTGTAATGCTTGATTCGGACAAAAAATAATAGTCAGAGATTTGCTTTTCTGAATTTACATAAGCCTCTGAATGTATTAAATTCCGTTGTTCAGAATTAAGGGTTTTAATGATATTTGTAGGAGATTGAACACCGTTGCGGGCATTAAAAGAGACTTTAACCTTATCAGAGATGGCACCTTTTTTTGTTCTGATAATTACGACACCATTGGCAGCACGGGAACCATAGATTGCTGAAGAGGCAGCATCTTTTAAAACGTCGATACCTTCAATAGCATTGACACTTAAATTGCTTATATCGTTAACCGGGATTCCATCAACTATATATAAAGGTTCGTTGTTGCCAATAGTCCCCAAACCTCTGATTCTTAAAGATGAAGGAGTGCCGGCAGCTCCGCCGTTACTGTAAACAGTTACTCCAGTCATTCTACCCTGAAGCGCCTGATTAATATTTTGGAATACAGAATTATTTACAGACTCAACCTTTATGGATGAAACAGCCCCAGTCAAATCAGATTTTTTTTGTATTGAGTAACCAACAACAACAATTTCGTCAAGATTATGTTCTGAAACCTTCATCACCACATCAATTGAGGCAGGATGTTTTATATAAATACGTGTTTTTGTAAAACCTATATAGGAGAAAAGTATTGAAGTGCCGGAATACTTATTTATTATAAAATTTCCATTTAAGTCAGAAACAGAATGGAATAGATTGTCGGAGGTAATAATATTAACGCCAGCCAAGGGTTGTCCCGATTCATCCTTTACCTGGCCATTAACCTCAAAGGGCTTTTCTGAACCCTTGGCATTTTCTTCAGGAAAAAGTATTACTTGGTTATTAATGATATTATAGCTTATAGGGATATCCGAGAATATAATATTCAATGCCTGAATGGGAGTTTGATCTTCAATTGCAACTGTTTTGAAAAAGTTGAGATTAATAATATTGACATTGTAGAGAAAAGTATAATTTGTAGCCTCTTCAAAAGAGTGCATGATATCTTCCAATGCTGCATTTTTCCGGTTTATTGTCACAGTACCTGTTTGAGCAAAAGAAACGGCTCTTGTATTAATAATAGAAATACAGAAAAAAATAATTATTAGTTTGAAAAAATAAGCACATTTAGATATCTGATTCTCCAAAATTGTCATAGGCAGAAGTAATGTTTAAAAGAAAATCAAGCTGTGTATTAGAATTAAGTATTCAATACCTAAATAATTCATGTAAAAACACATTTCCAAGAAGTGGTTTTATAAACTAATTGGAATTATGAATTAAATAATAGCTTACTGCCCCAAAATTAATTAAAATATACAATTATTTAAGCATTAAAACGTAGGTTTCAGTTGAGTAGGTACCGTCTTCATTTTTAGAAATCTCTGTTCTGCTCCAAGAAAGGTCGGGTGTCGATATTTGAAGCATTTGAAATATCTGGATAAGATTCTCGTTTGAAAAGGTTGCTGTATATTTATAATTTTTCAATTTTTCATCCTTTATGGAAATATCTACACTGTAATGTCTTGAAAGTTTTTTGACTACTTTATCCAATGGTGTGTTTTTAAATATAAGTTTCCCCTGTTTCCAAGAAGCAGCATCATTTAAAGCGATAGTCTCTTTTGAAACCAAATTGGTAGAGGAATCAAAATGGTATTTATCGCCGGGTTGCACATTAAAGCTTTTATTATTTAAAAGATAGTTAATATTACCCTTTACTAAAAATGCCTCCTCCTCGCTATCATCCGAATAAGCGCATACATTGAATTCTGTTCCAAGTGCCGTAACAATATTATTCTTAGGAGTTACTACTTTAAACGGATGATTATTATCGGCTTTAACTTTAAAATAAGCCTCTCCGTCAAGATTTACAATTCTTTCATTTTCATCAAATGAAGAAGGGAAAGAGATCGTACTCTCAGAATTCAACCATACCTGAGAACTGTCGGGTAATATAAAAGATGTGATTGTTCCCTTAACAGAACTTACCCTCTGCATAACAACCGTCGTATCGTTACCTGATTTATTGAAATTAAGCAATAAAAAACCACCTATTAATAATGGGATGGTTAGTATTGCAGCGATGCTGAACATTGCTTTAGTAAAGAACTTTTTACGATTATCATCAGAAATTCTTTTTTCAACTTTGGCAAAGGCTTTATCCGCTTGAAAATATTCCAAATCATTTATCATATTGGAGGCTTTAGACAATACCTCAATTTTTTCTTTAAGTTCGTATATATCTTCAATATTATCGTCGGAAAATTCGCACGATTCTTCAGACAATGAAAAATTTTCAAAGCCTAAGTCTTCCAATAACTCTTCTGCTGACAATATGTGAGTTTTCTTATCCATTTGTAATCATTTTGTAATAATAAGACAACCCAAAACGAATTTACCCTACGATAAACAATGTTTTAATTTCAAAAATCAAGAAACAAAATCCTTTAATTCTTCTCTTAATCGTTTTAAGGATTTACTGATATATGCCTCAACTGTTTTTATAGACATATTAAGTTCAGAACTTATCTCTCCATATGTTTTACCCTCCTTTCGACTGAGTACGAAAACATTCCTGATTTTATCCGGTAAAGATTCTACTATATTTTCTATCTGATTGCTTAATTCCTTATATGTCAAACAATCAGAGTCGTTGTCGAATTCAGAGTTGTTATTTAAGAAATCAGAAGCATATAAATTTTCAACATCTTTATGCTTCAAATAATTAAAACACTGATTTTTTACCGATATAATAAGATAAGATTTTGAAGAGGATAAAATATGAATTGTTTTTCTTTCTTTCCAAAACTTTAAAAACACCTCCTGAACTATATCTTCACAAATATCCCTATCCGGAATGATTTTATAGGCGATCAAACATAAAGGGGCATAATAATTGTTAAAAAGATTTTTGTATGCTTCCTTATCATCATCACTGCAGACTCTCTGAAATAAAATATTATCTTTATTTAAATCATTTTCCATATCCCAATGAAGCACATTATATTTAGAAAGGTAAAATAAACCATTTTTTTTTATAATTCTATCATCATATATCAATAACATTCTTTAAAATACTGTTTCATAAATGAATGCAAGTCCTTTTTGGTGAGATTTGGATTGCTGCTGTTTGCAGAAATAATCTCTACTAAAATTATATAATCGATAAGGATAAAATTATTGTTTCTTGAAAACTTTTACATAATCTACCTTAAATGTATCCGGAGCACAGGCATTCTTTATACCCTCTAAATATGGAGGCAGCTCCATGCTTAAAATCATATATTCCTCAACATTTGATATTCCTTTACTCTGCTCATGATACTTTTTCCCATCAATATAAAAATTATAGCTTTTTTCTGTCCATTCAAGTCCAAAAGTATGAAAGCCTTCATCTAAGCCTTCATGGGTGGAATTCATTTGTCCGCTGCTTTGAGGATTATCGCCATAAGCCCAATGAATGCAATGAGTCAGATTATCATTGCCAAGTTCTTTAAAATATTCAAAAATGTCTATTTCTGCTCCATAAACCGACGGGTCTTCTCCGCCTGAGATATTAGGAGATTGAATCCAAAAAGCAGACCAAGGACCTATGCTTTTTTGAAGTTGCGCCCGACACTCAAAATAGCCATATTTTGTAAGAAATGTTTGACCTGTACCAACAGCAGAACCCAAAATACTGTCTTTCTTAATATCGTACATTAATAGAAGATTACCATCTGAAACGGCAACCATGGATGTATCATTATAACCAATACGTCTTGGTCCTACTCCTCTAATGCGCCATTTAGCAGTATCGAGTTTATCCCCGTCAAAATTATCTTCCCAAACAAGTTTATATCCATTTTCTTCGGGAGAAAAGATTTCGACAACAATAGATTGTTCTTTATTATTTTTATCAGGAGTTGTACAGCTTAGTGGTATTATAACCAAAGCTAAAAGGAGTGTATTTTTCATGGAGCAGAATTTGTAGTATTACTTGATTATATATTACAAATATAAATAATAACCTTACTTAAAGACTACTTGTATATCAATTATTTACAAATCATAATTATCTCTATTACTATTATAACCGGCTGAAAGAGGAATAATTATTTATTCCATTCAATAATTACAGATGCTTTTTTGACATCTCCGTCAATTGGAGGCTTACATTTAGATAATTTAATATTAATGAAATAAATAGCATTCCATTTTGAAATCAAAGAATTTATTATTCTTCCTGCAATATGTTCAAGTAGTTTAGATGGAATATCCATCTCTTTTTTTATAATATCATAGATTTCAGCATAATTAATTGTACCATCCAAGTCATCATTTTCAATAGCTTTTGTATAGTCTATGCCAATCTTAATATTTACTTCAAAATTATTTCCAACGATATTTTCCTGTGGCATAACACCATGATAAGCATAAAAGGTGATATCGTTAAGTTCTATGAATGTCTTCATTTATTTATTTGATTTTTTAAACATGAGGAATAACATGCATCAATAATAATCATTTTTTATTTTATCGTTTTTAGGCAAATGGTTACGATTTATTGTCACATATTACAGTTTGAATGCTAAATTAATTCTTTATGCTTAAAACTGGATTGATGTATTAATATTTTCAATTTCATATTTTTTTTGAGAAATTATTACATTAGTAAAATAAATACAAAACAATACCGTATTATCGCCATAATTAATTAAATAAAAGCCGATAAGCAAATAGTAAATATATGGCGTATTTGTACTTTAATATAAAAAAAACAAATTATACACAAATGAAACCGCCATAACTCATCTAAAGATGAGATACCAAACAAAAGGTATATAAATGGCGCATTTGTACCTTAGAGGTAACGGTTAGAAAAATAAATAATATACAAATGAAAAAAATACTAATCTGTCTTTTTATCTCATTTCTATCGTCAATCCAATTAAAAGCGGGAACTGAACTAAAGCTATGGTATAATTCGCCTGCCAAAGTCTGGGTAGAGGCTCTTCCAATAGGCAATTCAAGGCTTGGAGCAATGGTTTATGGAGGTGTTGGCAAAGAAGAAATTCAATTGAATGAAGAAACTATCTGGGGAGGCTCACCATACAACAACCCCAATCCAAATGCTTTAGCCCATCTTAAAGAGGTGCAGAACCTTGTATTTGAAAAGAAGTATTTTGAGGCGCAAACTATCGTTGATAAATATTTCAGAAGCAGCGCAAATGGGATGCCTTATCAGACTGCAGGCTCATTGATAATTAATTTTTCAAATATTGACCATTACAACAATTACAAAAGAGATCTTGACATAGAAAATGCTATTGCCACAACAACATTTAAGGCTAATGGGATTGAATACAAGAGAGAAATTTTCAGTTCTTTTACTGACAATGTAATCATCATGAAGCTTTCTGCCAATAAGAAAAAGTCAATTTCTTTTAGTGCAAAATTCAACTCTGAACTGAAAACTGAACAAGGATGCGGCATAGATAATATATTTATTAAAGGAAAAGGCTCTGACCATGAGGGTATAGAGGGCAAGATTAGGTTTGACACCAGATTGAAGGCAAAAAACAAAGGTGGCAAAATAACTGTTTCAAATGACTGTTTGAAAGTTGAGAATGCTGATGAAGTCATTATTTACGTTTCTGCTGCCACAAATTTTGTCAAATACAATGATATAAGTGCAGACCCGACAGCCCGCTCTTTATCATATCTCGACAAGGCTTTTAGCAAAGATTATGACAATGCACTTAAATCGCATAAGGAATATTACAGGAAGCAATTTGACAGAGTGGAACTTAATGTTGGAAATAAAAGGCAGGACCAATCTGTAACAAATGAAAGGGTACTTAACTTTTCAAAAGATAAGGACTTGTCTTTAATAAACCTTATGTTCCAATACGGGCGCTATCTTTTGATAAGTTCTTCTCAACCCGGTGGTCAGCCGGCAAATCTTCAAGGTATATGGAATGAAAAACTTCTTGCACCTTGGGATGGGAAGTATACTATAAACATAAATACAGAGATGAATTATTGGCCTGCCGAAGTAACTAATCTTGCTGAAACTGCAATGCCATTAATGTCTATGCTTAAAGATCTTTCTGTAACAGGCACCAAGAGTGCAAAAGTAATGTATGGATGCAAAGGATGGGTTACTCATCATAACACTGATATTTGGAGGTGTTCGGGTATGGTGGATGCTGCTTTTTATGGAATGTGGCCCGAGGGTGGTGGTTGGCTTAGCCAACATATCTGGCAGAAGTATCTTTTTAACCCTGACAATGAATTTCTTGAAATGTATTATGATGTACTGAAAGGAAGCTCAGATTTTTACATGGACTTCATGGTTGAGCATCCGGATTATGGATATCTTGTTGTTTGTCCTTCCAATTCACCTGAACATGGACCAAGCGGAGAAAATTACAATGACGGTTCTACAGCCGGAGGCACTACAATGGATAATCAGATTGTTTTTGATGTATTGACATCCACTCTTAAAGCCTCCAAAATTCTTGGAAAGGATCAGGAGTATATAAAAAAGCTTGAAAATACAATTTCAAAACTTCCTCCAATGTTTATTGGAAAATATAATCAACTTCAAGAATGGATAGAAGATGTAGATGACCCCAAAAGTCAGCATAGACATATATCTCATTTATATGGACTTTATCCAAGCAATCAAATTTCTGCGACAAAAACACCTGAATTGTTTAATGCAGCCAAACAGTCATTAATATTTAGGGGTGATCAGGCAACAGGCTGGTCTATTGGCTGGAAAATTAATCTTTGGGCACGTCTTCTTGATGGGAATCATGCATATAAAATGATTACAAATATGATTGCTTTACTCCCTGATGATTCTAAGAAGAATGATTATCCGAATGGCCGCACTTATCCAAACTTGTTTGATGCTCATCCTCCCTTCCAAATTGATGGGAACTTTGGATTTACTGCTGGGGTGGCTGAAATGCTGCTTCAAAGTCATGATGGAGCAGTCTTTATTTTACCGGCTTTACCTGATGATTGGAGCGAGGGATATGTAAAAGGTCTTGTTGCCAGAGGCGGCTTTGTGGTTGATATAGACTGGAAAAATAATTCTATCGATAAAGCTAAGTTCTATTCAAGAAATGGGGGAAATTTAAGAATACGTTCTTTGACTCCATTGGGAGGTAAAGGAATAAAGAAAGCTCAGGGAGACAACCCTAACATTATCTTCAATAATTATAATGGTAAAGAGCCAATAATATCGAAAGATGCAAATATTCCTGCTGCACAAAAAATCTCATATTATGAATATGATATCCAGACCAAACCGGGCAAAACTTATTCTATAAGAGGTATTAAATAGTTTTGTAAGAAATTGAAGCAAATATTTATTAATAAAACAAATTCTAATTATCTCTTTCTGATAATATAAAATGACATTTGTAAAGCTTGTTTATCTTTATCAGCAGTAACAAAAAAAGGGTTGTCGATTTAAACGACAACCCTTTTTATTGATAAATTTCATATATCTATTGTACTGCACCATGACAGTTTTTATATTTCTTTCCACTGCCACAAGGACAAAGTTCATTACGACCTACATGAGGAGTAGCATGTACAGGTTGATTTTTAGGTTTTTCAGGATTCTGAGAAGCGCCAACACCCGTATTTTTTATTTCATTCTTTTCAGTTTTTAGTCTGCTATAATCAGAATGTTGTTCAGGTGCAGCCTGTTTAACCTCTTCCGGTTCACGAACAGGAATTTGACCTCTCATAAGAATTCTTACAGCTTTACGATTGATTGTATCAATCATAGTTTTAAATAAGCCAAAGGATTCAAGTTTATAAATTAAAAGAGGGTCCTTTTGTTCATAACTTGCATTCTGTACTGATTGACGCAATTGGTCAAGATCACGAAGATGTTCTTTCCAAGCCTCATCAATTGTATTTAAAAGGACAGATTTTTGGAATGACTTAATAATAGATTTTGATTTTGTATCGTAAGCTTCTTTGAGATTACAAGAAACATTATACATTCTCTTTCCGTCAGTGATTGGAATAAGAATATTTTCATACATTGCTCCTTGATTTTCAAAAACTTGAGCTATTACAGGATTTGCTATTTCAGCCAAACGTTCATTTTTACGTTTGAAACTTTCCATGGCAGAGTCAAAAACTTTATCTGCGAGAATTTCAGGCTTTGCACTCTTCATATCCTCTTCAGTGAAAGGCATCTCAATAGCAAAAACTCTGAATATCTCCTGTTTCAATCCTTCATAATCGTTTGTTTCAGCATGTTCCTCTACGATAGTTTTAGCTCCATCGTAAATCATATTCATAATATCGATACCGATTCTCTCGCCCATTAATGCGTGACGGCGCTTAGTATAAATAACTTCACGCTGAGCATTCATAACATCGTCATATTCCAACAAACGTTTACGAATACCAAAATTGTTTTCCTCAACTTTTTTCTGGGCACGTTCGATAGATTTTGAAATCATATTATGTTCTATCATCTCACCCTCTTCAAAACCTAAACGGTCCATGACCTTAACGATTTTTTCAGAAGCAAAAAGACGCATCAAATCATCTTCAAGAGAAACATAGAAAACAGAAGAACCCGGATCGCCCTGACGGCCGGCACGACCGCGAAGCTGACGGTCAACACGGCGGGATTCATGACGCTCGGTACCAATAATTGCTAAACCTCCGGCTTCTTTCACTGCCTGAGAAAGCTTAATATCAGTACCACGACCAGCCATATTGGTAGCAATAGTAACTGTACTTGCCTGACCTGCCAAAGCAACGATTTCAGCCTCACGCTGATGCAATTTAGCATTTAAGACATTATGTTTTATCTTGCGCATTGTAAGCATCTTGCCCAACAATTCTGAAATTTCAACAGATGTTGTACCAACAAGCACAGGACGTCCTGCTTCAACAAGTTTTACAATTTCCTCTATGACTGCAGTATATTTTTCACGTTTAGTTTTATAAACGCGGTCGTTCATATCATTTCTTGCGATAGGACGATTGGTAGGGATGGAAACTACATCAAGTTTATAGATATCCCAAAACTCTCCGGCTTCGGTTTCAGCTGTACCTGTCATACCCGAAAGCTTATGGTACATACGGAAATAGTTCTGAAGAGTAATTGTAGCGAAAGTTTGAGTAGCCGCCTCAACAGTAACTCTTTCTTTTGCTTCAATAGCTTGGTGCAAACCGTCAGAATAACGACGACCTTCCATAATACGACCTGTTTGTTCATCAACAATCTTAACTTTATTGTCGATTACAACATATTCAACATCTTTTTCAAACATTGTATATGCTTTTAAAAGCTGATTGACTGTGTGAACGCGCTCTGCTTTAATGGCATAATTCTGCATAAGCTCATCTTTCTTAGCCTGCTTTTCTTCATCGGTAAGATTCTCATGTTCCAATTCTGAAACAATAGAGCCGATATCCGGAAGAACAAAGAATTCAGGGTCATCAGATTTACCGGTAAGCATATCTATACCTTTATCAGTAAGTTCTATGCTGTTGTTTTTCTCATCAATAGAGAAAAATAACGGGTCAGTTATTATATTCATTTGGCGCATATTGTCCTGCATATAAAAGTCTTCAACTTTTAACATAGCAGCCTTTACGCCAGGTTCGCTAAGATATTTAATTATTGCTGTATTTTTCGGGAGTCCTTTATAAGCTCTATAAAGAAGTACAGCTCCCTCTTCTTTTACCTTAGGGTCATCAGAAGCCATCTTTTGCTTAGCCTCTACAAGAAGTTTTGTCGTGAAATTTTTCTGCTCTTTTACGATTGCTTCAACACGAGGACAAAATTCCTCAAACATTTGATCTTCACCTTTCGGTACAGGACCTGAAATAATCAAAGGAGTACGGGCATCATCAATTAATACTGAGTCAACCTCATCAACAATTGCATAATTGTGTTTTCTTTGAACAAGATCATTAGGATTAATAGCCATGTTATCACGAAGATAATCAAAGCCAAATTCATTGTTTGTACCAAAAGTAATATCAGCTTCATAAGCATGACGTCTTGCATCAGAATTCGGTTGATGCTTGTCTATGCAGTCGACAGACAAACCATGGAACATATAAAGAGGACCCATCCATTCAGAGTCACGTTTTGCAAGGTAGTCATTAACAGTTACCACGTGAACTCCATTATGAGTCAAAGCATTTAAGAAAACAGGTAATGTAGCCACCAAAGTTTTTCCCTCACCGGTTGCCATCTCAGCGATCTTGCCTTTGTGAAGAACGACACCGCCGAAAAGCTGAACATCATAGTGAGTCATATCCCATTTAATAGGATTACCTCCGGCTTTCCAGGTTGTAGAATAGATAGCTTTATCCCCCTCTATTCTAACAAAGTCATGATTAACAGCAAGATCCCTATCAAACTGAGTTGCAGTAACCTCAATTTCATCAGCCTGAGAGAATCTGAATCCTGTATTTTTCACAATAGAAAAAACTTCAGGGATAGAAGCGTCAAGCACTTCTTCATATTTAGCTATAATGGCTTTTTCAAGTTTGTCGATTTCAGCCCAATTTTTTTCTCTTTCTTCAACATCTTTTTCTTCAATATCTTTCTTTAGTTCCTCGATTTTTGATTTCTCATCCAAGACACTATCCTGAAGATGCTTCATTACATCTTGAGAACGCTGGCGAAGCTCATCAATGGAAAGAGCTGCTATTTCCGGATATACGGCATTGATTTTATCAACATAAGGTTGAATTTCTTTAAGGTCTCTTTGGGATTTGTTTCCAAAGATTTTTTTTAGGATATCGTTAATTCCCATATAATTGTTATTTCTTTTATTTCATTTTGGGATAGAAAAAACACAATACTGTTTTCTCTAAATAATAATTTCTATTATCTGATAGAAAGCAAAAATCACTTTATTTCTGCTAAAGGCAAAGAAGAGCAAGCATTGGGTGAACGAATCCTAAGTATCCTTGAGATAGTAGGAGCAATTTCTGTTGCATCTATTGGCCTTGAAATTCTCTCTGCTTTAAGATTAGGACGAAAAATTATAAAAGGGGAAGGAATAACATCATTTCTTACACTGATATTATCATAACTTATATCATCAAAAACAATTTGCCAGCCCGGCTGAAGAGAAAGAATAAGATCTCCTGAGAGTTTTCTATGATAGCCGTTCCTATATTGCTTTATGTGCTCATTCCAATTGCCATGAAGGAGCTGATGCGAGGTAACTACATCCTGTACACCGGCAAACTGAATTACAAATTCAGCTGCTTTGGTTTGAATTTCATTTATATCAATTTTTTTATTCTCAATAAGCTTACGATCAAGATATATTTGTTGATTATCATATCCGGATACCCAGTTATCAGCTCCATATAAAGCCATAAGATAGGTATTCAATAATGCACAACATCTTGAAGGATGGAACTCGCCGGTTGGAATATCGTAAATGGTAGAAGGTAAAGCCTCATTACTCGTACACCCTGTAGATGCAAGAAAAACAACTGCATTGTTTAATCCTACAGTTTTATCTATTGCATCAAGAAGTTTGGCAATGTTATCATCAAGTCTTATATAAGTATCTTGAACTTCCAAAGCATATTCCTGCTCATTTCCACCTTTGTAAGGAGCTGCATTGTAGGATACGCTAAGAAAATCCGGTGATTGTTTAGTATTTTGTTTTTCCTCTTTAAGGAACAATTCAACAGCTTTGTTAATCTCATCATTAACAAGAGCACTTGATTTGAAGTATTCATATTTATCCTTTTTCAGCTTACCAAAGGAGTGTTTAAAGCTCCATTCACTGGCAAAATAGGGTATAAACTTATAAGAGGAAACAGGAAGCATCGGTTCCCATTCCAAATCATCAATTCTTTTATCAAGGCCTTCAGTTCTATTAAGTCTGTCAAGATAATAAGGGAAATCTTTATAATAAGTTGAAGTAGCCCACTTTCCGTTTTTATTATCAATCCAAAAAGCTCCATTAGCAGAATGGCCGGCACCTATTATCGCCTGATCAGAATTGGGAGCGAAAGAATAAATTCGGCTTGTTCCTGCAGATGCAATTTTTAGTTCATCACAAAAAGTAGAGGTAAGAATAGAAGCAGGAGATAGAGTCTCTGTTGTTGAATTGCCCATAAAACGAGGGTCATTCAAAATTGATTCAACTCTTAATGTAGCCGGATTAAAAAAGGAATTGCTTATTATACCATGCTGAAAAGGATATGTTCCGGAAAAAATAGCAGCCATAGCAGAGGCTCTGTCCGGATTATTAAAGTCAAAATTTACGTTTTCATAAATGATGCCATTCTGCATCAACCTTTTAAACCCTTTTTCACCAAAGGCATTATATAAATATTGAAGATAATCGCTTCTTAATTGGTCAACAGTAATACCAACCACCAATTTAGGAAGCTCTGTCATTTGCTGAGCACTAAGATTGGCAGTAGCAAGAACTACTATTAATGATGTAATTAGACGATTCATTTCAACAATAATTTCTGATTAAAATCTTTTTTCTCTTTTATATATTATTATATAGGTAAGAGAGCGAAGCATCAAAACTCCAATTAGAGGGAAAAATGCGGCATTAAACACCTGCTGCAAAAACCAATAACACAAAAGAAGTACTGATAAAGCCACAAAGTTAACAAAATGATAATAATAGAGAATTCTTTTTGATGATTTAACCCAAATCGCTATTGCTGCAAATAGTTGTAAAGGCTGAAGCCATACACAATTGTAATTATTATCTACTGCAGGGTGTACAGATATAAAATTCAAATAAAAAAGAATTATTCCTGCTATTCCTGCAATTCCAAACAATATTGTATCCGATAATTTGAATTGAATATTCTTAGAAACATCAATTATTGATAAAATCAGAATTAAGACAAACAGACTCCAACAAACAAACAAAGGTGAAAGAAGTGGGTTTAATGGAGATATTTCTTTATCAGAATCCTCCATAACAAGTATATTTGTTTGATTTATCAATGGCTTATCATCAATTTTTGCTGTTTCAAAAGCCTGCATCAATATCTCAGGAAGAAACATTTCCTGTCTATAACTTATTGTTTTATCAGCATTCTTTCCAAAAACTAAATCTATACCAAAAGTAAGCCATGGGTCAACATCACTTTTACTATGCACTAAATCTCTAAATGTTACTTCAGGACCGGGATTTAGATAATTTACTTTGCCATTGATATTATTCTCTATTATATCTCTTGGACGTGTAGAGCAATTATCAAAAAGGAAGCTGTAACGATAGACTCTATTTTCTTTCTGAGCATTTAATTTAAGTGCTTCAAAAAGCTTAGTTTTTTCTTCCGGTGTTAGATTTAAAATCTGCTCGGTAACTCGAGAGCCTCGTAAAGCATATTCAGTAAGAAAATAGGGAAAATTTACTGCTGCAAGAATATAATCTGTCTCTCCTTTTACAAAGCGATAATAAAAGTTGGGCGTATTAAATGAAAAAACACCATAATTAAAAACAACATCTAAATCCTTTGATTTATCTTTTACTCTTAAAGCTGTGTGCCCAAATCTTTCATAAGCCATTTCTCCCGGACTTGCAGTTAAAAGACTTACTTGAAGCAATGAATCTCCATTTTGAGCCTTTAATGAGAAATTCAGAAAAGAGTACAAAAATATTAGTGAATATATCAAAAAAGATTTTTTTTTCATGAACTGACAGCTACTTTATCACTTCTACTTGTAAAGCAATAATGTTTTTATTGGCGCAAAGTTAAATTTATTTCTTTAATTTTTTACAATAAACGAATAAAGGTTTAAAGGGGCGAAATGGCTATTGATATATATGCAAAGAAATCTACAGTGAATATATTTTATTATTTATACAAGTCAAGATATAATAAAGGCTGTCTTTAAATATTTTCGGCTAAAAGATAAAGCCAAACACCAAATTTAACGACAGCCTCTTTTCAATTATTTTTTAGATTCTTCTACAGAAACCTTACGGAATTCTTTTAGAAGTTTTGTAAGTTCAAGAGCAGCTTTGCGAGCTCTTGTTCCTGCTGCTTTGTTTCCTTTTTCTGCCTGAAGCTTAGAATCAGTCTGGAATGCAGCGATTTCAGCATCGATTTTAGAAATTAATTCTTGCATAATAGTTGATTTTAATGAGTTTTCCCTATAAAGGGCGTGTAAATATAGTAAATCAATGAAAATTTCGCACACTTATAAAGATTTAACATTTAAAAATAATCATTTTTTAATCAAAACATGCCTTATTAATAGATTAAAATTTACAATATCTGCTTTAAAGCATCTTTTAGCATTAAAAAAGCTAATTATTACTATATTTCATCTTATATACTTTCGGGTGTTAAAATTAATATATTTTATATTTGCAGCTGTCTTATTACACCTTTTTTTACAAAAAAAGATTTTCCTAACTTTAAAATGATTCTTCCAGCTTAAAATCTTCAATTAAAGATTCTAATTTCGGGATTAATTATCTTCTTAGTGTTATTATAAGTTTCCGATTTATTAGACACTTGTATTTTCACAAATAATATTTCTATTATTTCTTCTATTATAATGGAATATATTAATATTGTGAATTTTAATTACAATACTTCGGTAAAAAAAGTAATAAAAACTTGATAAACAATGAAATAGA
>JAUNSR010000013.1:0-2175 GCA_030539115.1 Bacteroidales bacterium
ATTTTTGTTGTCAGACTTGACACAATTTTCAGATAAACAACATATTATGATTTATGAAGTAAAAAAATAGTTTTTCTTGATTTTAAAGCGATTTGTTTAGGTTTATATTTATCATTGGTTCAAAACAAGCATGGATAATGGCAATTAAATCAAATTGTGGAGCTTAAATTGTTTTATATTAAATTATTGTTACGAAATTGAGTTGGTGTCAGACCCACTTCCTGTTTAAAAGAGCGGGAAAAGAAACTTTGAGATGTAAATCCCGATTTTTTAGCTACCTCTTCGATTCTCATAAACTGATCATCGACAAGCAACTCTTTAGCGAAATTAACTCTTAATTTTAGCACCATCCTATAGAAGCTTCCCTCCTCACTTTGAGCAAGAGCATTTGAGAGATAGGTCCTGTTTGTTGGAAGAAATGTCAAAAGATCATTCATGCTAAAATTAGGATTTTTATAAAGGTCATTCTTTTCAATTACATTTTTAATCTTTTCTATTAATTCATTTTTACTCTCCTTTGCATTGGTATTTATTGCCTGATTAAGTTCTGTGATCTTTTTTGGGCTGACATTTGTTGAGCCGAAAGCCTCTTTCAATCCATTAATGGCGCCCATTACTACATTTGTTTCTATATCTACAGCTGAATTAGCGGTATTAACAATGTTTTCAAGAGATACTTCTGAAATCTCCCGTCTTTTATAAACGAACATCCATGTTATTGAGATAAAAAACAGAATGACAATAGAGACACAATCTTTAAACATTTTATAGTCTCTTTGAAGAATAAAAATTTCGGGGATAAAAAATGTAATACAAATAACAAGTATAACAATCATTGCAAATGCCTTAGATACAGGGAAATCATCCTCATTAGAATATTCCATTTTAAATTTTTTAATTTCAAACAAATATGTTCTTAGTATATAATAACATGACTGCATAAGTTCAACAACAAAAATAATCTTACCTATAGAGATAATAAAAATTTTATTGCGTTCAATAAAGCTACTTCCAATCAATACACTAAAAAACAAGATAACTAAGAAAGAAACAGGTAAAAGCAGCACAAATAGTTTTCTTGAAGTCTTTATCGGTTCAATATAAAAATACCTCTCCCAACAAAGAATTGACAAAGGGAGGAATATTATGCAGTCAAAAACTACAGTATAGATAAATGCAGACTCAGAAAACACATTTATAGTATAAGGAAATTGGAAGATATAGACCATCACCAAAGCAATAGCCCATTTATGTGCCGGGTAGATAATATTTATGTCTTTCCTGGATGTTGAGTAAATCTGAAAGATTCTAAGAACACCAAACACCAACGATGAGAAAATAAATAAAAGATTAAATAAAAAATAATATATATATGGTTGTTCAAATCCCATTTTTCAATGTTTTCTAAAAAATCAAATAAATAATTTCAAAACAATGCAAAACTACTCAAAACAAACTATAAAAAGGTATTATTTTTTAAACTGCTCTACATTTTTATCAATCATTAGTAATATTAAAAAACTAATTTTAACTGATGTTTCTTCTATAAATCTTTTAATAGGTTTTTTAGAAAATCATCCAACTCTTTATCAATATTTTCTATAAAATCGTCCTCAATTACAACAAGATTATCATCCAATCTCATTAATTCTTCTATCTGAAGGAAGTCTTCTCCGACAAGAACCACAGAGAAAGGTCTAATTACATCCATAGACTCAACAGCTTTTAAAACCTCATCATTGTGAAGAGTGGATTTTAAAACCTCTACAATATTTTCTTCAAAGGTGTCCGGGTCTTCCTTATAAGATGTCCATTGATCCATATTGGACTGAGCAAGAAGATTCTCCTCATCATCATAAACAGACAATATCAAATCATCGTAACTTATTGTAACATATAGATCTGATAGTGTAATAACCTCCCGTTCTTTAACTTTAGCAATAGCCTGAAGAAAAAGAGATTTAACGTTGGGGTCTATTTTATTATTTATGTTCATTTATGTATAATTTATTTTTTATTATGATACAAATACACCATATAAATACCCTTTTTTTGCATCTCATCTATGATATGAGTTATGGCGATTGCTGTTTTCTTAGATTTTTATTCAAATTAAAAAGATAAAAATCTCTTATCTATTTCAAAGGTAATAAAATTCATATTATTTCATTTGTA
>JAUNSR010000013.1:2275-74079 GCA_030539115.1 Bacteroidales bacterium
TATAATTTATTTTTTACATTAAGGTACAAATGCGCCATTTATATACCTTTTATTGGGTTTATCATCTTTTAGAAAGTTATGGCGATTTCATTTGTATATAATTTATTTTTTACATTAAGGTACAAATGCGCCATTTATATACCTTTTATTGATAAAAAAGAAGAAATGAACAAGGATACAATAAAAAGATAATTTGCAAGATAAAATGAACAACAGATTACAATCTGATAAAAAAAATTAAACTTTTTATTAAAAATGCTTGTATATATAAAAAAGCCAATCTATATTTGTGGCATAATTAAAAAAGAGACTGATATGTTTAGTACATTTTATGCATACTTCCGATTTTATTACTTTTACTTTTGGTTTAAGAAGTAGAGACGGGTTTTGTATGTATATATAATTATATTAAACAGATAAGATATTTAAATCCCGTCATTAAATGATGGGATTTTTTTTTAATAAACAACGATATGACAACTAACTGTAATTTTTTCTTTTTTTTCTTTTATTATTACTTTATGAGAATCATGAGGTGAGTTTTCGTCGTATCTAAAAAGAAAGATATTTTGACCCGCCTCATTAACATGAAGGCGGGTTTTTTAATATTAAAAGGTTAGTAGATGGCGTAATATTTAAATGGCGCATTTGTACCTTAATGTAAAAATTAAATTATATATAAATGAAAAAAGTTGCAATACAAGGGGTTAAAGGATGCTACCACGAGATGGCAGCAAGAGAATACTTTAATAATGAAGAAATAGAAATTGTTCCATGCGTTTCCTTTGCAGAAATGTTTGAACAATTTAAAAAAGACCCCTCCCTGCTTGGAATTATGGCAATAGAAAATACAATAGCGGGGAGTCTGCTTCAGAATCATGAATTATTACGTCAGAGTAATATGAGAATTATTGGAGAACACAAGCTTCATATTTCTCACACCTTATCTGCCCTACCGGGAGAAAAACTTGAAGATATTAAAGAGGTAAATTCCCATCCTATAGCTTTAATGCAATGCATGGAATATCTCGAAAAGCGTCCTGATATAAAAATTGTTGAAAAAGGTGATACAGCAAGCAGTGCCGCAGATATAAGCAGGCTTAATCTTTCGGGCCACGCTGCTATTTGCAGCGAATATGCTTCTAAAATATATGGATTAAATATATTGGCAAAAGCAATAGAAACAAATAAAAGAAATTTTACCCGTTTTCTTACACTTGCCGATCAATGGAGTTCTGATGATTATATTGACAAATCGAATATTAATAAGTCCTCTCTTGTTTTTTGTGTTCCTCACACACACGGAAGTTTGTCAAAAGTCCTTACAATTTTTTCTTTCTATGATTTAAATCTAACAAAAATACAATCAATGCCTATACTTGGCAGAGAATGGGAATACAGATTTTATATAGACTTGACTTTTGATGATTATATAAGATACAAGCAGGCACTTGAAGCAATCATGCCTTTTACAAAAGATTTTAAAATTTTAGGAGAATACGAAAATGCAACCATCGAATAAAACAATAATGCCTGCCAACAGAGTGATGCAGGTGAAAGAATATTATTTCTCTCGCAAACTTAAGGAAGTTGCTCAAATGAATGCAAGAGGATTAGATGTTATTAATCTTGGCGTAGGAAGTCCGGATTTAAGTCCATCAAAATCTACTTTGGAAGCTCTTTACAACGACAGCATCCAAAAAGAGGCAAATGGATATCAGCCATACATTGGCATTCCGGAATTTAGAAAGGCTTACAGCGAATGGTACAAAAGATGGTACAATGTAGAGCTTAATCCAAATACAGAGGTTCAGCCTTTAATCGGTTCAAAAGAGGGTATTTTGCATATTACTCTTGCTTTTGTAAATCCGGGAGATAAAGTTCTTGTACCTGATCCCGGATATCCAACATACAGTTCTGTAAGCAATTTAGCTGAAGCTGAAATAATAAAATATGATCTTAAGGAGGGAAATAATTGGTATCCTGATTTTGAACAAATTGAGAAGAATGATCTTTCTGATGTCAAATTAATGTGGGTCAATTACCCTCACATGCCTACCGGTGCACCTGCAACAGAAGAACTGTTCAAGAAGCTTGTAGAGTTTGGCAAGAAGCACAACATTGTTATTGTTAATGACAATCCTTACAGTTTCATACTTAACGATAAGCCTCTCAGCATTCTAAGCATTGAAGGGGCAAAGGATATTTGCATAGAATTAAATTCAATGAGTAAATCTCATAATATGCCGGGATGGAGAATTGGCATAGCTTGCTCAAATGAAACATTCATACAATGGATTCTTAGAGTAAAAAGCAATATTGACTCAGGGGTTTATCGTCCTTTACAAAAAGCAGCTGTTGAGGCATTAAACAACAGCAGCGAATGGCATGCTCATAATAATGAAATTTACCGTCAAAGAAGAATAAAAGCTGAAGAGATAATGAATTTGCTGAATTGCAAATTTGACAAAAATCAAAAAGGGCTTTTCCTTTGGGGAAGAATACCTGAAAGATATGAAAATGTAGAGCAGTTAACAGAAGAGATACTTCATAACGCAAGAGTATTTATAACTCCTGGATCTATATTTGGCAAAAATGGAGAAAGATATATAAGGATTTCTCTTTGCGCTCCGGAAACGACTCTGGAAAAAGCTTATAAAAGAATTGCCAAATCGATTGAAAATGTCGAGTGTGCATAAATAAAGTATATATTATAAACATAAAAATATTATCAAAATGGAATTAGAATCGATTATACTACCTGGCGTAGATAAAAAAAGACCTTTGGTTATTTCAGGTCCATGCAGTGCTGAGAGTGAAGAACAAGTAATGAATACAGCTACTGAACTTGCTAAAATAGGGATAAAAATCTTTAGAGCGGGAATTTGGAAACCTCGCACAAAGCCGGGTGGCTTTGAGGGAGTTGGTGAGATTGGGCTCCCTTGGCTTGAAAGAGTAAAAAAAGAGACAGGAATGTATATTGCAGTTGAAGTAGCAACAAAAAGTCATGTTGAAGCGGCATTAAATCACAACGTTGATATCCTTTGGATTGGCGCAAGAACAACAGCCAATCCATTTGCAATGCAGGAAATTGCCGATGCTTTGGTTGGTGTGGACATTCCTGTTTTAGTAAAAAATCCTGTAAATCCTGATCTTGAACTCTGGATTGGAGGCATAGAGAGAATATATAATGCAGGGATAAAAAAAATTGCTGCTATTCACAGAGGATTCAGCTCTTATGATAAAAAAATATACAGGAATCTTCCATCATGGCATATTCCTATCGAACTTAGAAGACGAATTCCTAATCTTCCTATTATTTGCGACCCAAGCCATATTGGCGGCAAAAGAGAACTTATTGCTCCTCTATCTCAACAAGCCATGGACCTTGGATTTGACGGTTTAATTATAGAATCTCATAATTGTCCTGATTGTGCATGGAGCGATAAAAGTCAACAAATTACGCCTGACACTCTTCAAATAATTCTTGACACTTTAGTTATCCGCGACACAACACAAACAACAGAGAGTTTGTCATCTTTAAGACGACAGATTGATGATTTGGATGACCAACTCTTAGAACTTCTCGCTAAGAGAATGAGAGTTTCAGGAGAAATAGCAACATATAAAAAACAAAACAGTATGCCTGTGCTCCAGACAAATCGTTATGACGAGATAATGACTAAGAGAATTGCTCAGGCTCAGGAAATGGGAATGGGAGGTGAGTTTATCAAAACAGTTCTTGAAGCTATCCATGAAGAATCTGTAAGGAAGCAAATTGAACTTATCAATAAATAATTCTCAAGTTATCAGCTATAAAACATAAAAAAAGTAATGAGAATATTAATTTTAGGTGCCGGGAAAATGGGTACATTCTTTACCGACGCTCTTTGCATGCAGCATGAAGTTGCACTTTTTGATATTGACCAAAAAAAATTAAGATTTGTATTTAATACAATAAGAATTACAGATCCAAAAGAGATAGAAGAATTTAACCCGGAACTTGTAATAAATGCATCTACAGTAAAATATACAATAAATGCATTTAAGATGATTCTTCCATACGTAAATGAAAAATGTATATTATCTGATATTGCATCTGTAAAGACAGGACTTCCTGAATTCTATGCACAGGCAAAGCATCCTTTTGTTTCAACCCACCCAATGTTTGGGCCGACTTTTGCAAATCTTAGTGACTTGTCTTCACAATATGCTATTATCATTTCCGAATCGGATCATTTGGGGAAAGTGTTTTTTAAAGACCTATATCAGACATTGCATTTAAATATATTTGAATATACTTTTCTTGAACACGATGAAACAATAGCCTACTCTTTATCAATTCCTTTTGTTTCAACTCTTGTTTTCACTGGTGTAATGAAGCCACAGGAGGCGCCAGGAACTACTTTTAAGAAACACATGGCCATTGCAAGAGGTTTGCTTTCAGAGGATGACTATCTTTTGACAGAGATACTTTTTAACCCTCATACGCCTGAACAAGTAGAAAAAATATGCGCTCAAATGGACAGGCTTCTTACAATTATTAAGAATAAGGATAGTGAAGCATTGAAAAATTATCTTGTTGAATCAAGAAAGAACATTCAATAAAAACTACATTATTTAATTTAACTTTAACAAGAGATTTGAGTATATCTCTTTTTAGAGTATATTTGTCTTTATTGCTGATTTTGCAGTCAGCAGTAAAGACAATTTCTTTTTATATGAGAAAGCTAAACAATTATAACATAGTGTGTATAGTCCTATTATGGATAATTCTTTGTTATTATGTAATAACAAAGAGTGAGAAATTAGGAACAGATACAATTCTTTATCTTATTATGTCTGCAGGTTTTGTTTTTATACCAATCTGGAAACATTTTAAGAATAAGAAAAAATAATAAAGAATTAATTATTCTTTTCAAGAAATGAATGAAAGCAATAACAATATATTATCACATATAAATTTTCCATCTGATTTAAGAAAAGAGCCTTTGGAGAACCTAGAAGAGGTATGCAAAGAATTACGCTCTTTTATTATTGACGAACTTTCCAACAATCCAGGTCACTTTGCATCCAGTCTGGGAGCGATCGAACTAACCGTTGCCTTGCATTATGTCTTTAATACTCCTTATGACAGAATACTTTGGGATGTAGGTCATCAGGCTTATGCACACAAGATTTTGACAGGAAGAAAAGAGAGGTTTTCTACAAATAGAAAATTAAACGGCTTAAGTGGTTTCCCTTCTCCTTCAGAGAGTGAATATGATGCTTTTACCTCCGGTCATGCCTCTAATTCTATTTCTGCTGCTCTTGGAATGGCAATTGCAAGCACTCTAAATAAAGATGAGAAAAACAGACATGTGATTGCAGTTATTGGCGATGGTGCTATTTCAGGAGGTCTGGCTTTCGAGGGACTTAACAATGCTTCTTCTCACCCAAATAATCTTCTGATAATCTTAAATGACAATAATATGGCTATTGACCATAATGTTGGAGGTTTAAATCAATATTTAGTCAATATTACCACTTCTAAGCAATATAATAAGATACGATATGATCTATATAATGCTTTTAGAAAGTATAATCTGATTAATGATGATATGAAAGGGGCTATTCTTAGATTTAATAATAGCCTTAAATCTTTGATTACAAGACAACATAATATTTTTGAGGGATTAGATATTAGATATTTTGGGCCTGTTGATGGTCATGATGTTTGCAGCCTTGTTAGAATATTAAATCATATAAAAGATATGAAGGGACCGAAAATACTTCATATCAGAACAATAAAGGGAAAAGGATTTGCTCCTGCTGAAAAAGATGCAACGACATGGCATGCTCCCGGAAGATTTAACAAAGTTACAGGAGAAAGAATTATTGTCGACAAAAGCGGAATGCCTCCTCTTTTTCAAGATGTCTTTGGAAAAACTCTTGTAGAGTTAAGTAAAAGAAATGAAAAAATTGTCGGAATAACCCCTGCTATGCCTTCGGGTTGTTCAATGACATATATGATGAAAGAATTTCCTTCCCGTACTTTTGATGTTGGAATAGCAGAGGAACATGCTGTAACTTTTTCAGGAGGATTGGCTAAAGAGGGAATGATACCTTTCTGTAACATTTATTCTTCCTTTATGCAGAGAGCTTTCGATGAGGTAATACATGATACCGCTCTTCAAAACCTTAATGTTGTTTTTTGTCTTGACAGAGCAGGACTTGTAGGCGAAGATGGTCCTACTCATCATGGAGTTTTTGATTTGACATATTTCCGAGCAATTCCTAATATGACTGTTTCTTCTCCTATTAATGAACATTGGTTAAGGAATCTTATGTTTACTGCCCAAACAAAAGACAAAGGGCCTTTTATGATAAGATATCCAAGAGGTGGCGGAGTCCTTACTGATTGGCACAATGATATGAAAGAAGTTGAAATTGGTAAGGGATATATGATAAAGGAGGGAACTGATATTGCCGTTCTTTCATTGGGACCTATAGGAAATACAGCGTCAAAAGCTATTGAGGAGGCTGAAAAGAGGGGCCTTTCAATTGCACACTATGATATGGTATTTCTTAAGCCTATAGATGAAAGTCTTTTACACTTGATAATGAAACGTTTCAACAAGATTGTTACAATAGAGGATGGCATTTTAAAAGGTGGTTTTGGTTCGGCAGTTATTGAATTTATGGCTGACAATGACTACTCTGTTAAAGTTAAAAGAATTGGTATTCCTGATAAATTTATTGAGCACGGACCAGTAGCCGATCTTCATAAGTTATGTAAAATGGATAAAGATTCTATTGTAGAAACTTTGATATCAAAATGGTAGTTTATTTGTTTTTATGAAAGTGTCATTTTTAGAATTAATATTTATCCTTTCTAAAAATAATATGATTATTTAAACTATACTTTTTTGTTTGGCTATTGATAAAATCAGAATCTAAAAATTATTTTTGTTTAGTTTCTATTGATTAAAACCGGTAAACTTTTTTTCTTAATTAGGTTTATCAAATAATACAATATATTTATAATGAAAATCATTATAGTAGGTGCTGGAGCTGTAGGCACTCATTTGGCAAAACTTTTATCCAGAGAGGATCAAGATATAATACTTATGGATAATGATGAGGAGAAACTTGAGGTTCTTTCCACATATAATCTTATGACTATTGTTGGTTCTCCTACTTCGATAAAAGATTTGAAAGAAGCCGGGGTTAAACATGCAGACCTTTTTATTGCAGTTACTCCCTATGAAAGCCAAAATATTACAGCCTGCACTTTAGCCGCTAATTTAGGAGCCGCTAAAACTCTTGCTCGAATTGATAATTATGAATATCTAAAGCCTGAAAACAGGGATTTCTTTAAAAAGCTTGGCGTTGACGAACTTATTTATCCGGAGATGCTTGCCGCTCAAGAGATTGTAACTGCTTTAAAAAAAGCCTGGGTAAGACAATGGTTTGAATTATGTGGCGGTGCTCTTATTCTTATTGGGGTAAAGCTTAGAGAAAATGCTCTTATTGTTAATCATCGCCTTAATGAACTTTCAGGAGGGAATAATTTCTATCATATTGCTGCAATAAAAAGAAAAGACAACATTATTATACCAAAAGGTACTGATAAAATCTTACCAAATGATTTAGTTTATTTCACAACCACCAAAGACCATATTTCTGACATTAGAATTCTGGCAGGTAAAGAGGAAACTGAAATTAAGAAGGTTATGATTATGGGCGGAAGCAGAATTGCTATTAGGACAGCTGATTATGCTCCCGATTATATGCAGATAAAAATAATTGAGACAGATAGAAATAAAAGTCTTAAGCTTGTTGAGAAAATTGACGATGCCGATATTATTCTTGGAGACGGCAGAGACCCTGAACTTTTAAAAGAGGAGGGAATAAACGAGGTAGATGCCTTCATTGCTCTTACTGACAGCTCTGAAACTAACATTCTTGCCTGTTTAAGCGCAAAAGGTTTTGGCGTTTCCAAAACAATTGCTGAAGTTGAGAATCTAACTTATATCTCAATGGCTGAAAATTTAAATATTGGTTCGGTAATCAACAAAAAACTTATCACAGCAAGTAGAATCTATCAATTACTCTTAGCAGCGGATGTTTCAAATGTAAAATGTCTTACTTTAGCAAACGCCGAAGTTGCAGAGCTTATTGCCAAACCCGGCTCTAAAATTACTCAATCACAAGTAAAAGATCTTGCTCTTCCAAAAGATCTTACAATTGGTGGTTTGATTAGAAATGGTGTTGGACTAATGGTAAATGGAAATACTCAGATAATGCCCTATGATCATGTTTTAATCTTCTGTCTTGATACAGCCATAAAGAAAATAGAAAAACTTTTCAATTAAATAGATTGGAAAGTTTTTTGATTTAATTTGCTTAAAGGCATTTCGAATTAATATTTAAATCTAAATTTAGATTTAGAGAATAATAGCAGTTAATCAATATGTTTTTTAAAATTTAATATACAGCATTTAAAAAACACTTTTAAATAAAACTGTCATATTTCATTCATGGTTGAAATGTCAAACAAAGGTATATAAATGGCGCATTTGTACCTTGGTGTTAAAAATAAGTTATATACAAATAAAATCGCCATAAATCATTTAAAGTTGAAATACATAACAAAAGGTTTATAAATGGCGCATTTGTACTTTGGTGTTAAAAATAAGTTATATACAAATGAAATCGCCATAACTCACCTAAGGTTGAGATACTAAAACAAAGGTATATTAATGGCGCATTTGTACCTTGGTGTTAAATATAAGTAATACACAAATGAAACAATTCAATATAAAATTAATACTTCATGTTTTTGGTATTTTATTGATGATAGAGTCAGTCTTTATGCTTTTATCAGGGGGGATATCATTAATATATCAAGAAAGAGACTTATCTTCCTTTTTAATTTCTGCTCTGATTACTGTTTCATTTGGATTTATACTTTACTTGAAAGGAAAAACTCATGAAACCACGATAAGCAAAAGAGAGGGATTATTTATTGTAGCAGTCTCCTGGATATTATTTTCATTGTTTGGAATGTTACCATTTATTTTAAGTGGTAGTATTCCATCTGTAACAGACAGTTTTTTTGAAACAATGTCAGGATTTACAACAACAGGAGCCTCAATATTAAATAACATAGATACTCTGCCTCATGGAATATTGTTTTGGCGCAGTTTAATACAGTGGTTAGGGGGAATGGGAATTATTGTTTTCACATTAGCTCTTATGCCAATGTTTAGTTCAGGGGGTATTCAGTTGTTTAATGCAGAAGTTCCAGGATTAGTTCATGATAAATTACGACCAAGAATACAGCACACAGCAAAAAGGCTTTGGATTATTTATTTCTCAATAACAGGTGTATGTGCTTTTCTTCTTTGGCTTGGGCCAATGAATCTTTTTGATTCAATCTGTCATTCTTTCACCACAATGGCCACAGGAGGATATTCTACAAAGCAGGCAAGTATTGCTTTTTGGGATTCTGCTTACATTGAATACATAATAATGTTTTTTATGTTTATAGCGGGAATAAATTTTTCTCTTGTATATTTTGCAATAGCAGGAAAAGGCTACAAGCTTTTTAAGGATGAAGAATTCAAATGGTATTCTATTGCCATTCTTTTATTTGCATTTATTACAGCAACAGCTTTATTTCTGACCAATCAAGGCTTTGGCACTGAGGGCACTTTAAGAGCATCTTTGTTTCATACAATTACTATTATAACTACAACAGGTTTTGCCGGGATTCATTCAGACTATGTTGCATGGGGACCAATATTTTGGATTATTACTTTATTAATAATGATTAGTGGAGCTTGCGCCGGATCAACAAGTGGAGGAATGAAAATAATCAGAGTGATGGTTCTTTTTAAAAATACTAAGAATGAAATTTACCGTCAGGTTCATCCAAATGCTATAGTTCCTGTAAGAGTAAACAAGCATGTTATTTCTTTTGATTTAGTAAGCAAAGTATTGGCATTTATCATGGTATATATTATGGTTGTTGTAGGTGGAGTTCTTCTTCTTACTTCATTTGGAGTTGCCTTTGATACATCTATTGGAGCAACTGTAACTTGTGTAAGTAATGTAGGACCGGGATTAGGAACAACAGGTCCATTGGGAAGTTTTTCTGATTTACCAGCGGCTGTAAAATGGATATTATCTTTTATAATGCTTATTGGGCGTCTTGAATTATTTACTGTTTTGGTAATTTTCACTCCCGGTTTTTGGAAAAAATAGTTGTTTTTAAATTTATACTTTTTGTAAAAAATATTTATCTCTGTGCTACAACGAAAATAAACATAAAAAAAATCATTTTTGCTATTTTTGTAAGAGGCTAATTAATTTAATCGTTATGAGCAAAAAATCTTCCGACAAAGAAACTTCAGCCAAGAAGATTGGCTTTTTTCATAAGACCTGCGATTTTTTCAGAAATGAAAAGACAAAGTTTACATTAGGAATTTGCACTTTAATATTTGCTGCTTTTCTTTTTCTTTCAATGGTTTCATTTTTCTTCACAGGAGCATACGACCAAAGCAGCTTGGAAAACCTTCCCTTATCGCAGCTCACAGATGTAAGAAATAACATACAAAACTGGACAGGATTTGTGGGAGCTTATATTGCTGAGCTTTTTATAAACAGATGGATTGGCATTGGAGCATTCTTTATATGTATATTTTTTGGCGCTGCAGGGCTTACATTAATGAAAGTAAAGGTTTTTAGATTATTACCTCTTTTCATTTATTGTTCTGTTCTAACTATATGGTCATCTTTGTTTTTTGGTTTCTTTTTTATATCAGGATATGAAGATTCTTTTATTTACTTAGGTGGCAAACATGGCTATTATATCTCGCTTCTTCTTAAGGCAAACATTGGCTGGTTTGGAACCTTCCTTGTTATATTGGGAAGTTTCATTATTATTCTCTCTATTTTAAGTATTAAGACTATAGAATTTATAAGGAATATTCTTCATATCAATATTCCTGATTTAAGCTTTCTTTGGCCCAAAAAGAGATCTAAAGATGAGCAAGTATTGACTAATAATGGAGTTAGTGATAATAAAAAAGATAATGCCGAATCTTATTTAGCCAACGAAGCGACAGGTAAGATAAACAAGGAAAAGGAAAATAATAAAAGCATCCACACTGAAGAGCATGAAATAATAGCCTCTGATGATGAGATAGAATCTGAAGAGCATGAAAACAATCATTGGGTTGAGACTAAAGCTCCTTCCACTACTATTGTTACTGAAGAAACTCCTATTGTAAATCCACTATCCTCTTTAAAAAATGAAGAGACTGTTCAAGAAAAAGAAACAACAATAGTTGAGACAAAAGTAAAAGGTAATGATGAGAAAGTCGAGGTAGGCTTTACTATTCAAAAAGGTGCTTCAGGTGATGACACAGAATTAGTTGATTCTCTCGAACTTGCCGACTACGACCCTACTCTTGATTTGTCGAAATACAAAACTCCATCTCTTGATTTGCTTAATAAATATGAAGGCTCCGAAAAAGAGATTGATATTGAGGAACAAAATGCCAATAAAAAGCGAATCGAAGAGACTCTTCGCAACTATGGCATAGAGATTCAGGCAATCACTGCAACTGTTGGTCCTACAATTACTCTTTATGAGATTATTCCAAAGCAAGGAGTTAGAATTGCAAAAATCAGAAGTTTGGAGGATGATATAGCATTAAGTCTTGCCGCTCTTGGAATTCGTATCATAGCTCCTATTCCAGGAAAAGGCACTGTTGGTATTGAGGTTCCAAATAAAGATCCTCAAATGGTATCAATGTATTCAATCATTGCTTCAAGAAAGTTTGCTGAATGCAAATACGAACTTCCGGTTGCTCTTGGAAAGACAATTACAAATGAAATATTTATGCTTGATCTAACAAAAATGCCTCATGTTCTTGTTGCAGGAGCAACCGGACAGGGTAAATCTGTTGGATTGAATGCTATTATTACTTCTCTTCTTTATAAAAAACATCCTTCTCAATTGAAGTTTGTTTTGATCGACCCTAAAAAAGTTGAGTTTAATATCTATTCTAAGATAGAGAAACATTTTCTTGCAAAGCTGCCTGATTCTGAAGAGGCTATAATTACTGATGTAACTAAAGTTGTGGCAACTCTTAACTCCATATGTAAAGAGATGGATGAGAGATATGATCTTCTTAAAATGGCAAGCACAAGAAATATCAAGGAATATAACCACAAATTCCAAAGCCGTCAGCTTAATCCCGAAAAAGGCCACAGATATATGCCTTACATTGTTGTTATTGTTGATGAGTTTGGTGATTTAATCATGACAGCAGGTAAAGAGGTTGAATTACCTATTGCCAGAATTGCTCAGCTTGCCAGAGCTGTAGGTATTCATATGATTATTGCTACTCAGCGTCCATCAACAAACATTATCACAGGTATTATTAAAGCCAATTTCCCTGCCCGTATTGCTTTTAGAGTATCTTCAATGATTGATTCAAGAACTATTCTTGACACTCCGGGTGCAAATCAACTTATAGGTAGAGGTGATATGCTTTTCTCTCAGGGCGGTGATTTGGTTCGTATTCAATGTGCTTTTGTCGATACTCCTGAAGTTGAAAAGGTTAGTGAATGTATTGGTGAGCAGCAAGGTTATCCAACTGCATTTCTTCTTCCTGAATATGTTGCAGAAGCAAGTGATTCTATTGGAGAGGTTGATCTTAAAGACAGAGATCAGATGTTTGAAGAGGCTGCACGTTTAGTAGTTGCAAATCAACAAGGTTCTACATCTATGATTCAAAGAAAATTCTCTATTGGTTACAATCGTGCAGGAAGGATAATGGATCAACTTGAAGCTGCCGGTATTGTAGGGCCTTTTGAAGGAAGTAAAGCAAGACAAGTTTTAGTTATGGATGATATCCAACTTGAACAAGTGTTAGGAAACTTACGTTAAACTAAATCAAGGCAGAATAAGCCTGTCTTGAAAAAATTCTAAGCAATGAGATATTTATATATATTTTTTTTAATTCTTCTTCCATCTGTGGTTTTTTCTCAAGGGTCACAAAAAGCGAATAATTATCTTGAAAAAAGTGCTGCTATTTTTGAAAACAATTCAGGAATAACAACCAATTTCACATATTTGGAAAAGGATGCCAAGTCAAAAACAAATTACACTTTCAATGGTGAGCTTAAGAATAAAGGAAATAAATTCTATCTTTCTTCTCCTGACTTAAAAAGCTGGTTTAATGGAAAGACAATGTGGTCTCTTATGCCTGCTACTGAGGAAATCAACATATCTGAGCCATCTTCTGAAGAGATAGAAAGCATTAATCCTCTTTCGCTTTTGCGTCTTTATAAAAATGGATATAAATCTCACCTTAAAAAGGACAATTCTGATCAATCGGAAATAACTCTTATTCCTGACAACAAGGATGCTCAATGGCAAGAACTTTCTGTTATTCTTAACAAAAGCACAAATCTTCCTATAAAAATTGAACTTAAAGATAAAAAAGACAAGACAATTGTTATATCCTTTAAAGAGATAAAACAGTCTGCCAATCTTAAAGACTCGGATTTTGAGTTTAATAAAAGCGACTATCCTGAGTTTGAGATAATAGATCTTAGATAATAGAACAAAAAATTAAAATACTTAATTATGGAAACAGTAGAAAAGACACGTTGTTTAATTATCGGTTCAGGTCCTGCAGGATATACAGCGGCTATTTATGCCAGCCGTGCAAATCTTGCGCCGGTCCTTTACGAAGGCATACAACCCGGTGGACAACTTACAACTACAACTGAAATAGAAAATTTTCCAGGTTACCCTGAAGGTACTACCGGAGTGGAAATGATGGAAGACCTAAAAAAACAGGCTCAAAGATTTGGCACTGATATTCGTTTTGGTATTGCTACTTCTGTTGATTTTGCTTGCGATGGACCTCATAAAGTTATTATTGATGAAACAAAAGAGATTTTAGCTGATACTGTAATTATAGCTACCGGAGCTACTGCTAAGTATTTAGGCATTCCCGATGAAATAAAATATGCCGGAATGGGTGTTTCAGCATGTGCTACTTGTGATGGTTTTTTCTATAGAAAGAAAATTGTTGCTGTTGTTGGTGGTGGTGACACTGCCTGCGAAGAGGCTGTATATCTTTCTCATCTTGCATCTAAAGTTTATCTTATTGTCAGACGTGATGAACTAAGAGCATCAAAAATTATGCAGGCAAGAGTTAAGAAAGAAGAAAATATTGAGATACTTTTTGAAACTCAGACTCTTGGTCTATATGGAGAGAAAGGCGTCGAGGGAGTAACTCTTGTTAAAAGAAAAGGTTCTGACAAGGAAGAAATTTACAATCTTCCAATAGATGGTTTTTTCCTTGCAATAGGGCATAAACCAAATACTGAAATTTTTGCTCCTTTCATTGAGCTTGACGACCATGGATACATTATTACTCAATGTCATTCCACGGCTACAAATGTTCCGGGAGTCTTTGCTGCCGGAGATGTTGCCGACACTAAATATCGTCAAGCCATCACTGCTGCAGGCTCCGGGTGTAAAGCTGCCATAGATGCTGAAAGATATCTTGTTGACTTGGGTAAATAGAACAATAGTTTATATTATTTGAGAAAGCTTTTGTAACATAAAAAATATAAGGCTGCCAAAAGAATAAACATTTATCGTGTTATTGTCTATTGGCAGCCTTTATTATGACTTGTCATTTTATCATCTCAAGGTCAGAACCAATGTATCAGAGCTCATTGCTGTAAATATACCAAAACCGTTATTTACATTTGTTGGAGGATTGGTCATATGTTGGGAATTCCCATTCGAGGAATAATATAGATCAACATATTCATCAGTTACTTTATATAAAATCATATAATGCCTTCCATAATAATAAAAACCTCTTGAGTTTACCTGATAAGCGGTATCGGCAGTAGGTGTTGTTGTTATCGATTTTGAAGGAGTAAAATTATAAATAGGAGTAGTCCAACTCTCCATATTATATATATAAAACAGATGATAAGACTCTTCTTCATTATCCCAATAATAATTTACATATCTTACAGTATCATCACTAAACCTCTCTGTATGTAAAAGTTCTGTTGCATCAGTTTTAAAACCACTGACTTTTGTAGGTATAGATGTTGTAGCCCAAACATGATTATTATTATAATCAAATTCTATTTTATAACTTCCTTCATCTTCAATAATCATTTCCGAAGAATAGCTTCCAGCCCCGTTATCCTTAAGAACTTCGCTCTTCCCCGTTGTTTGATTTGAAAGAGTTACACTTAGACCAGACAACGGCAAATCCATTGTAGTATCCTCACTTGCCAGAATTTGTTGTCTGTTAATAGTTATCTCAGCCGTATGTCCTGGAAAGAGATAGCCCTGAATTACAGCTTTATCAGGATCAGACACCGAAAAACCATCATCACCGCAATTATAAAAAAAGGATATACCGGTTATCAATAACAATAGTATATATGAATTTTTCATTTTTATATATTTTATTTTTTAACACTTAGATATAAATGCTCCATTGTTAATATCCTTTGTTGGATATCTAATTTTTTACAGAGTAATAGGAAGTGTATTTTTTAGTTTTTATTTAAAAATCTTCTTAATTAACTATATAACAAGGCTCAATGTGCCAAATTAGAACTTAATGCTAAAATTCACATTTGGTGTTATTCCAAGATAGTTAACATTTGTTTCTACAATCTCCTCCTCCACTATTTGATATTCCTTATACCATACATTCTTTCTATTATACAGATTAAATAAAGAGATATTTACAGAACAAGGGAACTTCTCACTTATCTTAAAGTTATAAGTTGCAGCTATATCAAATCTATGATAACAAGGCAGTCTATTACCATTTTTAGCAGAAGGAGTAAAATATGTTTTCTCACTACCATCAGGCAAAGTAAGTTTGTATAATCCTTCAGGAGCTGTATATGGTTTCCCTGAAGCCAAAAGCCAATTGGCTGAGAAATCCCAATTTCTCCACTTATATATACCGACAAGTTTTAGTTCATGAGTAACATCATTTGAAGCATAATATTTCTTGTCACTTAAATCGGGAAAATTGTGTATAACTTCTCCCAAAGTATAAGAGACCCAACCGGTAAAGTCACCATATTTTTTCTGAAACAAGAAATCTATACCTCTTGCATAACCATTACCTGTATAAAACCTATCACTATATATAGTATTTTCATTAGAAGAGTTGCCTTTTCCGCCATCCATTCCGGGCATCATCATTCCTCCCTGTCCAAAGCTTTGACTCATATTGACTGTGCGGATTGAATATTCTGATATATCATAAAGCTTTTTATAATAACCTTCAATATCTATGAGATAATCTTTTGTCTCATAGGAAAATCCCAAAACGCCCTGCAAACTGCTTCCCACCGGCATTGATTCTCCATCTGCCATAAGCCAGAAGTCTCTGTTCCCCTGCATGATATCCTCTCTTGTTATTTTTTTTGCAAACTGATAATAGTAACCTGCAGAACCTTTAATCTTCCAATTCTTATCTATAGTATATGAAGCCGTTCCTCTTGGCTCAAAATAATATTTCTTTGTCGGAGAATAATAGTTTGCCCTTAATCCGCCGGTTATTTCAAGCCTTGTATCACAAAGCGTCAACTTATCCTGCAGATAGGCAGCCAAAAGATCGGCCTTTATATTGTTGTTTAATATAGTTGTTGTATCATTCTCGCTAAGAAAATAATCAGTCTTAGTTTTATTGGCATTAACTCCAAATGAAAGTTGTTGATATTCATCAACTTTATACTCCATATCAAGTTTTGCCGAATAGTCATTCAGGTTATTTTCTTCTGAATAAGTCTCAGTTTTGGTTGATGAACTTGTATAAGAGGCTGGAATTTTGCTTACTCTATTTCTTTCATTAAAATAGTTTGAATATGTGAGCAATAAATTGCTATATAAACGTGTTCCCCATTTATGTCCCCATTTTGCGGCAGAACCTGTATTCCCCCATTTAGTTACATCGCTGTTTTTTAAAGTATACGAGCTTCCCGAGGGATTAAAATTGTTGTCCAAATCATCAGCTCCATTATAAAAGCTCAAAGAAATAATATCTCTTTCTGTAGGTCTATAACTCAATTTAGAGTTTACATCATAGAAATAGGATTTATAAGAAGAATTATTTTCCTTTTTTGAAAATCCTCCCGGTGGCATTTTATCAGAATCCATCCCGGGCATATTATTATCACTGTTATTACCGGTAGATTGATCATATATAAGATTATACAAAGGACTCTGCCAACTTCGTCTGGCAGCGGCAAGAAATGTTATTTTCTTTCCTATTGGAAATTCAATATAAGCATTTGCTGACATAAGACTTATATCTGCCATAGCACCAAATCCTGTATTCTTGCCCTCTTTTCCTGTTATCTCAACAACGCTCGACAGTCTGCCTCCATATTTAGCATCAAAACCGCCTTTATAAAGTTGAATATCTTTTATTGCATTGCTGTTAAAAGCACTGTAAAATCCAAATAGGTGTTGAACATTATAAATTGGTATTCCATCATAAAGCACTAACGACTGATCGGGTGTTCCTCCTCTAACGTATAAACCTGATGAGTTCTCATTTGCTGCGCTTATTCCCGGCATTAATTGAAATGTTCTAAAAATATCCTTCTCTCCCAAACTTGGCAGAACATTCATCTTTAAAGGAGTCATCTTTATCAAGCCAACTCTTTCATTGGTTTGAAGCAGATCTTGCTTATCACTGAGCACTACGACTTCACTTAGAAGTTCTGTTGCAGGTTCCATCTTTATCACAACATCCGACAAATTCATATCAGGAGTTATTTTTAAAACATGTGGCTTATATCCTATGTAAGTAACAGTTACTGAACATGTATCACTTGGAATATTTAAAAGAGTAAACACTCCATCGGCATTTGTCGAAGTTCCGCTTTTTGTTTTATTTACTATCAGATTAACATATGGAAGAGTTTCATTATTTTCAACATCTATCACCTTTCCTGCAAGAGTGATATTTAGCCTTGTTGCCGTGTCATATTTCTTTTCTTTTTTTGCCAGTGTCTTCTCATCAACCTGCTTCCATATCTCCACAATATGAATTACATCGTCATCGTCAATAAAAAATTTTAGTTTATTTCCTTTGCATACAATATATTTAAGGAAGTTATCCACGCTTCTTTTAAAAGGAGGAGCATCGATATTTATTGTTTTTGCATAATCAATGTTGTAAGAAAATTTAAGCCCTTTTTCAGAGGCAATCCTTTCCAATACTTTATCTAAAGTACCAGTATACCAGCCATCAATCTCTATCTTGTCAAGATTATTATTAATTTGCAAAGTATCTCCAGACTCTAATGCTATTTTTGTATTTTCATCAAAATATCTTATCTCTGTATTTGCTTTTGCAGTTTGGAAACACAGAGAAATGAAAATGATATTAAAAAACACAACGATTAATCTTCTCATTTATATATAAGTTTATTTTAACATCAATTTATAAGTGTGCCATTCATTTGTGTTTATTAGATATATAAATCTATAAGTACGTTACGGCATTTTTAACTGAATGTGTATTCAAATATAAATTCATTAAAAAAAACTAATTTCAACTCCGGGGTGAATGGTTTTATTTAAGGGATGAAGTGTTTTAACGAGCCTGTTATTTTTCTTGTTTTTATTATTTCTTACACTTTATTTGATGAACTTTGAATGACAGGCAGTGTTTAAAAAATAGATATAATAGAATCTATAATTTTATAATAAAAATATTTTATGAGCGATTTTAATAAGATCATATCATCAGAAAAGCCCGTATTAATTGATTTTTTTGCCGAATGGTGCGGACCTTGCAAAATGATGAAACCTATACTTGAAGATTTGAAATCGAAAATTGGTGATCAGGCTTCAATTATAAAAATTGATATAGATAAAAATCAAGCCATCTCTCAAAAATATCAAATACAATCTGTGCCAACATTGATGATATTTAAAAATGGCCAGTCTGTTTGGAGACAATCAGGAGTTATGCAAGCTGATGCACTAAAGGATATATTACAGAAATTTATTTAATATAATTCTTTTATATTGTTTTAAATCACTTTCATAACCATTCGCAACTATGAATAAAAAATTATTTCTTATATATCTTCTTATATTAGGTCTACCTATTTTTCTGTTTGCCCCAAATAATTCACAATCTGCATCAAAGTTAGGAGTCCCTATAAAAGTTAATAAAGCTGACTTTCTTAAATACATATATAACTTTGAGAAAAACCCTGACCAATGGGTTTATGAAGGAAAGTTGCCTTGTATCATAGATTTCTATGCTGATTGGTGCGGCCCTTGCAGACAAATGAAAACCGTTCTTGACAATGTTGCAAAAAGCTACTCGGGAAAAGTTATAATCTATAAGGTAGATGTAGAGGCTCAGAAAGATTTAGCTGCTTATTTTGGCATACAGAGCCTACCGACAATTGTGTTTGTTCCTCCAACCGGCAAGCCAAAGGGAATAATGGGTTTCATTCCTCAAGATGATTTGACAAAAATTATGGAGGAGTTTTTTAATATTAAGCCAATTGAATCTAAAGAAATTTAAGTGATTAATATCTTCAGAATAAAAATAAACTTTCAATTTTATCAATAAATACAACACCCCTTCCATTTTAATTCTGTAAGGGGTGTTGTGTTATATTGTTGTATTTTTTACTTTTTATCCAATCAAATTTATTTTCCTTAAGCTCATCTCATCGATAATCTTTATCTTTCTTCCATCGACAGCAACTATTCCTTCATTACAAAAACTTGAAAGAGTTCGTATTGCATTTGAAGTTGTCATGTTTGACAGATTTGCCAAATCTTCTCTTGCAAGATAAATATTTAAGGTACATCCGTCGCCTTCCGTTCCATACTTATCAAGCAGAAATATTAAAGAATCTGCCAATCTACCCCTAATATGCTTTTGGGTTAATGTTACCGTACGCTCATCAGATTCTCCAAGATCTCTTGCCAATTCCTTTATAAAGAAAACGGCCAGTTGATTATTTTCCTTTATAAGAGTATCTATCAAAGTCATAGGGATAAAAACCATGGTAGAATTTTCAAATGCCGCAGCCTCTGTAACATAAGGTTCTGATGCAAAATAGGCTCTGTAACCAAAATATTGTACCGGACGAATAAGTCTCATTATTTGGTTTCTTCCTCCTATCCCCTCCTTAAATATTTTGACTTTGCCCTTTAACAAACACATCAAACTTGTAGGTTCATCATCTTCCTTATAAATAACGTTTCCCTTTTTAAATTGACGAATCTCAAGATTACCCATAACCAATGACTGCTCAGACTCTGTGAGCAAATCCCAAATATTAGCCATAAGTTTGGGGATGTCCCCCTCTTGAATTATATGTACCATGAATTATTTGTTAAAAGCATGTTGTTAAGCACAAATATAATAATTTTTTAAATCATTTATATATTATTTAATGTGTTAGATTATTTACTTTTTTCATACTATATCATTCAGAGTTATAATTGATTAATTAATCATTTAAATTAATCTCTGCTGATATTACACACTCTCTCTTATTATATCGCCTATCACTACAGTTTTAATTACGATAGCTGTTTCAATCAATTGCTACAAAAATGATAAGGTGCATATTAATTTTATAATCGGTGATTTTAATATTTCATCAAACATGTTTATATATAAAACAATATGAAAGTAAATTATAAAAAAGAGGATAAGTCAAAATGATTTATCCTCTTTTTTAATAATACAACTAAGATGTAGTGAAATATTATATTATTTGATTTTTATAAAATAATAATATTACATTTATTTCACTCCTAATTTGCCTCCGCTAAAGTCTTTTTGAAAATTAAAGATATTTTGGTCATAACTTGCCACTTTATTGTCGGTTTTGCGTTTACGTTTGTATGCAAGGTTGATGAGTCTGTCAATTAAATCCTTAAATGAAACGCCTGTTGCTTCCCATAAATAGAAAGATAAAGATCCGGGGATAGTGTTAATCTCATTTACAAAGATCTCATTAGTATCAGTATCAATAATAAAGTCTATTCGGGAAACACCGTTACAGGAAAGAGATTTAAATGTTTTAACTGCAAGAGAACGGATTTCTGCAGTGACATCATCAGGCAGATCAGCAGGCAAACGTCTTTGAGTGCTTTGCATTCCTTTTGAAGTTTTGCTTCCACCAAGATATTTATCTTTATAACTTAAAATATCTTCAGTTTTAACAGGCTCCTCACAAACGGAAGGCTCACATTCATCGCAGTCACCTAAAACAGAACAATTAATTTCTTTTAAATTGGTAACCATTTTTTCAGCAATAATTCTGGAAGAGAACTGAGCAGCCAAGTCAAGAGCTTCGATAAGAGCATCTCTATCTGCGGCTTTGGAAATACCAATGCTTGATCCAAGATTAGCCGGTTTAACTATGATAGGGTAAGGAATTTTTGCTTCAATTTTTGCTATTACGTTATCAAGATCGTTTTTAAGATCAAAATCTGTGCACCAAAAACAATCAATAACGGGCACTTCGCAGTCTTTAAGAATCATTTTCATAAAGATTTTATCCATTCCATTGCTTGAAGCAAGAGTATTACACCCAACAAAAGGTATTCCTATTGATTCAACCACTCCTTGGAATACTCCATCTTCACCATTTGTCCCATGAAAAGCAGGGAATACTACATCAAGATTGGTAATTAACTTTTTATCAAAGATTCCTGCTGAAGTTTTGTAAACTCCATAGTTGCCATATTCAGGCACCATATAAACTTCTGTACATTTTGACAAAAGAGAATCAATATTTTTATAATTGTTTAGCTCTAAGAGTGCTTCACCTGTGTACCATTTTCCTTTTTTTGTAACATAAACCGGAGTAATGTTATACTTTTCTTTGTCGAAAGAAGCAATAGCTTGAACAGCAGTAATGATTGATATTTCATGTTCTACGCTTCTGCCACCAAAAAAGACGCCAATATTCGCTTTCATTTGAATAGGATTAAATAAATTTTATTATCATCCTCTCTAATTGTGGGAAGGATAGATAATATATAATGTATTGTTTGTTTTAAAAATATATTTATTTAAAAGTGTCAGGTAAATCATTTTCATAAAGTACCACATCATTAGGCTCTGCAATTTTTGCCAAATGATTAGTTGCATCATTAAGAGTGTTTGCCGCAAAATAATTGTTCATATCAAAACCTCCCTCTTTAAGCCCTTGCGAAATAGACTCTCTATTGTATTGACCAACAATGATAGCATAGCCGGCGTGAGCGGCAATATTTTTACCGAACAATTTATTGTTTTCAAACTGCTTGTCTCCTTGTTCAACCATCCCGGGAGTAATAATAATTTTTTTATTTCCCGGATATTGGTCAAGCACTTCAAGAGCCATTTCCGAGCCAATAGGATTTGAATTGTACGCATCATCAATAATAGTAATTTTTGAGGCTGTAGTCTTGATGCTTAAACGATGTTCAACGGGATAAATATCATTGATTGCATTCTTTATTGAGCGGGAAGAAACATTAAGTTTTTTAGCAACAATAATGCAGGCAACAAGATTGGATATATTATATTTTCCAAGAAGACGAGTAGCAATCTGCTCTTCATTACCATCTTTTGAAGCAACAGTAAAAATGCTTTTCCCTTTATCAAAGAAAATATCTTTTACAAAGAAATCTTTTGAAGGATCATTATTCATTGAATACTTCTTCACATCTTCAACTCTCGAAACAGAATTGTCGCGGTTGTTAATATATTCGTAGTCTCCATTGATTACAGCCATACCATTCTCAGGCAATGAATCCACAAGTTCGAACTTAGTTTTTTGAATGTTTAGAATATTCTTGAATGTTTCCAGATGTTGTTCGCCAACAGCTGTAATAATACCAATAGATGGATTTACCAAATCACAAATTTCTTTTATATCACCAATCTGTTTAGCTCCCATTTCAACAATAAATACTTGATGACTTGGCTTTAACTGTTCTCTTATAGTTCTTACTACACCAAGAGTAGTATTATAATTACCGGGAGTCATCAAAACATTATATTCTTCAGAAAGAATCCTATATAGATAGTGCTTTGTACTTGTTTTGCCAAAGCTTCCTGTAATTCCTATTATTGTCAGATTGTTGTGGCTCTTTAGAATTTTTTTTGCATCATTGTAATAGTGCTTTGTAATGCCTTTTTCAATTGGAGAGATTATTGCGTTGCAGATTATCATTACAATTGGATAAAGCAAAATTATCCAGCCAAGAATAACAATCGTACCGGTAATGTTTGTAAAATGAAAAATGATAATTGCGGCAATTAAAGAGAACAGAATATTTACCGAAATAAGTCTTTTTATACGAGCAGTATAAACAACGGGTTTTTTATATTTTTCTTTAAAACGAATAAGTGCAACAGTTGTTGCAAAAAGAATGCCTGCTAAAATGGCTATTGGATGAAACATTGAAAAAACAGCAAGCAAAAGCAAGATAATATTCATCAAGTTTCTTTTTGAAACAACATTATCCTTTACAGAACGTAGATATCTTTCATCACGATATGAGTTTTGTTGAAAAAACATTAACTCAAATCTCAAAGTTTCAATAAGATATATTACAATTGTGAAAAGAAAAACATAGTTTAATATATTGGTAATCATATTCTAATTCTTTAAGAAATTCTTTATAACAGCATCAAATTCAGCCCCTCTTTCAAGAAAACTAAAATGCCCGACATTATCATAGGCAATAAGACCCGAATCTGGAATTAACTTGTTCATTATTTGCGCATCTTTAATCGGAGTTGCAGTGTCGTTCTTGCCCCAAAAAAGAAGAGTCGGCACTTTTATCTTTGGCAAAAGATATTTTAAATCTTGATTAACTACTTTACTTAATATAGAACGCATCATAATGCTGGCACCATTGTAATCGGAAGATCCGCTTTTTTTGCGGTAATTGTCAATTATCTGATTTGCCTTATCTTTAGGAAGAATAAAGTTTACAATATGTTTCATTGTTTTAAAACTGTAAACTTTATAATAATATTTTAGACTTCTTTTAGGTTTGATACCTGCGGCATCAACAAGAATGAGCTTTGAAAGATTTTCATTTCTTGAGGCGTAAATAATAGAAACTCTTCCACCAAACGAATGGCCAACAAGAGTGGGATCTTTTATTTGAAGTTTTCTAACAAACTTCTCAAAGAAATCTGCATACTCATAAACACCCCAAACATTTTTTGGCTCAGAGGATTCACCAAATCCAGGAAAATCAAGAGTTATTGCTTTGAATCCGTTATTTGCAATAGATGTATGAATAGTTTTAAAAATATCAAGAGAACAGCCCCAACCATGAAGAAAAACAATCGTTTTCCCCTCTCCGGTTTCGCGGTAGCGAATTTTTAAGCCGTCAATATCTGTGAATTTAATCATTTATAAGCTTGTTGGTTAATTTGTTGAAATTTGTTTCTATGTTTTTGAAAATTAATTTCAATAAATATCATTTATTATAGCTATTGTCCTTACTTGTGACACTTAAAAGCATAATACTTTTTACATACAATACTCAGCTATACATTATATATTACAAAGTAAATATATTTTTTTGTTGATGCCATTGGGTATTACTTATTTCATTTGTTTATTATTTTATTTTTTAACACCAAGGTACAAATGCGCCATTTATATACAAAAAAAAATATCATTACGATTTTTCAATTTCTTTTCCACATTAAAACCCTCTTAAAAAAGGTTGTTTCATATTTTTAAAACCTAAAAGCAAGCACTATTGTTAAAAATAGATAAATATATTATTAAATAGTAATAATCAATAATATTTATATTTACATTTATCGAGAAACAATAATTAATCATTCCTACTCAATAACAAATTAATAAGAAATAGATAATTTTGCAATTATTTTAATAGTCTTCATTAATCAATTGAAAGAGATAAGTTTTTTAAATTAGTATCAATTAAATGCAATAAGAAAAATTAATAAAATATCTAAAAATATCATGTAACATAATTTGTATAGTTACGTCTATTTTAAGTGAATGCATGAAAAATATTCAATGTTTTATTTCTTGCATTTGAATTGAAAAGCTAATGATTTAATTTTAAAACGAGATATAGAATATATATTTTTAAAAATGATAAAGCTAAACAACATAAACAAGACATATTTCAACGGAAGTCCGCTTCATGTTTTAAAGGGAGTAAATCTTGAGATAGAAAAAGGTGAACTTGTTTCAATTATGGGTGCGTCCGGTTCCGGAAAGTCAACTTTACTAAACATATTAGGAATATTAGACACTTATGATGATGGAGAATATTTTTTAAATGATGTTTTGATAAAGAATCTTAGTGAAAAGAGAGCGGCTGAGTATAGAAACAAAATGATTGGTTTTATTTTTCAATCATTTAATCTTATAAACTTTAAGGATGCAATGGAAAATGTTGCAATGCCCCTTTATTACCAAGGTGTCCCAAGAAAAAAAAGAAATATATTGGCTGTTGAATATCTTGACAAACTTGGACTTAAAGAATGGGCTCATCATCTTCCATCTGAAATGTCCGGAGGTCAAAAGCAGAGAGTGGCAATTGCAAGGGCATTAATTGCAAATCCTCAGATAATACTTGCAGATGAACCAACAGGAGCGCTCGACAGTAAGACGACTCAGGAGGTTATGGATATTCTTAAGGAGGTAAATCAGACAGGAATGACAATGATAGTTGTAACTCATGAGAGTGATATTGCCCACCAAACAGACAAAATTATTCATATTAGTGATGGATTGATTGGTTCGATAGAAACTCTTAAATAATTAAATATTAAGATAAAATGTTTGATCTTCTTAATGAGATATATAATTCAATGAAAAAGAATAAGTTAAGAACTTTTCTTACAGGCTTTTCTATAGCTTGGGGAATTTTCATGCTTATTATTCTTCTTGGCTCAGGCAATGGATTGAAAAATGGAATGTCTGAGAATTTTAAATATATGTCAAGCAACTCTGTTACTCTTTGGCCGGGCTGGACATCTGAACCTTGGAAAGGAATGCAAAAGGGAAGAACGGTAACTCTAAAACAAAAAGATGTTGAATTTCTTACAAATAAATATAAAGGGAAAATTTACTCCATTTCGCCATCTGTAAGGACCTCTACATTAAATATTTCCAATGCACAGGAGTATGTTACTTTGAGTATTAACGGCATATATCCTGATTATCAGGAAATGAGAAGTCTTGAGATGTTTGAAGGCAGGTTTATTAATGAATCAGACATCAAGGGAAAAAAAAAGGTTCTTGTTATTCATAAACGAACCAAAGAGGCTCTTTTTAAAAATGGAGAAAATGCACTTGGCTGCTTTGTTAATGTAAACAACATTCCATATAAGATAGTTGGTGTCTATAATGATGGTTTTGAACAAAACCCCGACATCTATGCACCCTCCACAACTATTGTTTCAATCTATAAACCCAACGGTGAGTTCAACAACATTTCATTTGAAGTGAAAGGAATTTCAAGCCCAAAGGAAATGGAGGCTTTTATTACCGATCTAAGAAACAATTTAAGCATACTTCACAATTTCAAGCCCGACGATAGGAATGCTTTATGGATAAGAGACCGTCTTTCAGATTATCTTCAAACCCAAGGCATTTTTAATGGAATTGCACTCTTTGTTTGGATTATAGGAATAGGCACTCTTATTGCAGGAGTAGTTGGCATTAGCAATATTATGCTTATTACAGTTAAGGAGAGAACCAAAGAATTTGGAATAAGAAAAGCAATTGGTGCAACGCCAAGCTCTATATTAAAGCTTGTTTTTATAGAATCTATTTTTATTACCGCTCTTTTTGGTTATGTGGGTATGGTTTTCGGAGTTGGGTTGACAGAATTAATAAATTATGTATTAGAAATGAACTCTTCCGGTCCATCCAACCCGGAGAATATGACGATGTTTAGGAATCCGACCGTCGACTTAAGTGTGGTGTTTTTAGCGACATTTATACTGATTGTGGCAGGTGTGATAGCAGGATATGTTCCGGCAAAAAAGGCTGTTAGTATTAAACCTATTGATGCCTTAAGAGGAGAATAGATTTTTTTTACAATTTATTTAGAATGAGATCAGTTTTTGATTGACTGCAATTCTTATTTATAGACTTATATTATGTTTGATTTAGATTCATGGCAGGAGGTATGGTTTACAATAACCAAAAATAAGATGAGGAGTCTTATGACTGCCTTTGGAGTTTTCTGGGGAATATTTATGCTCGTTGTGATGCTTGGGGCTGGAACAGCTCTTGAAAATGGCATTTTCAACGGAGTAAAGGGATTTGCTTCAAATTCATATTTCATGTTTTCCGGAAGAACCACTGTCCCATACAAAGGCTTTAGAAAGGGACGTGTTTGGGAGCTTAAAATTGATGACATTGAAATTCTAAAAAGGAAAATAGATGGTATAAAATATATTACTCCCATGGTTTTTGGTCAGGGAGGCTCAAACAATATAGTAAGAAAGGATAAATACGGCTCTTTTTCAACACTTGGAACAGGCTCAAACTATATTTTAATTAATCCAATGACTTTTCTTTATGGAAGGTATATTAATGATTTGGATGTCTTGGAAAAAAGAAAAGTCTGTACTATAGGGAGTAAAGTATATAATGATCTTTTCAATAAAGGTGAAGATCCTGAGGGAGCTCTTATAAAGATTTCCGGCATTTACTACACTGTTGTTGGGGTGGTCGAGCCGCTTTCCGATAATTTCAACTTTGGAGGTCCGGCTGAAGAAATGATTTATATCCCTTATACCTTGGCTCAGCAAACAAATCAAATGGGAAATGAGATTCACAGCATTGGAATTACTCTTGATGACAATCTGCCAATGAGTGAAAATGAAGAAAGAATAAAATCCATTGTCAAAGCTAATCACCAAATTGCCCCTGACGATGTTCAGGCTGTCAATGGATTTAATGTTCAAAAGCTTTTTCAGACATTCATGTCATTGACATTGGGAATAAAAATCCTTATTTGGATAGTTGGCCTTGGCACTCTTCTTGCCGGTGTCGTTGGTGTTAGCAACATTATGCTGGTAACAATTAAGGAAAGAACTCAGGAGATAGGAATCAGACGAGCTTTAGGAGCTAAGCCTTCTCAGATCATTGTTCAAATTATGTCTGAAAGTTTAGTCCTTACATCTATAGCGGGGATTGTCGGAATTTGCTGTGGAGTTGGATTATTGTCATTGGTCTCAAGTCTTTTAGAGGCTAATCCAACTGAAAACACATTCTTTCTTAATCCTCAAATATCATTTGTCGTGGCAATTGTCTCATTGTTTGTACTTATAATCTGCGGAATGATAGCGGGATTGCTTCCATCCTACAGAGCTATGCAAATAAAGGCTATTGATGCATTAAGAGACGAATAAAAAATTGAATTTCAGAATAAAAGATAAATAATCATCCCAAAAAAGATGATATAAAAATATAATTAACGAAATAAATAATAACAATATAAAAACATAGAATCCGATGAAGAAAATATTGAGATTTGTTTTTTTAGGGATTATAGCAATTTTGGTTATAGGAACTTTTGTTTTCTTATGGAAAAAGTCTCAGCCAGAGAAAGTTGTTTATGAAATTGTAAATCCTTCCAAGCAGAATATCGTAAAGAAAAGTGTTGCAACCGGTAAAGTCGAGCCTCGTGACGAAGTCTTAATAAAACCTCAAATATCGGGCATTATTACTGAGCTGTATAAGGAAGCTGGTCAAAGAATCAATGAGGGTGAGGTTATTGCTAAAGTTAAAGTTATTCCTGAAATGAATCAGCTTAACAATGCCCAAAGCAATGTGAGAAGCACACAAATCAATCTTACCCAATCAGAAAATGAATTTAATCGTATTAAAAAACTTTATGACAGCAGTGTCGTCTCAAAAGAGGAATACGAGAAAGCTCTTACTGCTTATGAAAATGCCAAAGAATCTGCTCAGTCTGCAAAAGATAATTTGGAGATTGTAACAGAAGGTATCTCCAAGCGTTCCGGTGAGTTTAATAATACAATGGTTCGTTCAACTATTTCAGGAATGATTTTGGATATTCCTGTCAAGGTTGGTAATTCTGTTATCTTATCAAATACTTTTAACGATGGTACTACCATTGCCTCTGTGGCAGATATGGGAAATATGATTTTTAAAGGAAACATCGATGAAACAGAAGTTGGCAGAATAAAAGAGGGAATGCCTATTACTTTAACAATAGGCGCTCTTCAAGATAAACAGTTTGACGCTGTTTTGGAATATATATCCCCTAAAGGAACAGAAACCAATGGAGCCATCCTTTTTGAAGTTAAAGCTGCTGCCACTATTCCTGATTCTGTTTATGTAAGAGCCGGATACAGTGCCAATGCTGAAATCATACTTGAAAAAAGAGATTCTGTAATGGCTCTTCCTGAGAGTACAATAGAGATTTCTAACGACAGTTCTTTTGTGTATGTTGTTACAAATGATGGTAAAGAGCCTGAATTTGAAAAGAAATTCATTAAAACAGGGCTATCTGACGGATTAAATATCGAAATTCTTGACGGAATTACTGCTGACACAAAAGTTAGAGGAAATAAAAAATCAAATAAGTAAAATACTATGATTAAAATTAATTGCTTATTGGCTGCTTTTTTAATTTCCATTTTTTCTGTGAATGCTCAAAAAAATTGGACTTTAAAAGAATGTATTGAATATGCTGTTGAAAATAATATAGATATAAAAAAGCAGATTATAGCCAAGGAGAATCAGGAGATTCAGCTAAACACAGCCAAAATGAGCCGACTTCCTAACCTAAATGCAGGCGTAGGACAGAATTTCGGCTTTGGACGTAGCGCTGACAGGGATGGAGTGACTAAGGATAATTCCTCTTCCAGCTCTTCGTTTAATCTTTCCACCGGCGTGCCGATTTTTACAGGTTTTAGAATTCCAAACGAAATTAAATATCAAAAGTTTGAACTTGCCGCGGCAATAGAAGACCTTAATAAGGCAAAAGAGGATCTTTCTCTAAACATAACATCCTACTTCCTTCAAACTATGCTTTACAAGGAGTTGCTTGTTATTGCCCAGGAGCAGGTGAAGCTCTCAAAAGAACAGGTGAAACAGACCGAGGCTTTGGTAAATGCAGGCAAAAGCGCGCTCTCAGAACTTGCCGATATGCAGTCTCAGCTCGCTAAAGATGAATTGTCGCTCACCGAAAGCAGCAATAATGTAAAGATTTCTCTTCTTACATTAAGTCAACTTTTAAATCTTGACTCTGAATCCGGATTTGATATTGAGATGCCTGATCTTAATCAGCTTTATCTAAGCAATATCAATGATTTGGAATCTCCAATGGCTGTTTTTGAGAAATCTGTCGAAAATCGGTCTTCAATAAAATCTGCTCAATTTAAATTAAACGGCTCTCAGCATTCTCTTAAAATTGCACGTGCAGGATATTATCCTACTCTAAATATGAATGCCGGTTACAGTAATAATTATTTCTATAACTATAATCTTGAGGAGGGATATAAAAACTCATCATTCTCCAATCAAATTAAAAATAATGGAAGTGAATATATCGGACTCTCTCTTTCAATACCGTTGTTTAATAGATTCTCTACAAGAAATCAGGTCAGACAGACCCAATTGAATATTGAAAATATGAAGCTTTCTCTTTTGAATGCAAAACAAAACCTATATAAAGAGATACAGCAGGCATATACAAGTGCAGTTGCTTCTGGTGATAAATATAAATCTGCTCAAAAAGCTGTTGCAGCCGCCAAAATCGCTTTTGGTTATGAATCAGAAAAATTTGCAAACGGTCGCTCAACACCTTTTGATTTGGACAATGTTCAAACCAGATACAACAGAGCGCTTTCCGAAGAGGCTCAGGCAAAATATGACTATGTCTTTAGAGTGAAGATTCTCGATTTCTACAACGGCAAGCCATTGTTTAATGAATAATAGCGAAAACAACGATTTTATTACATTTTCTTTTTGGGGCAGTTTTTCAGTGATGAAAGATTGCCCCAGCTTTTCTGCCAAAGATTTATTGAATTAATCTCTTTGCTTACAAATTGTGCATATTTAATAATCAAAATTTTTAATAATTAATTAAAGCGCTTGATTTTTAATACTTTGTTTCTTAAATAGTATATAAGAAACACAATAATCTATGAAAATAGATCTTTATTAAAACCTTTTGCTCTCAAGCTATTGATTCATAACAACATTTTTATGTATTTTTGAATAAAATAAGCGGCGCCTCATCAATACATTTTTAAAAGTTTCACTTTTTAAATGCTTATTGAATTCGGCTTGCATTATTTTTGAATAAAATAAGCGGCGCCTCATCAATACATTTTTAAAAGTTTCACTTTTTAAATGCTTATTGAATTCGGCTTGCATTATTTTCGCTCGTAATGAAAAGATTATTATAAGAATTAATCACATTTCCTTTAACCTAAAAACTATTTAAATATGGGCTACACTCGTTATGCCTTTTTGAGTGCTTCAATGCTTGCATCTCTTCTTCCTGCTCAAAGTAAACAAAAACCGAACATCGTTTTTATCCTTTGTGATGATATGGGGTATGGTGATTTGGGCGTTTATGGTCAAAAATATATTGAAACTCCCAACTTGGACAAAATGGCCAAGCAAGGGATGTTATTCACTCAAGCCTATTCAGGAAGTCCGGTTAGTGCTCCATCGCGTGCAACTATGATGACAGGACAGCATACTGGAAAGACTCATATCCGTGATAATAAAGAATATTGGAGCGGTGAGGTTCAATATGGAGTTTGTACTGATTATGCCGTAGCAGGTCAGGAGCCTTTGGATCCAAATAGAATGATTGTTCCTGAAATTATGAAGGCAAACGGATATACCACAGGAATGTTTGGAAAATGGGCGGCAGGATATGAAGGTTCTGTTTCTACTCCAGATTTAAGAGGTGTGGATGAATATTATGGTTATATATGTCAATACCAAGCTCATCTTTACTATCCTAACTTTATTAACAAGTTTAGCAAAAAGGATGGTGATAAAGAGGTGAAACGTATAGAGCTTACAGAAAACACCCAATACCCTATGTATGGCGATGGCTATGAAAAAAGGCCTCAGTATACAGGCGATATGATTCATCAGGAAGCTATGAAATTTTTAAATGATCAAACTAAAGATCAGCCTTTCTATGCTCTTTTGACCTATACCCTTCCTCATGCCGAACTGTATCAGCCTAATGATTCTATTCTGCAATATTATACCGAAAAGTTTACTGACGATACATCTTATGGAGGCTCTGATGGTAAAAATTTTTATATAAATGGTACTCGTACAAGCGGAGTTGGTGGTTCAAGATATAATCCGAATCTTGGACGTCACGCTCAGTTTGCCGCCATGATTACCCGTCTTGATATATATGTTGGTGAAGTTTTGGAGCTTTTAGACAAGAAAGGCCTTTCTGATAATACAATAGTTATATTTACCAGCGACAATGGCCCTCATGAAGAGGGTGGTGCCGATCCTGCTTATTTTGGTAGAGATGGAAAACTTAGAGGTGTAAAACGAGATGTGTATGAAGGTGGGTTCCGTGTGCCTTTTATTGCTAAATGGCCGGGGGTTATTAAGGAAAATTCTGTAAGTGATCATATCTGTGCATTTTGGGATATAATGCCGACATTTACTGATATAGCAGGCGGCAAAATCTCAGACTATGTTGATTCTACCGATGGGATTTCTTTTCTTCCTACTCTAACAGGCAAAGGAAAACAAAAGAAACATGATTTCCTTTATTGGGAATTTCAAGGCAAATATGCAGTCCGCAAAGGTGATTGGAAGTTGATTTACAAATTGCAGCCTTCAAAAGTAAAAGGTGTAAAACCTGAAATGGGTTATGAATTGTATAATCTTGCAACTGATCTTCATGAAGATAATAATCTTATTGATAATCCAAAATACAAAAAGATTGCTGACAAGTTGAAAAAAATAATGAAAGATGAACATCATCCTAATTATACTTTCGAGACTAAATACAATAAAAATTAATATGTTTTTCCTGTATGAATATAAAAAGAGTCGCTAAAAAGCGGCTCTTTTTGTTATAGTATATAGATAATGATCAATTATTTACTATTACTCGTTTTTATTGATTGTCGATTTTGAAATATTTATTAAATTCTAATTTGTTAATACTGATATTACAGCAAAACACACCAAACAACATTTATGATATATCTGCCCTTTTATTTATAAATTAAAAAGCTGTTATATCAATCTTCATATACAGTATCGTCTTTAATATCGGCTTCAGAAAGAGCCTCTTTTCTTTCAATACAAGTTCCACATTTACCGCAATGTTTCTCATTGCCCTTGTAACAACTCCAGGTATGAGAATAATCAACGCCTAAAGATTTTCCATGTCTTGCTATATCACTCTTAGTAATATTAGTATAAGGCGCAAATATCCTTATACTTTCATAGGTTCCATTACATATTGCCTGATCCATTGAATCAATAAAAGCAGACCTGCAATCAGGATAAATTGTATGATCACCGCCATGGTTTGCAATCATAAGATATTTAAGATTATTGCTTTCAGCAATTCCGGCAGCTATAGAAAGCATTATGCCATTCCTAAAAGGAACGACTGTTGATTTCATATTTTCATCAGCATAATGACCCTCAGGAATTGATTCTCCACCATCTAAAAGGGAACTTTTAAAATACTCCTTCATAAAAGCCAAAGGAATAACGATATGAGGTATTCCAAGCTTATTGCACGCCTCTTTAGCAAAAGGTATCTCTTTATCATTGTGATTTGCACCATAATGGAATGAAATTCCTAAAGCAATTCTATCTGAATATTCATAAAGCATCGTAATGCTGTCCATTCCTCCCGAAACGATTATTACTGAATCTTTCATTTGTATGTATTTATTATTTTTTATTTTTAACGCGAAAGTACAAATACGCCATTTAAAGTCTTAACACAAACCTTTTACTTGTTATTGGCTTAAACAAAAACAAAAGCGTTTAGGCTGTTTTATGTTTTAAAATTATCAACTCTCCAACAAAGAAAGTAAAAACAAGATAAAAATACTTATCAAAAAATTTATATTTTTAATGCTCTTGACATTTTAGACTAAAAAAATGGGGCTATTTTTGAATAAAATAAGCGGCGTCTCATCAATAGCATTTTTTAAACTGATACTTTAAAATGCTTATTGAATTCGACTTGCATTATTTTTGAATAAAATAAGCGGCGCCTCATCAATAGCATTTTTTAAACTGATGCTTTAAAATGCTTATTGAATTCGGCTTGCGTTATTTTTGAATAAAATAAGCGGCGCCTCATCAATACCATTTTTAAAGCTGTTGCTTTAAAATGCTTATTGAATTCGGCTTGCGTTATTTTTGAAAAAAATAAACTATACAATAAAAATACATATGAAAAAACTGTTTATTCTAATTATGATTTTTTTAAGCATTAATTTATCAATTGATGCTCAATATTCTCTTTCAAAATTTCCAAATAATAAGGTAATGATCGTTTCTCACAGAGGCAATTGGAGAGAAGCCCCTGAGAATTCTATATGGTCAGTTAAAAAAGCGATTGAAAAGGGCGCCAATATGGTGGAAATTGACCTTGCAATGACAAAAGACAGCATTCTTGTGTTAATGCACGACAATACTATTGATAGAACAACCTCAGGAAAAGGCAAAGTTATAGATTATACCTATGATGAAATTTCAAAATTAGTTCTTAGAGATGGCCTTGGCGTAAAAACAGCAATGAAAATCCCCACTATCGACCAGATTCTTGATATATGCAAAGACAAAGTTCTTATCAACCTTGACAAAAGCTTCAATTATTTTGACATCGTTTACCCAAAACTTGTGGAAAGAAATATGCTCGACCAAGTTCTTCTGAAAGGTAATATGAGCTTTAAAGTATTTAATGAAAAGTACGGCGATATAAAAGACAAAATTCACTATATGCCTATTATCTCTCTTGAAAAAGACAATGCACAAGCTATTATCGACGATTTTACCAAGACTTACAAGCCTTATGGCTTTGAATTTGTTGTAGGCAATGATGAGAAAAACCTTATTGACTTTAAATCTCTTAGAGAAAAAGGATATCATGTTTGGATTAATGCTCTTTGGCCTCAGCATAATGCCGGACATTCAGATGATATGGCTTTAGAAAACCCCGATATCTATCAATGGTTCATTGATAATAATGTAAATATTATTCAAACAGACAGAATTGTCGAATTAAAATCTTTTCTTAAAAGAAAGAAGTTATACAAATCCAATAATTAACACTCAATAAAAGGTGTGCTCTTTATTAGCAAGACAAATTTTGTCATTAGCTTTTTTAAGAAAGCAAGATTTGACATTAATATAATTATAGTCGCAGTTATCAACAAAAAGAGGATTAATCATTAATGATTAATCCTCTTTTTGTTATTGAAGTTCTATATTTTAAAACCTATACAACTATCAAGACATGCGTTTCAATAAGCTTTATCTTCAAACATCTTATTCTAAAACGACTGCATATTAACAAGTCGCTTATAATATCCATCCAATTTTATCAGTTCATCATGTCTGCCTCTTTCAACAATTTCGCCATCATGCATAACACAAATCATATCTGCGTTTTTAATAGTAGAAAGTCGATGAGCAATAACAAGAGTGGTTCTGTTTTTCATCAAATGTTCAAGAGCCTCCTGAACCAATCTTTCCGATTCAGTGTCAAGAGCAGAAGTTGCCTCATCAAGAATAAGCACAGGAGGATTTTTCAAAATAGCTCTTGCAATACTTATCCTTTGGCGCTGTCCACCGGAGAGTTTACAACCCCTGTCTCCAATATTTGCTTCATAGGCGCCATCAGTTGCCATAATAAATTCATCCGCATTTGCAATCCTTGCCGCTTCTCTCACCTGCTCAAGAGTAGCACTTTCAACTCCGAAAGTTATATTATTAAAGAATGTGTCATTAAAAAGGATAGCTTCCTGATTGACATTTCCCATTATATTTCTCAAATCATAGACAGCTACATCCTTAATATTTATTCCATCAATAAGAATTTCACCCTTTTGAATATCATAAAAACGAGGAAGCATATCTGCCATTGTTGATTTTCCTGAGCCGGATTGACCAACAAGAGCCACTGTCTCTCCTTTCTTTATACTCAGGTTTATATCTTTCAAAACCCAATTCTGATCATACTTAAACCATGCATTTCTAAACTCAATCGAATCGCCCACAGATTTTAAAGCAACAGGATTTTTTTTCTGCTCAATTTCATTCTTTGCAGACAATATTTTATCCACCCTTTCCATTGCAGCTAAACCTCTTTGCACAGAATAGGATGCCTTTGAGAAATCTTTGGCAGGATTTATAATACTATAAAAAATTGTCAGGTAATAAATAAATGTAGCAGCATCAAGAGAACCTTTGCCGGAAAGAATCAGTGTTCCTCCAAACCAAAGCAAAACAGCAATAGTCACCGTGCCTAAAAACTCACTCATAGGATGAGCCAATGCCTGACGGCGGGCAATGCGGTTGGTAATTCTCATAAATTTGTTGGTTGCACTTTCAAATCTGCCGCTCACTTTTCTCTCTGCAAGAAAAGCCTTTATAATTCTAAGACCGCCAAGAGTTTCCTCCATTTGAGACATTATAACTCCATATTGATCTTGTCCCTCCTTTGAACTTCTTTTAAGTTTTCTGCCTATATTTCCCATAATATAGCCACTAACGGGAAGCAGTACAAGCACAAAAAGAGTAAGCTGCCAACTGATTAGAAAAAGAGTAACAAGATTAACAATAATTAAAATAGGGTTTTTAAAGAGCATATCAAGTGATGCCATTATTGAATTTTCAACCTCCGAGACATCACCTGTCATTCTTGCCATCACATCTCCTTTTCTCTCACCTGAGAAAAAGCCCATTGGAAGATTTAATATCTTTTTATAAATTGTATTTCTTATATCTCTTACCACTCCGGTACGTATAGGAATCAAAAAATAAGAACCTAAATAGCTGCTCCCGGTTTTAATGAATGTCATAACAATGAGCACCACTCCAAGTATCATCAATGTAAAAGGAGCTCCCTTTTCATCAATCAAACTTGATATATACCAATTTATCTGTGAAAGTATCTTCTCTTTTAATGAATAAGAAACATCTGAAAAAGGGATATAATCACTTACTTTTTCGTTTATTCCAAAAAGTGTCTGAAGAATAGGTATTATGGTACCAAAAGCGAATAGACTGACAACTGCTGAAAAAAGATTAAAGAATATATTTAAAAATAGATAATGCTTATATGGAGGGACAAATCGCCTAAGCACTTTTAAGAATTCTTTCATTTGCTATTTACTTGTTAATTATTAGATTTCAAATGCCATAATTTATCTTATTATAACATTCAAAGCATAAGACATCTTTCTCAATCTGCTTTCAAAATTTGAGAGATGAGAATTTAAAATATAAAATATTGTTTTAAAGGAAACTTCACAAATATAATTCTTTAAGCTCAACCTTGCCAAGTTGAAATGTCTTATTTATTACAATAATAGTCTCCAAAGAGACTATTATGATACTATTTTTATTATTTTTACCTATATTAATATTTAAAAAATTAATTATTTCAATTAACATGGGTGGTTTTATCTTAACAGATTGGCTCTACTATATTACTCTTTCTGTTTACATGATAACGATTCTTGGAACGGTTATTATTGTAATATCAGAAAATAGGAATCCGGTTAAATCAATAGCCTGGGTGGTAGTGCTTATTTTCCTTCCTGTTATAGGACTGATATTTTACATTTTTCTTGGTCAGGACTTTAGACGCCATAGAATGATTTCAAAGAAGAGCCTTAAAAAGATTCAAAAAAACTCGTTCAAACTTAAGAACTCTCTCTCAAGCTACAATCTAACTGCCAGCACAGAACAGCAAACAGCACTTCTTTTCAATCTTAATCAGTCAGAACTTTCCACAGGCAACAAAGTTGAAATTTTCACAATAGGAAAAGATTTTTTTGACTCGCTTATAAATCATATTGAGAAAGCCCGTCATTTTATTCATATAGAGTTCTACATTTTTCAGGATGACAGTTTAGGCAATCTTTTTAAAAACATTCTTATCCAAAAAGCCAAGGAGGGTGTTGAAGTAAGGGTCATTTACGACGATGTGGGCTGTTGGAGCGTGAAAAAGAAGTTCTTTAATGAAATGATTGAGAATGGCATATCAGTAAAACCATTTCTTGAAGTTAAACTTCCTGCCTTGGCAAACAAGATAAACTATAGAAATCACAGAAAAATCGTGGTTATCGATGGAAAAACGGGCTATATAGGTGGCATGAATATTGCCGATAGATATCTCGACGGCTTAAAATGGGGGAAATGGAGAGATACTCAAATTATGATTGAGGGAGCTGCGGTTCAATCTCTTCAAAAGACCTTTTCTGTTGACTGGTATTTCACGGCAAGGGAGCTTCTTTGGGATAAAAAATATTTCCAGAGCTGTAAACATGAAGGAAACATAGACATTCAAATTTCAACAAGCGGTCCTATTGGGGAATGGCAGGAGATTATGCTTGCAATTTTTAAAGCTGTAACCAACGCCAAGAAATATGTTTATATTCAGACGCCTTATTTTCTTCCTACCGAGGGGCTTACTCTTGCTCTGCAGGCTGCTGCTTTGGCAAATGTCGATGTAAGGCTGATGATTCCGGCTCATTCAGATTCTAAAATCGTTCAGGTTGGCTCTTTCAGCTATATTAGAAGCATGCTTAAAGCCGGTGTAAAGGTGTATTTTTATAAACCGGGATTCCTTCATGCAAAGATGGTTGCCGTTGATGATGAATTATGCACAGTTGGCTCAGCAAATATGGACTTTAGAAGTTTTGAACATAACTTTGAAGCAAATGCCTTTATCTATAATAAGGACATCGCCATCCAACTTAAAAATATATTTCTAAAAGATCAGCAGGAATGCGATAGAATCACACTCAGGTATTGGAAAACGAGACCTATCAGACAAAAGGCATGGGAATCGGTAATCAGACTGTTCAGCCCATTGCTGTAAATAGGAAAAGCAATTCTTTTATTATTCATCTATACCGGATTATAAAAGAATTGCTTTTTTATTATGACTAAGCATAAATTTATTTATCGCCTTTAATCTTAAAAACATAAGACTATACTATTCAAACATTAAAAGCCGATAAACAATAAATGATCATATCGTTTTTATTCATTGCTTTGCTCATCCTCCTTCAAGGAAAAGAAACTGAAGTTCACACTTCCATAAGTTCTCAACTCGTCGAACTCCGGCATATCTGAAAAATCATTTTTTCTCGAATGCTCAAGAACAAATATTCCATCCCTTTTTAAAAGCCCAGCCTTAAAAATCAGCTCGGGAATTTGACTCAAATTAGGCAAGTCATAGGGTGGGTCAGCAAAAATAAAATCAAACTTCTCCTTTGACGATGAAATAAATTTAAACACATCACCTTTTATAGTAATTATGTTCTCATCCTTTAATTCACGTGCCACCTTATTAATAAAATCATACTGAGTGGAATGCTTTTCTACGCTTACAACTTTTGACGCACCGCGCGAAAGGAGCTCAAAACTTATAGCCCCGGTCCCTGCGAAAAGATCGAGAGCACTTATCTCCTCAAAATCCATCACATTGTTTAATACATTAAACAAATTCTCTCTTGCAAAGTCTGTCGTTGGTCTTGCCGATATATTTTTAGGGACATCAAAGCGTCGACGTCCGTATTTGCCTCTAATTATACGCATAAAACTTGTAGTGCTATTAAATCAAATGGTGCATTAATAATTTCCTTACCCACTGAGAAAATCTGTGCAGGGAAAACAACAGGAGCTATCAAAGCCACATACGGCTTTAAAATTGCCGTTGTCTGCTCCAGTACATCTCTTTCTCCGGTAATATTTAATTGGTCGTTTTGTGCATCAAAGTTTATTTGAGCCCATGTATTGAGAATAAAATATGCTATATCATTAACATGATTGTAATGATAAGAGTTCGCCAAAAGAAGCTTTCCTTTTCTAACACAAACAATATCCAGCCTATGCTCCCTTATTTGGACATACATTTTATCATTGTTGCCGAACTTACTCTTTAATGTAAAATATTCGGATAGAATGCTCAAATGATGATAATATTTGGGAGAACAAAAGGTGCGGTTTAAAAATGAATATATCTCACTGTCGACGCCAAAAATATTTACCATATTAAAATGGCTGATATTATTGCTCAAAATCTCCTCATCCCTTGAAGAAAGAGTAAAGTTATAAACAGCGCTTTTCTTTGACTCATCAAAAAATTGTGCCGGCATAAAGGTGAAACGCTCAGAAACAACAATAACCTCCACTTTCTTAAAAGGCAAAAGCAGATTCTCCTCGCTTAAAACTCTTTCGCTCAATACCGAAAGATAGGAGGAATTGGCCGGAACATCAGTCTTTGAATAGCAAAAAGAGTTATCCTGCAATAAGTTATGTATAGAAAAAGAAAATCCATCCGGCATCAACCGGATGGATAATGTATAATTTAAAGCATTTTCTGAATTCAACTGATGAAAAGTCAAGCTTTCCATAAAATTATTCCCAGTTACCTGCATTGTTGTTAGGCTCTTCAATTGAACCGACCTGCAATCCAGGGAATTTTTCTGTCTTCTTAGCTTTATCTGTAATGTTTATGATTTCCTGTTTATCCAATCCTTTAAGATAAACATCGTAAGTTGTCTTTGCTTCAAATAACTTCATTACATAACCTGAAGCATTAAGAACTTGTCCTGTTGCCATATTAAATTGAGCTGTTCCACCAGTGAAAGGAACAAATCTCATTGAGTCTGCAACAAATGAAGTTCCGAAAATAGTATCCTTTACGCTTACATAAATAGTATCACGGCTGAAGTTTTCAAGACCATTTTTGATAATCTCGTCTTTTTTACCTTTTTTCAAGATTGCCATTGCTTTCTTCTCTGTAAGACCATCTTCCAATTGTTTATCAGTCAAGGAACCAACTTTAACAACAAAAGGAAGTTTCCCGTTCTTAACAAAATCAATTAGAGTGTCAAAACTTGCTGTATAAGTTCCATTGATATTACGGTACTCAATCTGAGCCTTTCTAATATCAATCAAACGGGCAATTGTTGCTTTCTCTCTTATACCTCTTTGTTTTTCAAAACGTATAGGTCCCATAATACTCTCTACGCAAAGGTATCCCATTACGCAAATAGCAATAACTAACAAAAATCTAAATAAAACATTCATGGATAATATTGTTATTTTTTAATTATTTCTTCGGGCAAATTTAAAAAAGAAAATCGTAAACACTATATTTATTGAGAATTTTATTCAAATATTTATGATAAAAGATGTATTAAGTAAAAGTGTAATTAATAATTTACCTTTTTCTCCCAATGAACAACAAAATATTTTAATAAATATACTCTGCGATTATATTCTTTCCAACGAAAATAATTCAATTTTTCTTATGAAAGGATATGCCGGGACAGGAAAAACTTCTTTGGTGGGAGCTTTTGTTAAAGCATTGAGTTTTCTTAATAAAAAAACAATACTTCTTGCTCCTACAGGAAGAGCAGCCAAGGTCTTTTCAAACTATTCTGACCATCCTGCTTTTACAATACACAAGAAGATTTACCGACAAAAGAGTTTTTCTGCTGAAATGAACGGATTTAATCTTTCCGACAACCTTCATAAAGACACTCTTTTTATTGTCGATGAATCTTCAATGATTGGCAATTACTCCGAATCTACAGTTTTTGGCACCGGTCATCTTCTTGATGATTTGATTGAATATGTCTATGCGGGTGAAAACTGCAAGCTTTTGCTTCTTGGTGACATTGCTCAGCTTCCTCCTGTTGGGCAGCCAACAAGCCCTGCCTTGGATATAAACAATCTTAGAGGCTATGGACTTGATGTATTGGACTATTCTCTGACAAATGTGGCTCGTCAAAAAAGTGAATCAGGCATTCTCTTCAATGCTACAATGCTCAGAGAAATAATGGACAAGGGCGAGCCTTATCCCCTGCCCCAACTAAAGACATCCGGATTTAATGATGTTATTAAAGTTTCAGGCACAGAGCTCATAGACAAAATTGCAAGCTCATATTCAAACAATGGCTTTGATCAGTCAATCATTATTACTCGTTCAAACAAAAGAGCAAACCAATTTAATCAGGGCATAAGAAACCAAATTCTTTTTAGAGAGGATGAAATCAGCAGCGGAGATTTACTTATGGTAACCAAAAACAACTATTTCTGGAGCAAGGATATAAAGGAGATTGACTTTATAGCCAATGGCGATATCATGCAGGTTAAAAGAGTGCGGTCTTTCCAGGAGATATATGGCTTTAGATTTGTTGACCTTGAAGTTACTCTGCCCGACTACGATGTTGAAATGGATGTAAAAATCATTCTCGACACATTGCATCAGGAAACACCATCTCTCTCCCCGGAATTAAACAATAAGCTCTTTATGTCGGTGGTTGAGGATTATTCCTATGGTGCTACCCAAAGAGAAGTTTTCAAAAAAGTCAAGGAGGATCCATTTTTCAATGCCCTTCAGGTAAAATATGGCTATGCCGTTACCTGCCATAAAGCTCAGGGCGGTCAATGGAGCGATGTTTTTCTTGATATGGGATATATTAACAAAGAACAGCTTGGTCTTGACTTTTATAGATGGCTGTACACCGCATTTACCCGAGCAACAAATAAAATATATCTTGTCAATATTGAAGATGATTTTCTTGAACAGGAGTCGAAAGGTTAATTATTTATATCTTACCTATTCTACATGATGTATCATAATTGTAACTAACTGACAACTATGCCATTTTTATGCACTTATTGACGTTTCCCGGTAACTATAAAAAAAAAGACTGTTTATATTAACAAATTAAAAAGTTAGTTACTTTTGTATACCAACAATATTTTAAACAGCAATGGAAAAGGTGTCAATTGAAAAGATAATAGTAAAGGATTGTCCTATAAGATGCATTCTATCAAGAATCAGCGATAAATGGTCCATGCTTATTTTATTTACATTAAAGCAGCATCAGGTGCTCCGTTTTAATGCTCTTCAAAAGCAAATACCGGATATTTCTCAGAAAATGCTTACCGTTTCTTTAAGAACTCTTGAAGAGGATGGATTTGTAAACAGAAAGATATATGCTGAAATTCCTCCACGGGTGGAATATTCACTGACTCAAAGGGCATATTCTCTTCTTCCTCATATAGATTCGCTTATTGGCTGGGCAAGTGAGAATATGGCTCAGATTGTTGAAGACAGAAAAAACCGTTCCAAAAATTGATTGTTTATATATTAAAGCACTTATTCATCTTTTTTTTATTTCCATCATCGAATTGCAAATTTTAATCAATCAAATTTATCAAACACTTAAGTATATTTATAAATATATCTAAGTATTTTGTATTATATATTTATATATTTTGTACAAAATACTTAAGTTAAACATATTTTATGTAGATCAAAATAAAAAAATCATCAATCAAAATATGTAAACCGCCAACAATTATATAAGCCCATTAACAATAAAAAGCAAAGGCAATATCCATCTGTCAAAAAAGAGAGAAAGATATTGCCTATGCTTTTGTAAAAAAAGAATAATTATTTCCTAATATAAAAAATAAACCAGCTAAAATTTACAATAGCAAACTTATTTAACAAGATTATCAGTAAATAAAATCGCCATAACTCACCTAAAGTTGAGATACCCAACAAAAGGTATATAAATGGCGCATTTGTACCTTAGAGGTAACGGTTAGAAAAATAAAATTATATACAAATGAAATAAAAGGATCAATTAAGAAAGAACAGCCCAAAAAGATGTATGTACAGCAATTTGGAAAGAGAGTTTATTGAATCTTTTTATAAGTTCTAAAAGAATAATCAAATGGATTTTTCTCATCCTTAAAACAGTTTTGCTCTGCTTCAAGCTTCCATCGGTCGGTATTCCATTTAGGGAAATAGGTGTCTGCATTATCAAAGTTGTTGTCAATAAGAGTAATATACATTTTATTGGCAAACTTAACAGCTTCATTATAAAGAGTGGCACCGCCAATAATAAAGATTTCTTCTTCATTTTTGGTCATATCAAGAATCTGCTCAAAGGAGCAGGCAGTTTCAGCCCCCTCGAAAACAGCACTTTGATTGGATGTCATAACAATGTTTCGTCTGTTTGGAAGAGCTCCTTTTGGAAGGGATTCAAAAGTTTTACGACCCATCACAATAGTATGACCGGTAGTAATATTTTTAAAATGTTTTAAATCGGCTGGCAAATAGCAAAGTAAATTCTGACGATATCCGATAGCATTGTTTTTATCTGTTGCTACTATAATTGAAATTGTTGACATAAGCGAATGGTTCTAAACGGCAACTATACCTTTAATATGAGGATGAGGATTATATCCCTCCAATTGAAAATCTTCATAATTGAATGAGAAGATATCCTTAACATCAGGATTGATAATCATTTTAGGAAGTTCACGGGGCTCTCTAAGAAGTTGCTCCTTAACCTGATCAAGATGATTAAGATAGATATGGGCATCGCCAAGAGTGTGTACAAAAGTTCCCGGCTTAAGTCCGGTAACCTGAGCAGCCATCATAAGAAGAAGGGCGTATGAAGCAATATTGAATGGCACTCCAAGAAATATATCTGCACTTCTTTGATAAAGCTGAAGGCTTAGCTTGCCATCGGCAACATAGAATTGAAAAAAGGCATGACATGGAGGAAGATTCATTTTTGGCAAATCGGCAACATTCCATGCACTTACAATAATTCTTCTTGAATCCGGATTATGCTTTATTGTTTCTATCGCTTCTGTGATTTGGTCTATATAACCGCCATTGTAATCTGGCCATGAACGCCATTGATAGCCATAGATATGACCTAAATCGCCATTTGCATCAGCCCACTCATTCCAAATTCGGACTCCATTTTCCTGAAGATATTTAACATTGGTATCTCCTTTCAAAAACCAAAGAAGCTCATAAATAATAGACTTTAGATGAAGCTTTTTAGTGGTTATTAAAGGGAAGCCATCTTCAAGATTAAAACGCATTTGGTGACCAAACACACTTAAGGTACCGGTATTTGTTCTGTCATCTTTTTTAACACCCTCTTCGAGGACTCTGTTTAACAGATCAATATATTGTTTCATACTATAACTTTTGGAATTTAGGCGGTTTGCCATGAAAATATGCACAAACTTATACAATAATAGAAAAAATCTATCACTAAAAAAGAAATAAAAATCTAATTAATGTTTTATGGGATTTTTGAAAATAATTATTCAATATAAGTTGGTATCTTCGAACCATAATTTATAGAATTATTTAACCTGAATAAACCAAGATATGGATTCAATTAAAGAAATATATAGAATAGGACGCGGACCATCGAGCAGTCATACAATGGGACCCAAAAAAGCAGCCGAACTATTTTTGGAAATGTGCCCTGAGGCAGATTCTTTTGAGGTGACTCTTTATGGAAGCTTAGCAGCTACCGGCAAAGGCCACATGACTGATGTTGCAATTCTCGATGTGCTTAAACAAAAGGGAGAGGTAAACATTGTTTGGGAACCAAAGATTTTTCTATCCTTTCATCCAAATGGGATGAAGTTCTGCGGCTTTGACAAAGACAAGAATGAGATAAAATCATGGATAATATATAGCATAGGCGGAGGAGCTTTGGCAAATGAAGAGAGTGCAGCCTCTCCTGCAAAGCCTGTCTATGACATGAACAATCTTCATGACATTCAAGAATTTTGCGAGGCTCAGGGATGCAGCTATTGGGAATATGTTGAGATGCATGAGGGTCCTGAGATATGGAATTTTCTTCAAAATGTATGGGACGTAATGGTTAATGCCGTTGAACGCGGATTGGAAGCTGAAGGAGTTTTGCCGGGTGGTCTTGGAGTAAGAAGAAAAGCCTCCGATTATCTTATCAGAGCAAAAGGATATAAAGACAACATGAAAAACAGAGGGATGCTTTATGCATATGCTCTTGCCACTTCGGAAGAGAATGCCGCAGGGGGAGAAATAGTTACTGCTCCGACTTGCGGATCGTGCGGAGTGGTTCCGGGAGTTTTATACTATCTTAAAAAGACAAAAGACTTTAGAGATTCAAGAGTTTTAAGAGCATTGGCAACGGCAGGACTTATTGGAAGTGTTGTCAGACAAAACGCATCTGTTTCAGGAGCGCAGGTTGGCTGTCAAGGGGAGGTTGGAGTTGCATGTGCGATGGCGGCAGCCGCTGCCTGCCAGTTGTTTGGTGGGACAACATCGCAAATAGAATATGCAGCAGAGATGGGACTTGAGCATCACTTGGGATTAACATGCGACCCGGTGTGCGGATTGGTGCAAATACCATGTATTGAAAGAAATGCATACGCGGCAGCAAGAGCGCTTGACTGCAATACCTTTGCCACATTCTCCGATGGGCGTCACAGAGTGAGCTTTGACAAGGTTGTAGAGGTGATGAGACAAACAGGTCACGACCTTCCAAGTCTTTACAAGGAGACATCCGAAGGCGGTTTGGCAAAGAATTATTACTCTAACAAACATTACGGTGCTACTGAGTAGAGATTGACAAATTGAATATTTTTTTTAAATAGTTATCCCCCTGATTCCATTACTTTACGGAGATCAAAGTAATGGAATCAGGGGGATTTGCTTTTCTTATGAATTAAAAATAATTACACAGCTGATTATATAAATATCAGCTCATTGCACTATGAATGGTCTTTGTATTCTCTCGGCGACATACCGGTATGCTGCTTGAAATATTTGCCAAAAAAAGACTGATTGGCAAAATTCAGCTCTTCGGCAATTTGCTGAATGGTGTTTGCTGAGGTTTTTAAAAGAGTTTTTGCCTCTATAATTACAAAATGATCTATCCATTCCCTTGGAAGTTTGCCGGAAGCATCCTTAACGGTGGCTGAAAGATATTTCGGTGTAAGAAACAACTTGTCCGCATAGAATGAAACAGTACGGTTGTACTTGTAGTTATTTACAAGCACTTTCATAAAACTCTCAAAAATCTCCTCTTTTCTGGTTTTCTTGCCGTCATTCTCAGGAGAATGGATTTGATAAAAACCGCTGACTTCATAAAAAAGAGCATGTAAAATGTTTTGTATGATTAAATTGCGGTAAACCAAACCCTCCTCTCTGACTTTTCGTCTGAGCAAATTATGATACTCCAACAAAAGCTCTATTTCTGAATCTGTAAGGGGTGTACAGGGATTATTTTTGAAATACATAAATACAGCCAAGGCGTTCTTTAAGTCAAGCCTTGACTCCTCCATAAGTTTTGGAGAAAGAAGTAAAAAACGACCGTCAAAGTCTTCGCTGACGCTAAAAAGCTGCATGACCTGACTGGGACGAATCACACAAAGCTCATTTTTTGTCAAGCGGCTTCTTTCCAAATCCAAGCCGAACTCAATCTCGCCATTAAGACACAACGCAAAAATCACGCATTCTATCTTGTTAGGATAATCAGACAATGGCACGTTTTTTATATCATTCAAGACAGCAAGATCGCTTGAAATAGTGTCCTTGGGATGAATAATCTTTACATCTCCAAGAGTTATTTTTCCCATTTCAGTGATAGGACGGTGTATTTCTGTAATGCACATAATGTATGCTTTTTGATTTTTTTAATTAAAATAAGAATATGAAATCGCCATAACTCACCTAAAGATGAAATACCCATCAAAAGATATATAAATGGCGCATTTGTTCCTTAGTGTAAAAAAATAGTATAAATGATATATACAAATGAAAATATCCGTTTACTTCTTATTGAATATTTTACATAGCAAACCTATTGCTTTTTGACTAACAAAAAAAAGACAATCAAAAAATATAAATCAATTGGGATAGTTCATCAATTAACAAAGGAATTTTATCATCAAAAAATATATATTATTCAATGAAAAGGCTGTTTTATCCTATGAAATATGTCTATTTTTAATCTATTCGTGAGTAAATATAGTCTGAATGTCCTAAAAATCTATAAAAAAACATAGTAACATAACTTTTATGAAGTGAAAAAACATTATTGAAAGTCATTTCACTTATTGCTAAACATTAATGATAAATATAAAAAAACGGTCATTTGTATTCAAACAAAAGACCGCCAAATCTATTTTACATTTTATCTTTTAGACAACACCAGTAGCCAAGGAAAAAGAATTATTGCTTAGTATAAATTACAGTACCTGAATTGGTAGGTATCATTAAAGTTCCTTTTGCAGGATTTAAAGAACCGTTATACCCCATATCTGAAGTCGGCGCTGTATAGAAGAACAACAATTCATTGGCATCCTTAAAGTTGAAACTGCCTTTTAATTTAACATTGTTGTTTAAATCAAGAAGGAAACTGTAGTCTGGGTTGAGAGTTAAGACGGCACTTTGATCTGTGCCCGGAATGTTGGCTGCTTTATAAGTGCCTGTAATTGGAGTTATTCCCTCGCAGATTGATTTGGGTACCATAGAAATAATATATGCCACTACAATTTTATATGGGTAACTGCCAATCTGAGGATTTTTGTTTTCAACAAAATAGCCTCTGAAAGCAAATCCTGCCATATCGGAGTTGAGCTTTTGATATTGAGAGCTCACCTCTGAATATATACCTTTGTCTTTTGCCAACGGAAGAGTAACGCCCATTTGACACAAGTTGATCAATGCTTCGTCATTAACCATAGTCATATTGCCGGCATAGAAGAAGTTTGACTGATTTAATATAACCGGACCGGGACCCATAACATTATTTAAATCGGTCTGAGGAGATGTTGCACTGCCGGGAGTAAAGCCGTAAACAACGCCTTCATTCTGAGACTGATTTTGCGGTTGAGTTTGTTTTGTAGTGGTTTTTGTTGAACAAGAAGCAAGTACAAATATCAAACTAAAAAATAGATAGAATACTTTTTTCATAGATCTTTCTTTTTTATTTATAGTTAGTTGTAAAAGGAGTTTTTATAAATTTTCCAATTGCAAGAGGAGTAAAAAAGAAATATTTCTGCTTTGGAAAGACGCAATATTTTTTATTCTGCTCATTGATATGTAAAAATTATAATTGATGATAACAATTAGATTATCATCAATATTTCAACAACTCATCTTAGTAAAGGTTGAATATTGGATTGGCAAACTAAAAATAATTTGAATGACAACTTTATAGAGAAAAAAGTATCGATTGGAAAACTTAAATAATCAGCACCTGAGAAGAAATAAAAAAAGCTCAGTCTTTTTACATTATAAAAGACTGAGCCTTATGAATTTATTATTTATAATCTAATATTGCGCTGGCATTGACGTCATGATCAGCTTTAAATCGTATCCATTTTGCATTGAAATACTCAGGGAACTTAAATTTAAAGGTTTTGTTTGGTTCAACTTCAAACACCTGATAAACCATGAAATTATTATTTCCGGTAGGATCAGCCTCAAGAGTAAACTTAACTTTTTCGGTGCCTTTATGAGAAATTGTCAATTCCTTTTTATCATACCCGCAGATGAGATATGGATCAGAATATGTATCTTTCTTTACATCAGTACCGAGCCAAGGACCTCCATGACCGACAGGTTTACCCATTTGCCACAAGTCATCAATTGCGCCTGCCCAAACAGCAGCTTTTCCATCATCAGAGACAATAACATGGTTGTTGTAGGATGATTTCTTAATATTTATTCCACTAAGAATTATTAATCCTCTGTAGGAGCAATAGTCATTGATTTTAAGATTATGAGTTGAGATTGGCCTTATTTTGGCAAAGCCGTCAGCATTTTCAGCCGGTAATTCAAAGAAAGTGCCCTCACAGTTAAAAAGATCTCTTTCTGTTGCAACTTCACGGCAAATTCTTAAGACATCGCTGTCTATTGCCGCTTTATAATTTTTGTTTCCTAAAGGAAGACGCCAACGTCTGCCACTTTCATCGACAATAAGTACTGAGGATGGCTCAATTGCTGCAACATTTTTGGGAATTGAAAATTTGGTTCTGATAAAATCAGATATCTGAGAATCTGCCTTTGCAGTTAGATTAAGATTTTCATTAAGTTCGTAAAAACCAATCTCAGACATCTTGTTGTCTTTACATTCATAAGCCAAAACACCCAAGGTTCTCTTGTTGCCGCCTCTTCCATATAAGAGTGCCCCGGAAGAATTATTGTCTTTGATTGAAGCAATTCCCTCAAAAATATTCTCTTTATCGGCATTATTTTTAAAATTGGAAGTATAATTAAAACTTACGGTTGCTGTTGCAGGCTTATCGGTTAAGACTCTAACCCATTCTCCCTTTTCACTATCCAAAAAGTCTATCAATTGTGAGGAATTTGGCTCAATTGCAACATCTTTGAAAACAGTCCATTCATTATTTCCTTTTTTATCTGCTTCAAAACTGTAAACAACGTTGTCATTGCCAATATTGTTAATCCAACAGCTTCTCTTTTCCCATCCTGAGAAAATGAAAGGTTCGGTCGGTGTGTTTGCCTCAATAGCTTCATTGATAAGGACTGCACCATTGGCAGTGGTTGGTCCAAGATTGTTTATTTTATCAAATGAAGTGAACCAAAGGTTTGAATTAGACTGGCCGGGACCTTCAATATTGCCCTTAACCTTTCTTTTGTTGAGGAACTCCTTTTGTGCGGAATCGTCACAACCAAAAACAAGACGCTCATTCCAACGTGTAAAGTCGCCGATAACTTTCAAATATGAGGAAAGAGGACGAAGACCTGCGCTGTTATCAGCAGAGAAACTCTCCGGAAAATGCCAGAACATGCCGTGCATTGTCATCAGATAAAAGGAAGAATCAGGAGTGCCCACATTTCTGATTCTTGGCCACTCGGTGTTCCATCCATGAGCGCCGTCATATGAATTGCTCGCCTTAGGAAGTCGGTAGAAACTCCACCCTTTTAAAGGGTCTCTGACAGCAAGCAAAAGAGACTTGTGGTCCCAACCCGTTGCCCAGATAGGATCTGTCTGAGGATTGTTATTTCCAAAAATACCACCGGGACCTGTCACCTCAACAAACTGATTTCTTCTGACAACAGACCAATCTTTTCCATTCCACTCGGCAAGAACGCCGGATGGGATGTCAAATCTTTTTAAAGCCTCGTCAGATAACTCACCGTTGTTGGTGTAAATCATAACTCCCTGGCCTGAATATAATCCTTTGCCGTGAGCTCCGGGAAGTGAAGCAAACTTATGGGATTTTAGATTGTTGGGATTCTCATCATCCCTTTTATTTAGGTCTTTATAAAGCTCTTTTACATCAAGAGTGTTAACGTCAACTTCGTAAAACCCCTCCTCCATGGTTCCATAATAGATCTTATTTTCAGGATCGGTAAGGTGTCTTGCATTACCGGTAAAACGTCCGCTCATTTTATAATAAGGTATAGTTCGAACGTTTCCGGTTTTGTCAATCACATAGGGACCAATAAAAAGTTGTCCTGATTCCTTGTGAATCATCCTGTTGGCAGGAGTTCCTCCAATGCTCTGACTATTTACTTTAATTTTATATTCAGGGGTTATTTCGTAAAGTTTATCGCTCGATCCAAACGGAAGATGAGGCCCATAAGTGATTATCCAAAGATTGTTGCCCCAATCCACAACAGCACCGGTTCCACATTCTCCCTCATTGTTATAATAAGCCAAAGAAGGATATATGCCGGAGAGATTGTCAACCTTTTCCTTTTTTTGCTTGGAAGAAGAACATGACAATAAAACACAAAGAAGATTGACACAAAAAAAACAGTTTAAAATTTTCATAAATATCAGATAAGAAGATGAGGCAAAAGACTTATGCCTCATCTTTATATTAAAATTAATAAATATTTATCGGACTGGTATAAAATGTATCTATTGCCGTTTCCTCAGGCTTATAAGCAGTTTTATAAACTAATGGCAAATCAAGGTTAACATCATTAAGAACAGTCTTTGATTTTAATTCTTGAGAGTTTTTAAAAATATTTACAGAAGAGCCGGATAGATCTGTATAGTCAATAATTACCCCCAATTCCTTGCTTGAATTTATTGCACCCCATGTAATGGAAACACTGTTGTTGTTTTTATTTATATCAGCAGATTTAATAAACTTATTGCGCAAAGAATTCAAAAAAGCCTCGCCATATACGTTAACCGGAATCTCATAATTGATAGATTTATTCCCTTTATTATCATGAGAGACAATCTGAAGAGTGTAGTCGCCCTCGGCAAATTTGTTGTTGCTGTCTCCAAGCAACAATATTATGGAGTCGTTGGCATTGTGTTCGGGGATATCTACAATTATCGAGTCAACTTTCTGATTCCAATAGATATACAATTGTTTTGCTCTTGGGTCAGAGATCCAATAACTAAGCATAAATCTATTATTTCCGGAATATGTTTTTGCAGAATCAACTTTTGCAATATATATAATCTCTCCTTTTGACAAGTATTCATCCATGCTCTCGGTCATATCGGAACAAGCTTGCAGAAAAGACATTAGAATAAAAAGAATACAAAAAATATATTTCATAATCGTAATATTAGAATTAAAAATTATTGTACAATTTTGCCCCAGAATCTAAGCTCAGACATTAAAAATCCGTTAGATTTAGTCCAGCTTTCAGGACATCTAAATCTAATATATCTATATGGAGGGATATTGTCATCAATTTCATATTCCTCACCACTTTCTGCATAAGCATAGTCTTCAGAGGTCACGGTTATATTATCATTTCCTGAAGGTTTATAACTTTCACACTCTTTTATAAGTTCCCAACCATCCCAGTTTTCAGGATTAACCACAGCATCAGGATCATTGGTTCCCCATACATCAAAATATTTCGGATTATGCAATGAATAGGCATATTTGCATCTGCCCCAATATTTAAACCTTGAAAGCTTACATGTTACACCCAAATCGATAGAGAAATATGGATTTTTAGCATTTCCCGGAGCCAAATAATAACATTTTTGACTGTCATCATTTTTAGTGGCTATTTTATAATCAAAAAGATTTGAGAAAACACCGCCCCATACAGATAAAATATATGCAGGATTAATAGGGAGCTCCTTAAATGTTTTTGAAGGAATTTCAATTTCATATAGTGGAGTAACTGTTGTTTTAAAAGTATCTGTATAATTTTCATAGACATCTTTAACTAAAACGGCAAATGTTTGAGGAATTGTGTCCAAGCCCCTAATAGCTTTGGCAGCTGAAGTTTCAGTTGAGTAGTATGTTTCAAATTCATTCCAAGTATTATCCTCATTAAGAGCCAAGACTTTTACAATAATCTGCTCGTTTTCTATGTTTTCCCAATTAATTTTAAACCCACCCCAACTTGAAGCGGTCTTAATCGATGAGTAAATTCCGTAAATTGGAGAATCTAAAGGCTCAATTTCAATTTCAATTGGAGAAGATTCATTACGGCTTCTATCAACAGTATAAAGATTAATTGTTTGTTTTTTTGATTTACCAAAGCCTTTTAGTTCAATAGCATTTTGAAATACTGAGGATCTTTCCTCCTTTTTTTCACCTATTGTATTTGAATAAACAGCTTTTACATATAACAAATCAGTTTCATCGGGAAGTGAGTAAGAAATTTTCACTTTGCCATTCAAGTTTTCCACTTTAATGTCAGTTACTTGAGCAGGAGTAGTATTATCAATAGGATATTGACCGCAAAACTCCTCATTGCAACTAATAAGTATAGAAAATAACAGGATATATATTATATTTTTCATTTTAATAATGGTTTATATAGTTAATCACCAATATGGGTTTTGCACAAGATTTCTATCCACTCTTATATCATAATGTTTTATTGGCCATAGATATTCCTTTTTGGTAAAATTAAGATTGTCTATGGTAGATATTTGATAATACTCAGCAGCATTGTCGGCTTCGATATTCCAAGCTCTAATAGGTCCTGTAATATCTTTCATTGCCTCTTTCCATCTTCTCAAATCCCAGAATCTTTTACCCTCAAAAGATAGCTCAATCATTCTTTCTCTATGAATAATTTCTCTCATTCCATCTTTTGTAGATGGTTTGTCCGGATATTTAGAATGTTCAGACCAACTTTGTTTCACGCCTTCAAGTCCTGCTTTCTTTCTTATAATATCAATATAATCGTAAACTTCTTGAGAAGGAAAATCAAGAGTTTCATTTAAACACTCGGCATATAAAAGGTATAAATCAGACAGACGAATAATTGGATAGCTAAATCTATAAAATGAAGCATAATTATTGGCTGTGGTTGTTGTCTTATAATGACTGTTTTTCTTTGATAGATAACCGGTAACTGAATATCTTAAAGAGCCTCTTTTCCCTGAAACATCACCTTGTTTCATTTTGATTTCCCATGAAGTTTCAGAGGAAAGTCCTTTTCCAACATCTTTATATCTGCCATTACCAAACCAATATGCACCATCGAAAGCCAAATCTGCATAAAACCTTGGTTCGCGGTGTTGATTGAGGTTGGCTGTTGGATAGTTTTTTATTATATAATAGTAATGATCAGCCGATGCAATGCTGTAATTAAATCTATTGTCATAATCATAGTTTATGTCTTCATCAATAGGAACTCCATTTTCGGAATAGAAAAGCTCAGCCATTTTTATTGTTGGCACAACACAAGTTTTCCAGGGAACATAATTTACATGTTCGGTATTGAAAAAAGGAAGAGTGGTATATTGAAGAGACTGATAGGCATTCTTATTTAATGGCCAAATAACTTCATCATTTACCCTGTCAGAAAATACCCCTTTAATATTCATCAATAGTTGTGTAGTGTCAGAAAGCACATAAGGATCTTTGAATGTGTAGAATTTGTGACCTGCTTGTTGACAAATGTCAATGGCTTCTTGACAGGCAACCTTTGCTTTTTCCCATTTGCCCTCATCATAGCTCTGCGGGAAAAGAGAAACGCCTCTGTTATCCTTTAAATAATAATAATCTTCATTGCCATTAAACAAAGCACTTGCAAAAGTTGTAAGAACTTCAGCCTTTATTGATGCGGCAATAGGTTTTGTTATCTTTCCATACTCGGTAGAGACCTCTTCAATAGCCATAGGAAGATATGGAAGAGCCTCATCAATAAGTTGGACAATGTATTCAACACAATCATCCAAAGGATCTCTGTAATTTCTTACTTTATCTGTAGTTGCATCAACATCAATATTATTTTTCATTAATGGAATAGGACCATACATTCTCAAAAGATAAAAATGGAGATAGGCTTTTATAAATTTAGCCTCTGCTTTCCATTTTTCAAGTTCGTCACCGGAAAGTTTAGGGCCAACTTGATCAACATTGTCAAGAAAAGTATTGCAATTTCTTATTCCCTGCCAAAGATTCTTGCCGGAATTTTCACCATCCCAGAAATTCATATAAGGACTGTTTACATTTTGCTTTCCTTGTTTCAGATAAAATGGATTATAGTTGCCGACAAGACCTGCCACCTCCTGCCAATCATTAAAAGTCCAGAACTCATCACTGCCCATATAAGCAGGATCGTTGGAAACATCGCCAAGATTTGGGATAAAATTATAACATGAAGCAAGAAACTTCTCTGCTCCTATTTTATTTCTAAAAGCATATTCAATAGTAGCTATATTATCGGGAGCAATATCAAGATAATCTGAGCAACTGCAAAAGAATACACTGAACAATAAATATTTATATATTTTCTTCATTTGTATATTATTAATTTTCGTAACCGTTACCTCTAAGGTACAAATGCGCCATTTATATACCTTTAGTTGGGTATCTCATCTTTAGGTGAGTTATGGCGATTTCATTTGTATATTATTTATTTTTTAATACCAAGCTGCAAATTCGCCTTTAAAAATTTCCATTTTCAGTCATCGTTAGGGCGATTTGGTAAAATGTCATTTTAAAAAGTTACTTGAACTCCAAGATTAAATACCTTCTGAGTTGGATATCCTAAACCATTTCCTGCCATTTCAGGATCCCATAATTTAAATTTACTGAAGGTTAACAAATTGCTTCCACTGAAATATATCCTCATAAGGGATATTGAGGCTTTTGACACAAACTGCTTTGGCAATTTATAGCCAAATTCCAATGATTTAAGCCTCATAAATGAACCGTCTCTCATAAACCAAGAACTTGTCTGAGTATTATTTGAAATAGCATAATTGGAAAGACGCGGCCATAAAGCATAAATATTTCTATCATCTTCGGACCAGTGATCATCGGCGTATGCTTTTAAAAGCATGTTTTTTGAAACGACACTTCCTGAGCCATCTGTGTCAATGAAAGGAGCCGTAAGACTGGAATTAATCCAGAAAGACTCTCTTGCCAAGCCTTGAAAGAAACATGAGAAGTCAAAATCTTTATATCCCATTGAGAAACCAAAGCCATAAACAATCTCCGGCTCAGTTGGATAGCCAATAGGAATTCTATCTTCTGATGTTATCTCGCCATCACCGTTGATATCTCTATATTTTATGTCTCCTGCCATATAATCGCCAAACTGTTTTGGAGAATTGGCAACCTCAGCCTCATCTACGAACAATCTTTCTGCAATATATCCCCATGTTTGTGACACGCTCTTACCCTCTTTATTTAACCATGGAGTTAGAGTTTGGTCAATATCTTCGTATTTTGTATATTTTGATTTGGCATAAGTGATATTTGCTCTTCCTTGTATCCACCAGTCTTTGGTAATAGATTTTTGTACATCAATAGAACCATCAATACCTGAACCTTTTGCCTCTCCAACATTTGAAGCCGGAGTAGCCATTAGACCCATATGAGAAGGTAAAAAGGTTCTTGATAGAAGTATCCCTGTTCTTTTCTCTGTATAATAATCAACATTTATATCCATCAAATCAAACAAACGAGCCTCTATACCAAAATTTGTTTTATATGATTTCTCCCATGTAATTTTATCATTGGGATATTTGTTTATTGAAACACCATTCACCCAATAACCAAATTCATTTCCCCATGTATAGCCATAAGAGCCATTATCCATGTTAACATTTGACAAGTAAAAGAATCTATCTGTGCTTGCGCCAATTGCATCGTTTCCTACGATTCCATAAGTTGCTTTTAGCTTAAGCATATTAATCTTATTGCTCAATCCGCTGAAGAAACTCTCGTTAGAAACTATCCAACCTAAGCCAGCAGATGGGAAAAATCCGAACCTTTCATTCTTTGCGAATCTTTCAGATCCATTATAACCGAAGTTATATTCCAAAAAATATCTTGAATCATAATTATATGTAAAACGTCCTGAGAATCCGACATTTCGATGAGGCAAAGATGCTGTTAATGAACCTGCATTCCCATACAATTGATTTCTTAATGTAAATACCAACAAACCGCTTACTCCATGCTTTTTAGCAAAAGTCCTGTCATAATTTGCGGCTCCTTCGAAATAAGTCATTGTATTTACATCTTTCGTTCCTTCATTATAAGTTAAATACTCTGTTCCTGAGGATGGATTTATATCTTGAAGAATATATTCCTGAGAATGTCGGTCATAACTTGAAATTGAATAATAAAAAGGATTATATTGACGAGACACATCAAAATATGAATATCTTGTTGTGCTTATCAACCCTCTAATATTCAAGCCTTGAGTAATAAAATCAAGTTTTTGTTTTAATTCAAATTGAGCAAGCATAGTGCTTTTTGAATACTCCTTGTATCCTTTAACCATATCGGCGTAAGGATTAAGATAATTGCCGGTATCATAGTTTCCAAAAAGGATATGTTTTGTATATTGATTCTCCGCGTCAGGAGCATAATAGGCAGGAAATGAAACCGGATCGGTTCTCATTATCTTATTGTAAATAGTTGTACCACCATCTAAAGGACCTCTGTAATCGTCAAAGGAACCATGCAGTCTTACAACAGCCTCAGTTGTTTTGGTAACGTTTATATTAATATTTGAACGCAGCAAATATCTTTTTAAATCAATATTATTGTTGAAATTGTTTCTTTTATCAACCTTTAGCATTCCATTATCCTGATTATAAGTGCCGGCTATATAATAACGGGCAACCTTTCCACCTCCACTTAAATTGAAATTCAACCTATGATTGAGAGTTCTATCTTTCATTAAAAGTGATTTCCAATCTGTGGCAGGATAGATATATGAATTAGTGCCAAGTTTTGTATTATCGATTTTTTCAAGAGAATAAGGAGTAGTCCCAAGTTTATCTCTTGTCATGACAGCCTCGTTATTGAGCTTCATATATGTTATCGGGTCGGCAAATTCAATATCCTTAGTAGGTTCAGATAAAGAAGCCTCATACCTAACCGAGATTGTAGCCTTTCCCTCTTTTCCCTCTTTGGTTGTAACAAGAATTACACCATTGGCTCCTCTTGCTCCATAAAGAGCTGTTGCAGTTGCATCCTTCATAATTGAAAAACTTGAAATATCATCTGCCTGAAGTCTTGCAAAATCGGAAGAACTCATTTCAACTCCATCAATTAAGATAAGAGGTCCTGCTGCATATTTTAAGGAAGTAACACCTCTGACAAAGAAACTTGCATCATCTTCACCCGGTTCCCCGCTTCTTTGGTAAGAAATCAAACCTGCGACCCTTCCTGCTAAGGAAGTGGTAAGATTACTGCTTGGAACCTTTAACTCACTTGGTTTTATGGTGGTAATAGAGGCCAAAACACTCTCTTTTTTTTGTTTTGCAAAGGCAACTACAGCAACCTCCTCAAGCTCATTGACTTTTTGTTTAAGCTTTACTACAATATCTTTGGAATTATCAACATTTACAATTTGATTTTCAAACCCAACAAAAGATATTTCAAGCTTTGAGTTGGGAGAAACTTCAATACTAAAACTTCCATCAATATCTGTAATAACACCTTTTGTTGTTCCAACAATCTGAATCGTAGCCCCTGGAATGGGGATATTTGCATCGTCCAATACTTTTCCCTTTACGACATTGGTTTGCTGAATTATTGGAAACTCATTTTTGGAATAATTGTTATGCTCATTTTTATAAGCAAACACAGATACAGATATTGCAGAAAGCAATCCTATACATAAGAGCTTTTTCAAGATTCTTTCATCTTGTTCTTTCTTAAATTTTCTTTTCATGCATCTTCTGGTATTAGTAAAAATGTTTATTGTGATTTAAAGAATTGTTTTATTTATATTTTCACAAATATGCATTATTTAACAAATAGAAAATTTAGGTGTTTAATTCTTTTTATATTCAAAAAAATGAACAACATATATCGCTAATAATCATATTATTAGAGAATATGTTGTTCATTTCAAAAATACCCTAAATAGGATCAATAAAATTGGATTTATGCTTAGATAGATATTTTATCTGTTTGTGTCTCAAACGATACATCCTTGAAAGTTCCTAATCCTGTAAAAAGAAAAGATATTCCATGACACTCTCCAAAAGATTCTGTTAATGAAGTATTATAAACCTTTGTTTTATTTATATATAGTATAAAGTTATTTTTATTAATTCTAACATTAATATCATTATATTTAGAAAGATCCAGTCCCATATAATTAATATTATTTGATTGTCCACTATTTTTTTCACCCGGCAGATTGATAGCTGTATAAAACTCACAACCATTTTTAGTAAAATGCAATTCTACAATATCTTTTGTAAAATAAAGTCTTACAACCACATGATCACAATAAATTGCAGGTACATGGAAATCGTTTAAAATCTTAAATTCCACATTAAAAACCGAATCCTTAATCAAACCGGATTTTATGTAACGATATTCTGTTAGATAATAATCCTTATCCGACATACCAAAACTTGTTATATCATTTTGATCAAAACGAGCGCACTCTCTTTTATTTGTATAAATAAGCCTTGAATTTGAAGATGGTTTTATATAATATTCAACTTCAAAAGTATTATGACAATATCCCCTCCAACCATTACTTTCAATAATAACAGGTATTTTTTCAACAAGAATATTTCCCCTTACAACTTTAATAATTTCCGTACCGGGAAGTTTAAAATAGAAGCAATAATCATACTCTCCTTTTCTCATCAGAATAGAATCATTATTAAAAACAATATATAATGGAACATCCGATTTGTTTTTAACATGAAAGGTAGCAGTATATGGGGCAACTCTTATCTCATCTATAAGAGTAACATCTTTTTCATACGAATCTAAATTCTTTTCAGCTTTTATATTATGGAATAAATTATTTACAACAACCAAAATTAAAATTACTGAAAGCATAAGAAAAGCAGTAATCTTTATTCCTTTTGATAGATAAGAGCTCCTTTTTTGTTCAACAGCTTTATTGTTACTATAATCCAAAATAAATTTTTCACAATAGCCATTCCAACTCTCATAGCCTATGAATTTAGCAACGGCATCTTTAGTATCATTATGAGGATTATAAAAATCCTCAACTTTTACTTTACCGAATATTCTTTTTAAAGTACTTGGGCTTATTAAAACCTTGGTTTGCTTAAAAATATTCCTACTTAAATCTATATAGAATCTATTATCCCACTTTTTAGAGGGCTGGACAGAGATTTTTTTAGCACATTCATCAACAAGGCTTTGCCATATTTCTCTTTGGTTTTTCATGTATAGATATAAATATAAAGCGTTCAATAAATGCAAAAACTAACTGACAAATTAGTTGTAAGAAAATTATGATGACTATTTAAATTTAAGTCAACCAAACATTAAATTAGCTTTATTAATAAATTTACTTCTCTTTTTCAATCAACTTATTAAAAACCTCTTTTTTAACTTTAAAAGCTGTTCCATGACGAGTTCCTTTCGGAAAACTAATTTTATCAGAAACATCCTCCCAATTAATTAAATCCTCAGACCTTACTGCTCCATATTTATGCTCCATATATTTATCAAAATAAACATAAATCGAATCGCCAATTTTTAAAGGAGATGGGCCCTCAGCCCAATATTTTCCGGTAATAGGGTTTGAAACATCTATAGGGAAGCCTTCTTTGAGACTATTCGTTGAGGTTATACGTATATTCTTTTGAGCAGGATTGGGATTTTCATTTTTTAAAAACATGATATATTTGTCTTTGTCATAAATGATCGAAGCATCAATTACACTAAAATCGGGATTGAAGAAGAGCTTTGTATCGCTGAAATCATTAAAATCTTTAGTGGTAACATAATAAATTCGATGATTAAGACCTTTTTCTGTTTCAGAATCCTCAATTGGGCTGTGCTTGCCGGGAATAGTTGTTGCCCAAAAAATATAATAAAGGGATTGCTTTTTATCAAAAAACAATTCCGGAGCCCAACAATTTTTAGCATCCGGCTCTTTCATCATTACCGGAATGCTCTTTTGAGTTTCCCAATTAATTAAATCTTTTGAGCTTGTATAACCTATAATTCTATCTGTCCAACTTGAAGTAAACACAAGATGATATCTTCCATCACCGCCTTTACATATTGATGGATCTCTCATTAATTTATCCTTTCCAACTGTTGGCTGCAAATATGAATTGCCATTATTCAATGCAACCCAGTTTAATCCGTCATGACTATATGCCAAATGCAGACCATCTTCTCCATTATTAATAAAGTAAGAGAAAAGATAGATATCATCATCTTTTGCACATGAATAAAAAAACAAGGGGAAAATAATTGAGAAGAGATAGAATATTTTTTTCATTGGGAATAGATTTAAAAAGTAATTTAAATGTTTTGATATTGAGTAAAAACATTTTTCTGCAAAATTCAACTCTTATTATATTAACTTTTTAGCATAACGAATTTAATAATTTTTATTATAAATATTCAGTTTAAATATAAGGTTTTGCCATAAGAATTGTTTTAAAACATAAAAATGATTCTTTTCAAAACATTATTCATTTATCTTTGGTGCAGATATGCGGCGCCTCATCAATCCCACTTCAAAAGTTTTATCTTTTGAGTGCTGATTGAGTTCGGCTTGCACTATCTTTGAAAAAAAATAAAAAATCTAAAAATTTATGATAGATATTCCCCAAACAGGAGAATGGTTTGAAGGTCATTCCATTTCTATAAAGGACAAACTTACAGCTGTTGCTGACAGGCTTTTTGAATACAATTGTCAATTAAAGAGAAGTCAGGAGAAAGAAAAAGAGATTATTTTAAAAGAGATTTTCAAATCCACTAAAGAAAAAGTAACTATCCTCTCCCCTTTCAACTGCGACTTTGGAAATATCAGCGTTGGCGAGAACTTCTTTGCCAACTATAATCTTACAATACTTGATGAGGCTGAAGTCATATTTGGTGACAATGCATTTATAGGTCCAAATGTAAGTATCTATACAATAATCCACCACTATGATCCGATTCTTAGGAATAAAGGAATAATGAAGGCTCTTCCAGTAATTATTGGCAATAATGTATGGATTGGAGGCAATGTAATAATTATGCCGGGCGTCACAATTGGTGACAACTGCGTCATTGGGGCGGGAAGCATTGTCACAAAAGACATTCCTTCAAACACAATGGCTTTTGGCAACCCCTGTAAAGTAGTAAAAGAGATATAAACTAAATTATATCTCTTTTATTAGTATATCTAATTCAACAAGTACAAATCAATAATATTCGATTTTCAATATCACAACACACTATCATTAAAACTGTTGGATTTATTAGTCTTTCTTTTCCTCTCCGAAAACTTTTTCAAAATGCAGAGGTATACCCTCATCGGTTATTCCCTCTATAATAACCCTCATTTTTGTTGTAACATCATTCATATAGAAATTTAACGAATCCATTCCCAAAGAATCGACCCTTAAAGCAGGATTCCAATAGATAGTTGTTCTATAATCGTTCTTGTTTTGTTTTTTTTGTTCAGGAGTTTCATAAACAGGATTATAAAATTGAACCGATGTATCATATCCCCTTGGCTTATAAAGCTTGGTATACGGCTTATTAACCGGACGTTCTGCCAAAGGCCTTAGAGTGACAATAATTGCACCATTACTTTTCATAAAGAAGTTTCTTTCCGGACCAACATAATCGATTCTTTGCACACTTGAAGCGGGCATATTCTCAAGTTCCATATATATGTTTGCATCCTCATATACGGCATCGTCAATAACTACATAAGGCATAGTATTTGAGCGGGCAACTTTCAACACTTTAAAGCCATCCTGCTCACCCATCATTATCCCGGGCAATGTTCTTGCAATGGTAAATGCAGTCTGAAAGCCACCCATTTTATCTATTCTGTCCTGTGTTATTTCATGATCAGAGAAGTTTGTATATCTATAATTTGGGTCTGAAGGTTTTGGTCTGTATTGAGCCTTTACCACTACTCCTTTAAGATTGATGACCTTCATTCCACCCTCTTCATAATACATATTTTTTGCCATATTAAGATATTCATCAGACATCTTAAGATTTTCCGCTCTTGATACGGGATATTTATTAATAAATTTTGGGGGTTCGGGAGAGAATACCTCTATTGAATTAATATTCAGTCTGGTTTTTGCGGCGCTCTGAAGAAAGAACAGCGTACTGTCAGGATATTCTATTCCACTTACAGTAAAAAAGCCTTTCTCATCAGTCTCAACTATACCGACTTTGCCAATATTTGTAGCCACTGAAATAGGAACCTTTTTATTGCTTCCAAAAGCGCCTGACACTTTCCCTGAAAATCCCAAGCCATTCTCAACAAAGAAATCATATTTTTTATTCTTAGGATATGGCTCAAACACATTGTTTATTACATGTCTTCTCCACCCATGAGTCATCATTAAAAGATTGAGAGCTTGGTTAATCTTTGGGTTATCGCCGCTAAAATAATACCTTGGATTCTCTACATACCCCTTTATATCTGAAGTCAAAAAAAGATTGGAGACAATATCGTCTGAAATAGTATCATTTTTTACCAAGGCAGCATCAGTTACGGAAATAGAAAAATCGCCTGAATATTTATTTTCAAAAGTATCGACAACAGCAATCATAAACTCCTCTTTTTCCCTTTTGGCAAGCTTTGGTTCACCATTAACTTTTATTTCAGGATAATATGGAGGACGATTGTAAATTATTCTTTCACTAACAGTCATACCCTTATTATTCAAAAGCAGGAAATGAATTATTCCTGACGGAAAAATATCTTTGGGAACTCTGGTCCCTTCAAATTTTCCATCTATGGGCAACAAATATGTAATATATCCTCTTATATGAGCAACAACATAAAAACTATCTGTTGGAAGCACATCCTGAGTATGGTCAATCTTATATATAATTTCATTTCTTGCCTGAAGAATTTGAATAACAGAGCCTGAGGTTTTTACATCTGGCAACTTAAACGACTTCTCATTTCCCGTCTCATCGGCAAAAACTGCATAAATCTTTTTACCCTGCTTTGCATCAAACACCGGGAAAGACCCCATTCCATCATGAACCGAGGCAATATTCGAAGTTATTGTGTCATCTTTTTCATCCAATAAATACCCATGCACATTGACAGAATAGCCATCCTCACCTTGTGCTTTAAAGGCTACATTCTGCATTTTTGTTTCTATAAGATCTCCGCCCTCAGGAAAAAATGTAACGCTGAAATCTTTGGAATTAACTTGTTTTGGATTATTCTCTTTTACTGTTTCATCAAGAGAATTGCCTATATATATTTTCTTGTTAAAAATAAAATCTGTATCAAAATTCAACATCCAGTTGGTATATCCCCTTAAAAGATACTCTCCCGGCTCAATGCTTGGATCCAATGAAAGGTTTCCACAAAAGATAGAATCTGTTCTTTTCACCTTTTTACTCATCACACACTCCTTCTTCGAATTAACCAGCTCTATCATTACATAGTTTGAGCCTACTTCATGAGAATTGTGAGTAGTGGAATTTACAACATATATCTTAAAAAAAATATTTTCTCCCGCTGCATAATTGGGCTTATCGGTATGAATATAAACTTTCTCCTGCGAGACACTATTCAGTTCTTTAAAATAATCTATGATTTTGTTACTGTTTATAGGTATTGAATCGCTATATATCGGCAAAGCTAAAAAAGCAAAAATTAAGACAAATATGTTTTTCATTTCCAAATTGTGTTTTACGCCATTAAATTAATAAAACAAATCTCAGATTTATAATTAATTAAAGCAATATTTTACAATAATTGACTATTTAATAAAAAGCCTATCAAAAATAATAACAATAAAATAGGACAGCAATTATATCGCTGTTGTTATAGTGACAATTATATATTGACTGCTTAATAAGCTCAAAAGTTTAATTTTGCATCATAAAAAATAAAAATTTAACAATAATGCTTACATCTCTGTCTCTAATATTCTTATCATCGCTTGCCTTGGGCTGGTTGTTCAGCAAGCTTAAAATACCAGCACTTCTTGGTATGATTCTCGTAGGAATAATATTAGGTCCGAACATTTTAAATCTTATTTCACCAAATCTAATCACCATATCACCCGATTTAAGAAGAATGGCATTAGTAATAATTCTATTAAGGGCAGGTTTGGCATTAAACATAAATGAAATAATAAAAGTTGGCACCTCGGTTTTGCTTTTATGCTTCGTTCCTGCATCTTTTGAAATAATTGGATTTATACTTCTTGGACCTACATTGATGAAAATATCTATTTCGGAAGCCGCATTAATAGGAACAATCGTGGCAGCTGTATCTCCTGCTGTGGTTGTCCCCAAAATGTTGAATCTAATAGAAAGAGGTTATGGCATTAATAAAAGCATTCCTCAGATGATTATGGCAGCAGGCTCGGTGGATGATGTTTTCGTTATTGTTCTTTTCACTATTGCAACCGGGTTTGTTTCAAATTCTACATTTTCTGCCTTACAGCTGGCAGAGATCCCCGTTTCAATAATAAGTGGCATAGCATTGGGAATTGCCGTAGGAATAGGGTTGACGATATATTTCAAAAAATTTCACTTACGCGATTCTATTAAAGTGATTATTTTGTTAAGCATCTGTTTTTTGCTTCTTGCCTTAGAAGATTTTGCAAAAAACATTCTTCCTTTTTCTGGTTTACTTGCCATTATGACAATGGGAGCCACACTATTATTCAAATACAAAGTCTTGGCAAATCGTTTATCACAGAAATTTCTAAAGCTTTGGATAGCCGCCGAAATGCTTTTGTTCGTTCTTGTCGGTGCTATTGTGGACATCAACTATCTCAAAAGTGCCGGAATAAACGCCATTGCACTTATATTGTTTGCCTCAATCTTTAGAATGGCAGGTGTCTGGGTATCTTTGATTAAAAGCAATCTGAATTTTAAGGAAAAGTTTTTCTGCATGATTGCCTATTCGCCCAAAGCTACTGTTCAGGCTGCAATCGGATCTATTCCCTTAGCTCTTGGGCTTTCATGTGGTAATATAGCCCTTACTATTGCGGTTTTATCAATCATTATCACTGCCCCTTTGGGTGCATTCGGAATAGATTATTTATACAAAAAACTTCTTGTTGGAGAGGCCCAACAAGAAGTTTAAATATTTTATTTTTTATAAAAAATATAATCTCTCTTTTAAAAAGAGAATTATGAGGATAAATTTTTTGCAACCCTGCTTTTAGAAGCCGAGTTCTACCTGAAATCTTATCTCATATCTGTTGTATAAATCACTGCTCATTCCTTTTTTATAATTATACGAAGCATCAGCCTGTATTTTCAAACTATGACCTATAAGATATTTAGTAACGCCCAGTGTTGACTGATTATAAGAATCATAACCCACAAAGCTTTTTATATCATTTGAAGGAAGAATTGTTGAATTACGTAATGCAAACTCCCATTTGCTTGGCAAAAGATAGCTGGTTTGAAGATTTATTCCCTGCCCGGTAAAGACATTCTGTACGATCTTATCATCGCTGTTATAAATAAACGAGTTTTTGCACCCTCTGCCCATCCAATCGGCATAAAAGGCAAATCCACTGTACTTAAATATAAAATCTGCATACCAAGAGGATATGTTTCTTCTTTGATTATTTAAAATTAAATCACCCGTCTGACCTTTCACTCTCAAAGCTCTGTCGTTAAAACTATATGCCCCTGCCAATAAAAACTTTGGAGTCTCTTCTCTTTGATAATCTCCTTCAAACACATCGCCATAAGCCTTGAATCTTCCTATCGGATAAACTTCAAGACGTCCTGTATAGGCAAAGCCACTTTTTGACGAAGATTGATAATTGCGCCCATCTCCTGAGGTTATTGAACCTTTTCCTACAATATTAAAATCGCTAAAAAGACGCTTGTTATACTCTCCAAAAAAACCAAAATCCCTGTCAATATTAAATTCTGAATTAACTATTGAACGGTCAACAAATTGCAAAGCACTTGAAGAGTTAATTCTGGCTCTGTTTGCCTTAATTTTTGTTTGTCCAAAGCCTATATTCCATGTAGAAGAGGGAATATAATATACCATTGCATCCCTTACAATATTAACATTGCCATTCGGCAGCTCTTTTGAATCGTAGGGTGTAAAGCCAAGCTGAATAGAATATGTAAGTTTGGGTGAATAGATATATCCATCAAACCTCAGCCTAAGGCGTTTAACCTGGGCTTCAGTTTTTTCCAATGAGAATTTATCATCAAAGCTCATTCCAACCATATTTTGCATTCTAAAACGCATCGTCATCTTATACCAATTGTCTTTGGGCATAAAAGTTACACCTTTACCAACCTCTATATTTGGCATGTTTCTAATCATTTCAACAACCTTTTCATCACTTATTGAATATATTGAATCACTGTTTATAAGCGATTTAATATTTTGCGAATAAGCCTGAATTGAAACAACAAAAGCTGACAATAGAAAAGAGATACCGCATTTTAAAAGACTCATACAATCAATGTTATTTTTTATTAGAATTAACAATACCCTATCGGGAAAATTCAATTATAAGACAAAAATAGCGTGCCAAAACATTGACACGCTAAAATAAGCCATTAAGATTATGTTACATTTTATGTTTTTGTATCCGATATTTTCCCGGAATGGCAAAATGTTGTGATTTCATTGCTTGACATCAATTATTCGAATAATAATTTAAAATTTAAGCCTTACACCTCCAAAAGCCAAAATCCCCGGCATTTCATAACCATAATTGATATAATATCTTTGATTTAAGATATTATCAATTTTTGCAAAAACCTCAATATTGTCTGCTGCATAATAAGAAATGTTTGCATCCAAAAGCGTATAATTCTGATTATTAATATCTGAGGCTACATACAATCCACCAATATTCCTCACTTGCAAATCAACTTTCAGTTTATTTATCGGCTTATAATCTACACCAAAGAAGAACTGATTTTTTGGAGCTCCTGTCAGATTTTTTAATGAACTATTCATATAACTATAAGAAGAATTGAAATTCAAATTCTCAAGTACATGATAAGCAAAACTCACCTCAATACCCTTATTTATAAATGAACCTGTATTTTCATTTAGTGGATGTCCAAGTTCTGGTTTGGCAACAGTCTGTATTAAATCGGAGCCTTTAGACCAATAGCCTGTCAATTCAAACATTAATGTCTTTTCAAGCATATATCTTGTATATGAAATCTCATAGTTCATCATTTCTTCAGATTTAAGATCAGGGTTTGCAGGCCTGTAAAGATACAGTTCTCTAAATGAGGGATTTCTATACCCCTTTGCCAAAGATGCCTTAATAATATTATCAGAAAGAGGAAACAATGTAATACCACCTTGAGGCACCAACTTATTGCCGAACTTATCATTAATCACATATCTAAGTCCTGCATTTAAAGAGAATAGCTCATCAAGAAAACTTTGCGCCACAACAATATAGGGAGCGCTCTCTGTAACCGTCTTTTTTGAAATTGTAGACATGCTCCCCTCGGTATGCGCAGTTCCTCCTGAAAGAGGTATGCGGCCTGAATAATTGGTAAAATCAAAGCCCGCAGTTACGGCATTACCATTAAACAATGAAAACGACTGATATGCTATAACTCCAAGATGATCGTCTGTTGAATGAAATGGTTTTGGATCTTTTATAAAATGATTACCATAGCTGTAAAACATTTTTATGCTTCCTGAAGTGGTGCCATAGTTATTGTTTAGGTTTAAAGAACCCGCACCTCTTAAAATATTCTGATGATATGGCTCCGGCGAATCTTCAGTAATATAGGTTGGATCATTACCGGCAAACTTCATCAGATTATAATCTATATTTGCAGACCAGTTATCGCTAAAATCATAACCGACTTTTGCATATCCTCCACCTTTTGAAAAATCAAAGTCTTTCTTTATGCCATCACTATTTTCATAATTGAGTGTCAAAACTGAAGAAAAACGTCCATGTTTTACCATATTCGAATAGTTGAACCTCGAAGTATTATATGAACCATACATGGCAGAAAGATTATTAAACACTCCATCCGTTATTGCATGTTTGGTGATTATATTCACTGCACCACCCATTGCATTTGATCCATAAAGCACCGAAGCCGGGCCTCTTATAACTTCTACCTTTTCTACATAGTCTGAGGTATAGGAATCTGCAACATGATGAGAGTATATACCTGCAAATTGTGGCTGCCCATCGACCATCATCAACACCTGACTGGTAGGCGAGCCTCCTACTCCTCTTATTTTTATTCCTCCAGAACCTCCCGTTGAGATACCGAAGCCGCCTACTCCTCTCTCTGTCACAAACATTCCCGGAACTCTTCCGGACAATATTTTTAATACATTATTTTCGCCGCTGTTCTCAATTTTTGTACCTGACACGATACTTATGCTATATGGAAGAAGGTTCTTTTTTGTTGCTAAATTGGTTCCGGTAACTACAATCTCCTGAATGTGCTGAACAGAATCAGTCTTGTATCCTTTAAAATTCCCATCCAAACTATTCTCTTTTTCTTTATTGGTGGTTCTGGATAATAAATCTTTATTGTCATTTGTCTCTGCTTTTAATCCTTGTATAGATAAAAGACCGATTACAATAATCAATGGAATTAAATTTTTTCTTATCACCATGTTAATCATTATTTTCAATTATTTTTTTTGTTTCAAAATTCGTTTTATGCAGTGTTATTTCTAAAAAATATCCAGTGTTACCTTTTTATTTATTGGTAACACTAAGTTAATATTATTTGTTTTATCATTACCTATTTAAATACATATTTTTTTTAGTATTGAATATTTACTTATTCTTTTTAAAATTTGGAGTATTACTTGACTTATAAAGAGATATAGTTTTATAATAAATAAGTTCTCTTACATAAAGGCTTCAATATAGACGATGTGAATATTAATATAAACATTATCTATTTTATTGATAATGTTTTTTTATATAGCTTTGCTAATACAAAAACAGACAGTAAGTTTTTATTTAATAATTCATCACAGAAAACAAATATTTTTTCTATGGAAACAACAAATAAAGTATTAGAAACAATCAAATCTTATTCAGAACCAATTAATGCAGGTAAAGTTGCTGAGATTTCAGGAATCGAGAGAAAGGAAGTTGACAAAGCATTTAAGAAATTGAAAGAAGAAGGTAAAATTATATCTCCGAAGCGCTGCTATTGGACTGCAGCAGAATAAAAGAAAAGTAGTCATCAATCAAGTTTCAATTAGGTTATGATGGTATACAAGAGATTTGTTATAAATATGGTTGATTAATTTTTGGTTATTTTTTTATTTGTATACTGCGGCGGCAAAATTTTATTTGCCGCCTTTATTTTAATCGATGATTAAATATTTATTCTTAAAAGGGCTTTATAGAAGAACTTGCAGAGCAAAATTGTTTTAAAAAAACAAGTAAATAAGCCAAATGCTTAATTGGGGAAAAGGCTGAATGGATTTAAAACATCATTTTTTGCCAACAGAAAAATTTTCTAAAAAATCATTGTAATTTTCAACATTTCATCAATCTAAATGTTTAAATCTCAAAGGATAACTTGTCGACCATGCAAAAAGAATGTTTGAAACTCTAACATTTTTTTGCAATGATCATTCTGAATGCATCAAGCCGGCTCAGAGAGTAGAAGTTTTTAAAGGGAGATTTTCAATGAGTGAAATTCTCCCTTGTCGATTTTAAAGCCATTCTATTTCAAAAATAGATATTTGGATAGGTCTTGGCGCTGCAACTCTTCAATCATTCAGTGTAATGAGCAAATACAGATACTTTTTTATTTGTGTATCAATTATTTAAGCACTTCTATGTTTTATAGAATTTATATTGCGAATTATTTCCGCACCAATCAATTATAAAGCTACCTCTTACTTTAAATCAAGGATTAAATATCTTATATCTTTTATGGGTATTATTGATTTCATTGCAATGCTGAAATTTTCCACACCAAATTTATTCACTGACAATGTTGTAAGACAATCAATTTAAATAGGGAGGATATTCTTAATTTTGAAGACCTTTAGATATAGCAAGTCATTTAAATTGGTTTGAAATGTGCTTTCATTAATATGTTTCAACAAGAGAGAAAAGATGTGAGAAAGTCAGAGGAAGAGTGTTAATTTGATTATTTGAAGTGTTAATTTACAATCCAAATCGCCAATATAATCATTACAATTTTTATTGTTTTAAACATTCAAAATAACCGAATTTCTAAAATTTGACACTTTTTCATCATCGAGGAGCAATAAAAATTTTAATATCTTAATTTTCAACAGTTTGACTCACCAAGAAAAAATATAA
>JAUNSR010000013.1:74089-79621 GCA_030539115.1 Bacteroidales bacterium
CGTACAATATAATTATCAGTTTAAATTTCAGGCATATAAATTTTAAAAATAAAATTTTCATCAGTCATTTTTGTAATTCTTACAACGATAACATTTTTTTAATCGGTCATTTTAAAATTTTCTACTATGATTTTCAGAAAAAACAGTAGGAAATGTGGCAAAAGGATGGTTGAAATTTTTGTTTTGAAATTTGATATTAAAAAATAAATGATTGTTTTCTCAAAAAATGGGCTGACAGTAAATGTTAAATATAGGAGAGTAAATATGTTAACTATTTATTAAAGTAAATATATATTTCAAGCATTTAAATAAGCTTATTAATTAAAAATATAATTTTATAAATTTTAAAACAACCAATTTTAAAGCAATTATAGTGCTTAAAGATTAAATAATTTGATATAGAAATTGAGCCGGCATTTTTAAAGACCTTAAAAATATCAATTATTAATTTAATGCAGTTGGTATAACTTATCAAATCTCATTAAAACAATTGAAAAGAGATTATTGCTCTGTTAAATTCAAAAAAACTATAACAATAAAGCTTTTTATCGTTTTATTTTTTATTAAAATAGATAAATAATCCTTGCTCAAATACTGTGTGATAAACCGAACGAATCTATAATGTGTTATTTATATAAATAAATTTATATATTGTCATGATAAAGCTAAGCAATGGCATAGAATTGGATCCTGAGTCATTGATATATGTTCAACTTCAACCGCATGGTTTTACTCGGGAATTTAATGAAGAGATATGGAATTATATAAAAAAAGGTGATGATAAGCCTACTTTGGTTACCGTTCGAGCAGATGAGTTGAGAATGGGTGAACCGGCGTTTAATATGGATGGAAGTTTTATTGGGGTTAGAATAGAATAAGCCGTTTTGGTGTATTTAATGAGCTTGAGATTTAAAATTATATAATGCAATTATTGGAATGATTGTATTTCAAGCAAGGTGTGACTGCATGAATGTATATAAAGGCAAGATATTAAAAGATTAATTTGTAATAATAAAATATTTATTATGAAATAAGTATTTTGTTATTAAATAATTAGTATAATTGCAATAGACATTTTTATCATCTATATTAAATTCTTAATTATAAGCAATCGGCTTTACAGTTTTGATGATATCAGCAAACCTTTTAACGACACCAATATAATGAAAACACTCAAACTCTGCCTTGTTTTGCTCTTCGCTTCAATTGCACTTTCAGTCTATTCACAAACAAAAGGTGAATATCCTGCCAATTATGCCAAAACCCAAAGATTCAAAGCCCTCATTTATTATTCCGATAATGCTGAAGAAGCTCATGTGGAGTTTGCAAAACAGGCTGTCAACTTTTTCAAAAAATTAAACTATGGCAATGGATTCTATCTTGACATCACAAAAGATATGTCTAAGTTCGGTTATGAAAAATTGACTGAATACAGCGTTATAATAATGATTAATGCAGCTCCTACATCAAAAAACGAACGTGAGGTGTTTGAAAAATATATGGAAAATGGTGGTGGATGGATTGGTTTTCATGCCGCTGCCTATAATGACAGAAATACAAATTGGCCTTGGTTTGTAAAGTTTCTTGGAGGAGGTGTCTTTTATTGCAATAACTGGCCTCCTCAGCCGGCATTGATGAAGATAAATAAGACAAAGCATATTGTAATGAAAAACATTCCCAAAGAATTTGTTGCTCCCGCGAGTGAATGGTATCAATGGAATCCGAGTCCTTCAAAAAACAAGGATATAGAGGTGCTTTTGTCTTTATCACCCAAAAATTATCCTATTGGAATAAAGGATGTTGTAAATTTCGGGGATTTTCCAATTGTATGGACAAACAAAAAATACAGGATGATTTACCTGAACATGGGACATGGTGATGAGGAATTTATTGATGCCACACAAAATCTTCTTTTTGTCAATGCTTTCCGTTGGATTGTCAGTCTTGACCCAAAAGGAGATCCTTTCACTAAATAAGGAAACTATATATTCAAAAAAGAATATGAATATTGGATATTCAAAATTGGACAAAAAGGCATGCTATATTTTATAACAATTTATAGAATGAGGTAACAGTAAAATCAGCAAAACATGAAAACCATAAATTATATAATAGCTGTATATGCATTTTTATTCTCTGCAAATATTTATTCCAAAAATCCAAGTTTTAAGCAAGATTCCAACAAATTAATTGTTGCTTATGTGACATCTTGGAGTTCAGAGATACCTGAAACTAAATATATGACTCATATCAATTATGCTTTTGGGCACGTCAATGAGAGCTTCAATGGTGTGAACATTTCAAATGAAGAGCGTCTAAGAGATATTGCAGAGCTTAAAAAAGAAAACAAGAATCTTAAGGTACTTCTTTCTATTGGAGGCTGGGGAAGCGGACGTTTCAGCGAGATGGCTGCTGATGATAAAAACAGAAAACTTTTTGCAAAAGATTGTAAACGCATTATTAAAGAATACGACATAGATGGAATAGATATTGATTGGGAATATCCTACAAGCAATGCAGCCAACATCTCATCATCGCCGGAGGATACCAAAAATTATACTTTGCTGATGCGCGATATTCGTAAAGCAATAGGAAAAGATAATCTTCTTACTCTTGCCTCCTCAGCCTCGGCAGAACATATCGACTTTAAAAACATTTTAAAATATATAGATTTTGTAAATATTATGGCATATGATATGGGAGGTGCTCCAAAACATCATGCTGCACTATATGAATCTAAAAATAGTGGTTGGATGAACTCTGACAAGGCTGTTAAAGCACATATTAAAGCGGGGATTCCAAAATCTATGATTGTGATGGGAATGCCTTTTTATGGGCGTGGTGCAAAAAATTTTGATGATTTTGTAGATTACAAGAATATAATATTCTCAAAGGACTATCAGCAATGCTGGGATGAAAATGCTCAGGTTCCTTATTTAATTGACAAAGATGGCGAGCTTGTATTAGGCTACGACAACAAACGCTCTATTGCAATAAAATGCCGTTACATATTAAATGAGGACCTACTCGGAGGTATGTATTGGGATTATAGCGGTGATGACAATGATGGGAGTCTGAGAAAAACTGTATTTGAAGAATTGATAGAGAGAAAAAATCAATACAACAATATTCATAAAGTAGTTGTCATTACAGAAAACGGAGGCCAGCATAAAGCATTCTCCGAAGCTGCCATAAAATGGCTTGAAGATGAGAGCAAAGTTCAGAATATGAAAATTGAAATTTATAATAATCCGGACTGCTTGAGTGATAAGGATTTTATAAACAGGACAGATTTGATTGTACAACTCGATTATCCTCCATATACTTGGACTAAAGAGGCTGAAAAAAATTTTGTTGATTACATTAATGATGGGCACGGTGCTTGGATTGGTTTTCATCATGCCACTCTTCTCGGAGAATTTGACGGTTATCCTCTTTGGAAATGGTTCAGCAACTTTATGGGAGGCATAACTTTTAAGAATTATATAGCTCCTTTGGCAGATGGGGAGATAGTTGTTGAAGATAAGGAACACTATATAATGAAGGGCATTGATAAGAAATTCACTTTGGAAGATGATGAATGGTACACCTATGACAAAAGTCCAAGAGAGAATGTTCATGTATTGGCAAGTGTTGATGAATCGACTTACAACCCGAAATCATCTGTTACAATGGGCGATCATCCGGTTGTATGGATTAACGAAAATGTAAAGGCTAAAAATCTATATATTCAAATGGGACATAGTGCGAAATTATTTGAGTCAAGCAATTTTACTCATCTTTTACACAACGCTTTGTCTTGGGTATTTGAAAATGAATAGAACAAAATCAATGGTTAGATCGGTAAACCGATGATTGAAGCATCTTAATATTAGAATTTGAATATTGCTGATTTCTAACTTACAGGCTAAATTCCAAATTTTTATAAAGAAAATGTTATTAATTTCTGAGAAGAGATGTTTTTAGCAATATTCAAAATAATGACTTGTGATTATTGTCTATAAAGAGTAAAAGGTATGTATTAAAAATAAAAACGTGTTGATAGAACGACTGATGAGAAAAATTGCTTGAAAAAGCATTAAGCCGAAACCTTAGGATATTTAAAATGTTATGATAATATAGGATTGAATTATATAGGAAACTGTTTTGGGGCAATAGTTTTTAATTGTTATTTATAATGTAAAAGCAAACAATAAATCTAAATCAGTTTTATTATGAAACACTTTTCTCTTATGTTATTAGTTACTCTCATAGCTTTAATTGGCTGTAAATCTAACCAAAAAGGTGAGAGCCCTGTTGTTGCTCAAAGGTCTAACTCTGCAAGAGTTGCAAATCCTTGGATGATTCTTGAAGAAAATATAGGTAAATACATAAATGACACCCTGTTTTTTGCCAATGCTTCAGTAGACAGCACTCTTCATACAGCTCTTGGCAAAGACTTTCAAAAGATGAAAGATGAGTGGAATGTACCTTCACCATTGAACAGAGCCAAGAATGTGATTTATATTACCAACTGCAAGACGGAAAAATGCTCACAAGGCATGTGGATTGTAATGATAAACATTGCAAGAAATGTTGCCAACGTTTATCATTTTGAGCCTAAGAAAATCACTTTTTATCAGAGTACTCAAAAGTTGGTTCTGCCACCTCAGATTGAATCTTATATTACAAATATTAAAAGGAACCTAAGATTAAGTAATCTTCCTGAAGATATTATAACTGCTGATGATGCCAATAAAAATTAAAATTTAAAAATAGCATTTATTATTCGAACATCAATTAAAGGTATATGTTCTATTTCTAAGTCAACATGTTTGCAGGAAATTAATTACAGTATAATTTATCTACAAAAAAACAGTGTATAAACCGCTAAAAAATGTATAGTTATGATAGAACATTTAACCAAGGAAACTTTTAAGGAAAAGATTTTTGATTATTCCAAAGAGAAAGAATTTAAATATGTGGGTAAATTGCCCGTTGTTGTTGATTTTTATGCCGATTGGTGTGGCCCTTGCAAAATGGTTTCTCCAATATTGGAAGATTTGGCAGTGGAATACAGGGACATAATAGATATTTACAAAATAAATACTGAACATGAGGAGACTCTTTCTAAGATGTTTGGTATAAGAAGTATCCCTTCTATTCTGTTTATTCCCCTGGATGGTGAGCCAAAGATGGCACAGGGTGCTATGTCCAAGGTTCAGTTTGAAAAATTATTTAAAGATATTTTTGAAATAGAAAAACCGGCTTTACCAAAAGGTGAAGATGAAGTTGAGCAAAAGCTAAAGGAGGAGGAAACACCGGCTGATGACGTTAAAAAAGAATAAAGACATCTTTAAAAGTTGTCAGCAGGTTTGGACAATTATTTTCAGACTGAATTAAAAGATGAATAATTACACTTCTATCTTTAAATACTGCAATAAAAAAACCTTCCAATTAAAAAAACAGGGAGGTTTTTTCTTGTTTTTATAAAACTCTTCATTAGTGTCCCGTTAAAACCGGGACGAATTAAATATTAATCAAAAAGCCCCG